>NZ_JAERJM010000049.1:0-528 GCF_018257655.1 Pantoea sp. JGM49 | reverse complement strand
CGAAGTGCTCACACAGATTGTCTGATAGAAAAGTAACGAGCAGAAAAAACCTCTACAGGCTTGTAGCTCAGGTGGTTAGAGCGCACCCCTGATAAGGGTGAGGTCGGTGGTTCAAGTCCACTCAGGCCTACCAAATTCGCACTCATGCGGCGTTATGTACTCAGTCGTTTACCCAACAGTAAACGTCCTTCGTACATGCCTTGCCTGAGCACGAATTACCGTTTTCATAAAACGGGACTCCTGGTGAGTGGTAGTAGTGGTCTCTGCAGTAACTGTATGGGGCTATAGCTCAGCTGGGAGAGCGCCTGCCTTGCACGCAGGAGGTCAGCGGTTCGATCCCGCTTAGCTCCACCATTACAGTGACTCAAAACAATACTTCAGAGCGTACCGGCAACGGTGTGCTGCGAAGTATTATGCTCTTTAACAATCCGGAACAAGCTGAAAATTGAAACGACACGTCGTATTCATTCTCCGTAATAAGAATGAATAAACGATGTGTTCGAGTCTCTCAAATGCTTGCAGTCTGCA
>NZ_JAERJM010000048.1:0-528 GCF_018257655.1 Pantoea sp. JGM49 | reverse complement strand
GCGTTATCCAGAAGAGTTTAAAATTGAAGCAGTCAAACAGGTTGTTGATCGTGGCCATTCTGTTTCCAGCGTTGCAACACGTCTCGATATCACTACCCACAGCCTTTACGCATGGATAAGGAAGTACGGTCCGGATTCTTCCACAGATAAAGAACAGTCAGATGCTCAGGCCGAGATCCGCCGTCTCCAGAAAGAACTGAAGCGGGTTACCGACGAACGGGACATATTAAAAAAAGCCGCGGCGTACTTCGCAAAGCTGTCCGACTGAGGTACGCCTTTATCCGTGACAACACCTGTTGCTGGCCTGTTCGCCTGCTCTGTCGGGTGCTGGATGTTCATCCCAGTGGTTTTTACGCCTGGCTTCAGCAGCCGCATTCACAACGCCATCAGGCAGACCTGAGACTGACAGGACAGATTAAACAGTTCTGGCTGGAATCGGGATGCGTCTATGGTTATCGCAAGATCCATCTGGATATGCGGGACAGCGGACAACAGTGCGGAGTCAACAGAGTCTGGCGACTGATGAAA
>NZ_JAERJM010000046.1:0-626 GCF_018257655.1 Pantoea sp. JGM49 | reverse complement strand
TGAATCGCCACGGATAATCTAGACACTTCCGAGCCGTTGATAATACTGGGTTTCATATTCTGTCGGTGACATCTGATCGCTAGAACCATGCCGACGCTTACTGTTATAAAACATTTCGATGTAATCAAAAATATCGCTGCGGGCTTCTTCCCGCGTTCCGTAGATCTTTTTCTTTATCCGTTCGCGTTTCAACAACTGGAAAAAGCTTTCTGCAACCGCATTATCATGACAGTTACCGCGACGGCTCATGCTGCCCTCCAGGCCGTGCGATTTCAGGAACGACTGCCACTCATGGCTTGTGTACTGACTGCCCTGATCCGAATGAACCAGCACCTGCTTTTGGGGATTACGCCGCCATACAGCCATCAGCAGTGCGTTCAGGACAATGTCCTTTGTCATCCGGGATTGCATGGACCAGCCGATAATTTTGCGTGAGAACAGATCAACAACTACGGCAAGATACAGCCAGCCTTCGTGGGTCCTGATGTAGGTTATGTCCGTTACCCAACGCTCATCCGGAGCATCCGGATTGAACTGTCGCTGGAGCCTGTTGGGCGACACGATACTGGCCTCACCTTTACGTGCCCGCGGGCTCCGGTATCCGACCTGAGCCTTTATCCCGGCAC
>NZ_JAERJM010000045.1:0-650 GCF_018257655.1 Pantoea sp. JGM49 | reverse complement strand
ATGCAGCGTCGTCACCAGAAAGTGGTCGAAGAAGCACCAGCGCCGGGCATCACGCCGGAACTGCGTCGCTTTATCGGCGAGCGCTGTGCCAAAGCCTGTATCGATATCGGCTACCGCGGTGCGGGTACCTTCGAGTTCCTGTACGAAAACGGTGAGTTCTACTTCATCGAGATGAACACCCGTATTCAGGTGGAGCATCCGGTGACCGAGATGATCACCGGCGTGGATCTGATCAAAGAGCAGCTGCGTATTGCTGCCGGTCAGCCGCTGTCGATCAAACAGGAAGACGTGATTGTTCGCGGTCATGCGGTAGAGTGCCGTATCAACGCCGAGGATCCAAATACCTTCCTGCCGAGCCCGGGCAAGATCACCCGTTTCCACGCGCCAGGCGGTTTTGGCGTGCGCTGGGAATCGCACATCTATGCCGGCTACAGCGTGCCGCCGTACTACGATTCCATGATCGGCAAGCTGATCACCTACGGTGACACCCGTGAAGTGGCCATCGCGCGCATGAAAAATGCGCTGGCGGAACTGATCATCGACGGCATCAAGACCAACGTCGAGCTGCAGATGAAAATCATGTCCGACGAACATTTCCAGCAGGGTGGCACCAACATCCACTATCTGGAGAAAAAACTCGGCCTGCACGA
>NZ_JAERJM010000043.1:0-713 GCF_018257655.1 Pantoea sp. JGM49 | reverse complement strand
ATCCGGGTTGCGGACAGTGTCTGGTGGGTAGTTTGACTGGGGCGGTCTCCTCCCAAAGAGTAACGGAGGAGCACGAAGGTTGGCTAATCCTGGTCGGACATCAGGAGGTTAGTGCAATGGCATAAGCCAGCTTGACTGCGAGAGTGACGGCTCGAGCAGGTGCGAAAGCAGGTCATAGTGATCCGGTGGTTCTGAATGGAAGGGCCATCGCTCAACGGATAAAAGGTACTCCGGGGATAACAGGCTGATACCGCCCAAGAGTTCATATCGACGGCGGTGTTTGGCACCTCGATGTCGGCTCATCACATCCTGGGGCTGAAGTAGGTCCCAAGGGTACGGCTGTTCGCCGTTTAAAGTGGTACGCGAGCTGGGTTTAGAACGTCGTGAGACAGTTCGGTCCCTATCTGCCGTGGGCGCTGGAGAATTGAGGGGGGTTGCTCCTAGTACGAGAGGACCGGAGTGAACGCACCACTGGTGTTCGGGTTGTCATGCCAATGGCATTGCCCGGTAGCTAAGTGCGGAAAAGATAAGTGCTGAAAGCATCTAAGCACGAAACTTGCCCCGAGATGAGTTCTCCCTGACTCCCAGAGAGTCCTGAAGGGACGTTGAAGACGACGACGTTGATAGGCCGGATGTGTAAGTGCAGCGATGCATTGAGCTAACCGGTACTAATGACCCGTGAGGCTTAACCTTACAACGCCAGAGGCGTTTTT
>NZ_JAERJM010000042.1:0-732 GCF_018257655.1 Pantoea sp. JGM49 | reverse complement strand
AGACAGGATATTACCTTTTCTTTTAATAACTACCTTAGAAGCTTCAACGGTGGCAATAATGTCACTAATGACTGATTCTTCATTGTTGATAACTGACTTTATCTTTTCAATTGGTAGGGCTTTTTCAGTTAGCAGTGAAGGAATGTGATGAGTTTCAGTAACGGTTTTTTTTAACACAGGCTTGACTAAAGGTATAAGTGATGGCTGTCTTAGTTTATTCTCAAGAGCAAGAATTCCTGATTTATGAATCGAAACCAAGCTTTTCTCAAGATGTTTAACGAGAAACTCTTCAAGCTTATCAAATTCGTCAATAGTCAAGTAGGATGGAAATGATTCAGATTTGTAATCATTTATAAAATCTTCAATCAGATTATAGTCGTAAGAAAAACCCTTTTTGCCATAAAATGCTTGCCCTAATTGAACTGGTTTAATTCCAAAAAAAGCGGCTTCAATTGCTGACTGCGAGCATAAAGTTATAACGGTTTTAGATTGCTTAAACAAATTGTGAAGATTGAAATTTTCTGTGATAAGAACACGCTCCGCTTTGTCTTGACTGAGAGAGTTAATGTGGTTTCTTATCTCTGTTGATGTTAAAGCACCTTTTAAATTATTTTTTTGATGCTCCCAAGGATGTGCTTTGAATACTATGAATTTATCTGTTTCTTCGAGTAGTTTATCAATTAACTCAATGTAAAAATCAATTGATGATAAATAGTTGGTTGCCGTGCAAAT
>NZ_JAERJM010000041.1:0-1125 GCF_018257655.1 Pantoea sp. JGM49 | reverse complement strand
CCGCCTACATGCTTAAACCGGGACAACCGTCGCCCGGATAACCTAGCCTTCTCCGTCCCCCCTTCGCAGTAACACCAAGTGCAGGAATATTAACCTGCTTCCCATCGACTACGCTTTTCAGCCTCGCCTTAGGGGTCGACTCACCCTGCTCCGATTAACGTTGAACAGGAACCCTTGGTCTTCCGGCGAGCGGGCTTTTCACCCGCTTTATCGTTACTTATGTCAGCATTCGCACTTCTGATACCTCCAGCAAACCTCACAGTTCACCTTCAACGGCTTACAGAACGCTCCCCTACCCAACAACGCCTAAGCGTCGCTGCCGCAGCTTCGGTGCATGGTTTAGCCCCGTTACATCTTCCGCGCAGGCCGACTCGACCAGTGAGCTATTACGCTTTCTTTAAATGATGGCTGCTTCTAAGCCAACATCCTGGCTGTCTGTGCCTTCCCACATCGTTTCCCACTTAACCATGACTTTGGGACCTTAGCTGGCGGTCTGGGTTGTTTCCCTCTTCACGACGGACGTTAGCACCCGCCGTGTGTCTCCCGTGATAACATTCTCCGGTATTCGCAGTTTGCATCGGGTTGGTAAGCCGGGATGGCCCCCTAGCCGAAACAGTGCTCTACCCCCGAAGATGAGTTCACGAGGCGCTACCTAAATAGCTTTCGGGGAGAACCAGCTATCTCCCGGTTTGATTGGCCTTTCACCCCCAGCCACAAGTCATCCGCTAATTTTTCAACATTAGTCGGTTCGGTCCTCCAGTTAGTGTTACCCAACCTTCAACCTGCCCATGGCTAGATCACCGGGTTTCGGGTCTATACCCTGCAACTTAACGCCCAGTTAAGACTCGGTTTCCCTGCGGCTCCCCTATACGGTTAACCTTGCTACAGAATATAAGTCGCTGACCCATTATACAAAAGGTACGCAGTCACCAAACAAGTTGGCTCCCACTGCTTGTACGTACACGGTTTCAGGTTCTGTTTCACTCCCCTCGCCGGGGTTCTTTTCGCCTTTCCCTCACGGTACTGGTTCACTATCGGTCAGTCAGGAGTATTTAGCCTTGGAGGATGGTCCCCCCATATTCAGACAGGATACCACGTGTCCCGCCCTACTCTTCGAACTCACAG
>NZ_JAERJM010000040.1:0-1222 GCF_018257655.1 Pantoea sp. JGM49 | reverse complement strand
TGACCTGCCCCCAGGATTAGATACAACCTTCAGTTAGTAATGTCGGTTGGTTTTTCTTCATATTTCCCGTTTCGCCAGCCTGCTGCAAATTCAGCTGGCGTCTGGTAATCCAGAGATGAATGTGGTCGACACTCGTTATAATCCTGCCGCCAGTCATTAATGATTTCCCGGGCATGAAGAATATCGCTGAACCAGTGTTCATTCAGACATTCATCCCGAAAGCGGCCATTGAAGCTCTCAATAAATCCGTTCTGCGTTGGCTTGCCTGGCTGGATTAAGCGCAACTTAACACCATGTTCAAAGGCCCATTGATCCAGCGCACGGCAGGTAAACTCCGGACCCTGATCGGTTCTTATCGTTGCAGGATAGCCACGAAACAGCGCAATGCTGTCCAGAATGCGCGTCACCTGAACGCCTGTAATCCCGAATGCCGTGGTGATCGTCAGACACTCCTTCGTGAAATCATCCACGCAGGTCAGACACTTAACCCGGCGGCCGCTGGCAAGAGCATCCATGACAAAATCCATTGACCATGTCAGGTTCGGCGCATCCGGACGAAGAAGCGGAAGCCGCTCAGTCGCCAGCCCCTTGCGGCGTCGCCTGCGCTTTACACCCAGGCCGTTGAGATGATAGATGCGGTATACCCGCTTGTGGTTGACGTGAAGGCCCTCCCGGCGCAGTAACTGCCAGATGCGCCGGTAGCCAAAGCGGCGGCGTTCAAGTGCCAGCTCTGTAATGCGTAGGGACAGCAGCGCGTCAGCAGCCGGACGCTGAGCCGAATAACGGCAGGTCGACAGGGGCAAGCCTGCCAGCCTGCAGGCACGACGTTGCGACAGACCTGCGGCCTCACACATGACTTCCACGGCTTCCCGCTTCTGGTCTGTCGTCAGAACTTTCGGCCCAGAGCCACCTGAAGCGCCTCCTTATCCAGCATGGCTTCAGCGAGCAGCTTCTTGAGGCGGGCATTCTCCTCTTCAAGTGACTTGAGCCGCTTCACTTCGGGGACTTCCATGCCGCCAAACTTCTTGCGCCAGGTGTAGAAGGTGGCGTCTGAAATAGCATGCTTGCGGCAGAGTTCCCGGGCCGAAACCCCGGCTTCTGCCTCGCGGAGAATACTGATGATCTGTTCGTCGGAAAATCGCTTCTTCATGGGGACGTCCTCATGTGACTTATGAAGACATTACTAACATCGCGGTGTATTAATCAACGGGGAGCAGGTCAC
>NZ_JAERJM010000003.1:264203-437415 GCF_018257655.1 Pantoea sp. JGM49 | reverse complement strand
ATCAGATGTCACCGACAGAATATGAAACCCAGTATTATCAACGGCTCGGAAGTGTCTAGATTATCCGTGGCGATTCAGCTCCGCTGCTGGAGAGTATTGGTCTGTATCGCCCGCCGCTTACGGGTATTGATATGGAGCTTTACCGCCATCCTATGCGCCGCCAGAAGCTGGCTGAATCAATCCGGGCGCAGCGTGCAAAACTTCAGGAGGGAAGCCAGAAATGATGCATTGTCCCTTCTGCAAAAGCGCGGCACATACCAAATCGAGCCGCTATATGTCAGAGCAGGTAAAAGAGCGTTATCACCAGTGCACTAACCTCGACTGCTCCTGTACTTTCAAGACGAATGAGAGCATCACAAAGGTGATCACCGCACCGCCACAGCCGGAAAAAATACCGGTATCATCACCGGAACCAGCAAGAGAACGCCAGACGCTGGGCCGTTATGGTTCTGCATTCCGCCAGATTCATTAATCCCTCACACTGCCGCTGCATAACCAGCGGCTTTTTTATTCCTGTCTTTGTCTTACTGAAGCCTTTTTTTGGCGAGCCGCTTTGTAAAGAGCAGTGCATGCATAGCGTGCATGGATCTGCATGCAAAATCATGTGCCGCTTTCTCCCATTCAGGCCATATAGGGCGCGGCTTGGCCCACACAATGCACTTGCATGAAAAACGATGCATAAAGCGGGCAGGCGTGGCGGGGATAGCATTGCGCGCGAAGTGCATCATTTATTTTTCATTTGCCAAAGGAAGTAAAAATCATTTGATCTAGCCTCACTTTTCCCTCTTATGGTTTTAGTATAGTCAACAGCAGTGCTAATAACTGCTGCTCCACCTCCTATGGCTGCTAGTAAGTGGCTAAGATCATTTGGTAAAATTCCTGCATATAAACCGAATGAAACAGCACCAGAACCAATAATAATTTTATCTCTTATCCCAGCCTTAGTTTTTTTCTTCCAGTCACTTACTTTTTTTTCAATGGTGTTGATCTCAGGGAGAATTTGGTCTCTAAATATTTCAGCAATCTCTCTTTGTTCCCAATATTTACTCTTTCTAATTAGATTGTTAACTTTGTCTCTGTAAACCTTGAATGACTCTTCTTCTTTCTCCCTGATTTTCAGTATGCTTTCTAAGTTTTTACTTTGTATTGTTGGTAGGTAGTGTTCAATGGAAGAGTTGAAGCTTTTTGAGTTCACTTTATATATGGTAGGGTTAGTATTTGTTGCCACCATAATTTGCTGCTGGTTGTCACATAAATATGATGTGCCATAAAATTTTGTATGCCACTCTTGTTCTGATAAGTCTTCAATTATTGGTGATATGATTAAAGCAAGGATCTGTTCTTGAACTACTTCTTTCATTGAAAATCTATAAGGTAAAGACTTGTTGAAGAGTGATTTAATATAATCACCAACAGGCTCCATGAGATGAAAATACATAACTCCGTGCTCGACAAAACTATCTGGCCCTTTTATCTCCAAAAAAGGAGTGCCGTCGGCAGTAATATCAAAACTAACCGTGCATTTATGAATCAATTCTTCATGAAGTAATTCGTATAAATCCTTTTCTTTTTTAATTAATTCTTCAGAAAGTGGGCCGGCTAATGATAGTCCGTGTTCGTGGCATAAGGCGATTTTATTAAGTGCGTATTTTATTATGCCTCTTTTAATTAATGGTTTTAGATAGAGATAGTTATATATGCCAGCAATAACATCTTGTCTTGACATGCTATTAACGTTCTCAACTCCATCTATAGTGACTTTTTCAAATGGATTTTGAATATAAACTTCATCGCTATAGAGTGCAGAGAATGATGCTACTTGTAATATTTTATTGATTCGGCATTCTGCGGCGGAACATGGATGACGGCCGCCGCTCAATGATGCGTTTGCTATAAATGAAAAGTTTTCATTTTTATGCGGGTTTATATTAAAATAATGCCTAGTAACAAGATATATAGTTTCAGTAAACTCATAGAAATCTTCATCATTCATGTCAAGAATAGAAGATTCAATATTACCTTGCGTGCCGAGAATAATTATTTCATCCAGCTCTGAAATAAAATCCATAATTACGATCCTTTTAAATTTCTAAGGTGAACTAATGTGAAAGTGATTTCTTTACGAATAACCCCCGCCAGTTCATTAAATTATAACGCGCAGCTAAGTATGTAGACCTATTGTAAGCACGGCGTACTTCATTTTTATCTGAATGAGCTAAAGCCGCCTCAATAATATCTGCATTGAATCCCTGCTCGTTGAGTGCAGTACTTGCGATTGAGCGTAGCCCATGAGCAACTAACTTACCATCATAGCCAATGCGTTTTAAAGCGGCGTTTGCAGTTTGGCTATTCATTGATTTTTTGGATCATTCCTACTAGGGAAAACATGTTCCCTATGAGCGCTAATTGGCTTCATTGCATCCAGAATCTCTAATGCTTGAGGTGATAAAGGAACAATGTGTTCCCGCTTAGCTTTCATCCGTTCGGCTGGAATAGTCCAGAGTTTCGCATGGAGATCGATCTCTACCCATCGAGCGCCAGAGGCCTCAGAAGGGCGCACAAGGGTCAGGAGCTGCCACTCAATAAGACAGCGAGTCGGAACAGATAGGTTCGACATGACTAGAGAACGCATCAGCATAGGCAATTCTTCCGGTCGAAGTGTTGGCATGTTTTGCTTTTTGGGTTTTTCAAAAGCCATACCAACGCCCGAAGCCGGATTTGCATCAATCAACCCTGTGTTGACTGCAAAAATCATAATCTCGTTAATGCGCTGCACTAATCGGCGAACAGTCTCAAGTGCGCCGCGAGCTTTGATTGGCTCCAGTGCTTCAACAATCGTCTTGGCTTTGAGCGTTTGAACAGGAATCTCACCGATAGTAGGGAAGATGTCTTTCTCCAGCGATCGCCAAATATCCTTCGCATAATCTTCGGTAACGCTTTTGCTCTTAAGCTGGAACCATCTCCCAGCCACAACTGAAAAAATGCTATCCAGCTCGATTTGGCGTTGTTCCGATACTTCCTCTTGCTGCTTCTGCGGGTCAATCCCTTGAGCAAGCAGCGAAAGATATTGGTCACGCATTTGGCGAGCGACGGCGAGCGTCAGGGCAGGGTAAGAGCCTAGGCTGAGATTTGTGCGGCTAATGCTATTTGGCCGCTGGTAGCGAAAACGCCACAGCTTTTTACCTGATGTTTTGACGAGCAGGAAAAGTCCATCGCCATCGTGCAGCGTTAAGTCTTTCTCTTGAGAATTGGCTTTGAGGATTTCGTTATTGGTGAGGGGGCGTGTCATCCGGGCCATGACTGGTTTCCGTCCATAATTGGTACACGTTTTAGGTACACATTATTTATAACGTGTACCAACTCGTGTACCAATTATCTCTGGATTCAGGGGGGAACGCCTCGGATGATTACAGACACAAAAAAGCCCGCAAGGCTTTCGCCGTGCGGGCTTTCAGGACTTCAGCGGACGATTCTGGTATCGCCGCGAAAGAATTTTGGTGGAGCTGGCGGGAGTTGAACCCGCGTCCGAAATTACTACACCGTCGGTACTACATGCTTAGTCAGTCTTTACATTCGCCGGCCAGCTGCGGACAGACACGCCACTGACAAACTAGCCTGATTAGATTTAGTGCTTCAACCCCAGGCAAGGCATCCACACGATCTCTTTTGGGTTTGACCTCTCTTGATCCCCGTCTTAAGAGCGGAAGCTAGGGAGAGAGGGCTCTTGGCAGGTTATTAAGCTGCTAAAGCGTAGTTTTCGTCGTTTGCGACTATTTTTTTGCGGCTTTTAACGAGGCAAACCGCCCCTCGACATGCACCTAAGGCTTCACAATCCCGTCGAGTCCAGAATCAGCCCCAAGAACTTCTTATACTACAGAATAGTGACGGATGAATCCAGTGCTTAACGCTTTGAATTCTTCATAATACGTGCTTTATCCATCTGCCATTCGCGATCTTTCACATCGTTACGCTTGTCGTGTTCTTTCTTACCGCGCGCCACACCGATCTTCAGCTTGGCCCATGCGTTTTTCCAGTACATCGACAGTGCAACCACTGTGAAACCTTCGCGGTTGACTCGGCCGTAAAGCGAATCGAGTTCGCGCTGCTTCAGCAACAGCTTGCGGCTACGCGTGGGGTCACACACCACGTGCGTAGAGGCAACCGCCAGCGGCTGGAAAGTGGAACCGAACAGATAGGCTTCGCCATCGCGCAGCAAAATGTAGCTGTCGCTGATATTGGCTTTACCGGCGCGGAGTGATTTAACTTCCCATCCCTGTAGCGACATCCCCGCTTCGAACTCTTCTTCAATGAAGTATTCGTGGCGAGCGCGTTTGTTGAGGGCAATAGTGGCTGAACCGGGTTTGTGAGCTTTTTTCTTTGTCATAGTGCGGCGTAGTCTACATCACTCAGTCTGTGGGCGCATCCCCCTGTCCTGGGGGCGGTAAAAAACACACTATTTTAGCACAGCTGGCAAACCCGTGAATTTTGTTTGGTGTCCGAAAATGGTATTATTCAACGGTTTTGTGATGAACAGGAACCATTATGGCCCAGATTAGCCGTTCGGCGTTGGTCCCCTATAGCGCTGAGCAGATGTATCAGCTCGTGAATGATGTGGACGCTTATCCTCAGTTTCTTCCAGGCTGCACGGGCAGTCGCGTGTTGGATAACAGCGGAAATCAGATGACGGCAGCGGTAGATGTCTCGAAAGCGGGCATCAGTAAAACCTTTACCACCCGCAACACGTTGATCAGCAATCAGAGCATTTTAATGCAGTTGGTTGATGGTCCGTTCCGCAAGCTGACCGGTGGATGGCACTTCACGTCTCTGGGTGATGATGCCTGCAAAGTGGAGCTGAGCCTCGACTTCGAATTCACCAACATGCTGGTTGAAATGGCCTTTGGTCGTATCTTCAAAGAATTAGCGAATAGCATGGTGCAAGCGTTCAGTCAGCGCGCGAAAGAGGTTTATCGTGCCTGATATCACCGTTGAGATCGTTTATGCGCTGCCTGAAAAGCAGTATTTGCGTTCGGTAACCCTGGAAGAGGGTGCGACCGTAGAGCAGGCGATTAAAGCCTCGGGCTTGTTATCACTGCGCAAAGACATCGACCTGGCAAATAACAAGGTGGGGATTTTCAGTCGGCCAGTAAAGTTGGGTGATGCGGTTCAGGATGGCGATCGCGTGGAGATTTACCGCCCACTGATTGCGGATCCTAAAGAGATGCGTCGCCAGCGAGCAGAACGCTCGGCGAGCAACAAATAGCGGAATCGCAGATACAAAAAAGGCGCTTAAGCGCCTTTTTTGTTGCCGATCACTTAGCCTTCTTTGCCAGTGAGTTTCGGTTTGTTATCGATATTGGTCAGCGTACCGTTGCTGTCAAAGGTCAGCGTCAGGGTTTGCTGCTTCACGCCTTCATGGCCTGGTTCCTGACGGAACACGTAATACCAGACATTGCTGCCAAACGGATCGTGCATCATCGGTGTGCCGAGAGTGTAGGCAACCTGCTGCTGCGTCATGCCGATGTGAATCTTCGAAACATCGTTGGCGACCAGGTAATTCCCCTGATTGATATCCGGACGATATACAACGCGCTCAAGGGTGGAACATCCGGCGGTCATCATCAACATTACCACTGCCGCGGCAGTCAGCGTTTTACAGCGCATCTATACATTCCTTTTCTGGGGCCAAACGCCTTTTGTCAGGCTGTTTTGTTGCCATCAAATTCTGAACTCTGCTTACGGCAGGCTTTATTATGGCGATATAACTGCCGATGATAATAAACCTTTGTCCTATTGGAAACCTCTACAGAGCAAGCATATGACCACCAGGCCAGAAAAAAGTGCGGAATCAGGCTGCTAAAAGTTCTTTTGCGTTGGCCAGCGTGTTGCGCGTGACTTCGCTACCGCCTAACAAACGTGCCAGTTCCTGCAGGCGGGCTCGTTTATCCAGCGGCTGCATATGGGTTTCGGTCATCTCGCCATCGGTCTCTTTGCTGACGTAGAAGTGCTGATGTCCACAACCGGCAACCTGCGGCAAGTGCGTCACACACATCACCTGGGTGGATTCGCCGAGTTGGCGCAGCATCTGACCGACCACTGCAGCCGTTGGGCCGCTGATACCGACATCCACTTCATCGAAGATCATGGCCGGCGTTTCCATTTTCTGTGCGGTGATCACCTGAATCGCCAGCGCAATACGCGACAGCTCACCCCCTGATGCCACTTTGCCGAGTGGTTGCAACGGCTGGCCAGGGTTGGTGGTCACGCGGAAATCAATGCGTGTAGCGCCATCTGCCGTAAGTTGATCGGCTTTGAACTCCAGCTCAATAGCAAACTGACCGTGCGGCATCGACAGAGTACGCATGCTCTGGGTGATCAACTGGCTGAGTTCATGTGCCGCCTGCTCACGCAGCTGATGCAGTTTTTCCGCGCAGGCCACCGCCGCCAGATGGTGTGATCCCACTTCATTTTGCAGCGTTTCCTGATCGCTCTCTTGCTGCGACAGTTGCTCTGCTTCGTCGAGTAATTGCTGATACAGCACCGGCAAGGTTTCAGGTGACACGTGATGTTTACGAGACAGCGCAATCTGGCGTGACAGACGTTGTTCCAGTTCATGCAGACGATTGGGATCGAGATCCAGACGTTCACAATAGTGGCGCAGCTCGTCGCTGGCTTCGCTCAGTTGAATCGCTGCCTCTTCCAGCAAATTGAACACGCCGCTCACTTTGTCATCCAGCGAGACTAATTCGCCGAGCATATTGCGCGCGCTATACAGCAAGCTTTGCAGGTTAGTGTCATCGCTATCGGCGAGAATTTGCAGAGCCTGCTGGCTAGTCGAGAGCAGTTGGCCGCTGTTAGCGAGACGTTTGTACTCTTCATCAATCTGCTCAAATTCGCCCGGCTGTGGGGCAAATTCATTCAGTTCTTTCAGCTGATATTGCAGCAGTTCACGGCGTGCTTCACGCTCCTGCGATAGTTGCTGATGCTGAGCCAGCGCACGGCAGCTTTGATGCCAGCGCTGGTAGTGCTGACGCATCTCATCAAGCAGGTCATCATGAGCCGCATAAGCATCCAGCAGATGTTTTTGGTGGTCTGGCTTGAGTAGCAGCTGGTGCGCATGCTGGCCGTGAATTTGAATCAGCAGCTGTCCGAGTTCACGCAGTTGTGACAGCGGCACCGAAGTGCCATTGATGAAGCCACGAGAGCGGCCATCGGCACTGATCACGCGGCGCAGCAGGCATTCGCTGCCTTCATCGAGCTGATTCTCCACCAGCCAGCGCTGTGCAGAAGGTGAGGCTTTGAGCTGGAAACGCGCGCAGATATCGGCACGACTGGCACCCTGACGCACCATATCTGCTTCAGAGCGGCCGCCCAGGCACAGGCCCAGCGCATCAATTGCGATGGATTTACCTGCGCCGGTTTCCCCCGTGATCGCTGTCATCCCACGATGAAAGTCGATCTCCAGTTCACGAACGATAGCAAAGTTACTGATGGTCAGTTGTGCCAGCATGAAATCACCTGTATGTAAAAACAGATATGGTTTTTCATACAGTATAAACTGGTTTTTTATACAGTAAAGTGGCTGGCGGTGATTTTCAGAACAATTTTTTTGACCAGCCCAGTTTTGAGCTTAACGTATTAAAATAATTGTAATTTTTAGGATGGATTAGGTTGAGATGATGCGCGCTGCGGCGAATCAACACATCTTCTCCTTCCTGGATAGGTAACGCAATCTGGCTATCGCAGCTGATTTCCAGGTCGCTACGCAGAGATGAAAAACGCAGACGGATTGTGCTGCTGCTGTTGATCACCAGCGGGCGCGCAGAAAGCGTATGCGGGAACATCGGCACAATGGCGATGGCATCCAGCGATGGCGTGAGAATCGGGCCGCCCGCTGAGAGGGAATAGGCGGTGGAACCAGTGGGCGTCGAGATGATTAAGCCATCCGAACGCTGGGAAAACGCAAAGACCTCATCGATATACACCTCGAATTCAATCATGTGCGCCACTTTCCCCGGATGCAGCACCACTTCATTAATGGCACTTCCGATCCGCGGCGAGCACGCTTCTTTGCACACCTGCGCCTCCAGCAGGAAACGGCTTTCAACAAAGTATTCGCCTTGCAGCACATCATCCAGCTGTTGCTGTGCGTTATCGGGATCGAGATCGGTGAGAAAACCGAGATTACCGCGGTTAATCCCAATCACTTTGATGTCATAACGTGCCAGCACGCGTGCCGCGCCCAACATATTGCCATCACCGCCCACTACCACGGCTAAATCGGCGCGTTGGCCGATTTCCGCCAGGCTGCCGGTTTCCACATCTTTCAGGTTCAATTCGCGCGCAATCTGCTGCTCGACGATCACCTCATAGCCTTTTGCTGTCAGCCAGCGCCAGAGCATTTCATGGGTGGTTAACGCAGTAGGATGGCGCGGATGGCCGACAATCCCAATGCAGTTAAAGTGTTTGTTCATTTAGCGCGTGTTCCTCATAAGCCAAAACGGCCAGGCAATGTGATGGGTTCACTTGAAACCGTCAAACTGATCCCCATAATAAGCCAACCAGCGAGATGAATGTGCAAAACGCGGAGAAATTCATGAGTAGTAAAGAACAGAACACCCCTAACGAGCAAGTCTCAGACGAAATTCAACAGGATCAGCAGCACGTGGACGCAGAGACGGCAACTGAGGTGGATCCGCGTGATGAGCGTATCGCGCAACTGGAAGCGGAATTAGCCCAGTCGCAAGGTGGCGTGCGTGAAGCACAGCTGCGCGCTCAGGCGGAGATTGAGAACATCCGTCGCCGTGCCGAAATGGATGTGGAAAAAGCGCACAAGTTTGCGCTGGAAAAATTTGCCAACGAACTGCTGCCAGTGATTGATAGCCTCGAGCGCGCGCTGGAAGTGGCTGATAAAGAGAACACCGAACTGGCTTCGATGATTGAAGGCATCGAACTAACGCTGAAATCCCTGCTGGGTGCCGTGCGTAAGTATGGTGTTGAAGTGGTCGGGGAAACCAACGTGCCATTCAACCCGGATGTGCATCAGGCGATGTCGATGATTGAATCAGAAGACATGGCACCGAACCATGTACTGATGGTGATGCAGCGTGGTTATACCCTCAATGGTCGCCTGTTGCGCCCAGCGATGGTGGCAGTAACCAAAGCCAAGGGCTGATTACCCTGCTGAATACAAAAACGGCCGCTGATTGCGGCCGTTTTTATTTCTAAGGCAGGACAGGCATCCAGTCGATGGGCGTCTGGCCCGACTGGATTAACAGCGCGTTCGCCTGCGAGAAGTGCTTACTGCCAAAAAAGCCGCGATGGGCGGAAAGCGGGGAAGGGTGCGGCGCTTTCAAAACATGGTGACGATGCGTATCGATAATGCTGCCTTTCTTCTGCGCATGCGAACCCCACAGCAGGAAAATCACGCCTTCACGATGTTGATTGATCGCGCTTATCACATTGTCCGTAAAGGTTTCCCAGCCGAATCGCGCGTGGGAATGCGCTTTACTGGCTTCTACCGTGAGCACCGTGTTCAGCAGCATCACACCTTGTGTGGCCCAGCTTTCGAGGAAGCCGTGCTGTGGGCGCGTAAAGCCCGCAATATCCTGCTCCAATTCTTTGTACATATTCAGCAGTGAAGGAGGCGTGGGCACGCCGGGAAGCACGGAGAACGCCAGACCGTGCGCCTGATTCGGGCCGTGATAGGGATCCTGGCCCAGAATCACCACCTTAATGTCGCCCAGTTCCGTCAGACGGAAGGCATTGAACACGTCTTTTTGCGGCGGATATACGGTCACACCTGCGGCACGTTCGTTAGCTACCGCTTTTAAGGTTTCGACGAAGTAAGGTTTTTCTTTCTCTTCAGCCAGCACGTCGTGCCAGGTCAGCTTCTCAGCCATCGTTAACTCCCTGCAAAATTTTGCGCCTAGCTTAACGTGTCGGACACGGCAGCAGAAGGACAAAAATAATTTGAAAAAATACAGAAAAAGTTTTTATGCGTAATGGTTGTAAATCAATTTGTTAGCGATGAAGCGCATTTCGCTTGCCAGCATAATTGATAAAGGTCAAAACGGCGGCAAATCCCCGGTGGTATATCAATGTGTCAGATCAATGGATACACCGCGTGATAGGAAACATCGCGCATTAAAGCCCTGGAGGTCACTATGATTACCGGTATTCAAATTACTCAGGCCAATAACCCACAACTGCTGAACTCATTCTGGTTGCTGGATGACGAGAAAGCGGAAGCCCGTTGCCTGTGCGCAAAAGGCGATTTCACGGAAGATCAGATCGTTGCGATCAGCGATCTGGGCGACATTGCTTACCGTGAAATCCCGCTGGAGCAGAAACCCGAGGTGCGTATTGAAGGGGGCCAGCACCTGAACGTCAACGTGCTGCGCCGCGAAACCTTAGAAGATGCGGTTAAGCATCCGGAAAAATATCCGCAGCTGACCATTCGTGTGTCTGGTTATGCGGTGCGCTTTAATGCGCTTACCCCTGAACAGCAGCGCGATGTGATTACCCGTACTTTCACTGAAAGTCTGTAATTGATCGGCTGACGAAAAGTCACACAGCAATACAGGCCGCGCCGATACTCTTTGGTGCGGCTTTTTTGTCTTTATCGATCCTAAAAGGGAATGCCGGAAAGGGGATTCACAGCAAAAATATAACCGAAGCGCTATTTTGGCAGGCTAAAGATAAAAAAAACGCCTCATCAGAGGCGCTTTATTGAGTGAGTGCTGATTTATTCTGCACCGCTCTCAGGTGTGCTGCTGCCGCTTGCCTTACGACGTTTACCGACATTTTTGGTGTCACGATGACGTTGTTTAACACGCGGTTTTTCAGCTTCTTTCTCTTTGCGCTCTTTACGCTTCGCAAGGGCTTTTTTCGACGGTTTTCCTGTCACTTTAGCACTTGGCGCACGTGATTCCGGACGCAACTCTTCGATGATGCGCGCTTTGATCGGCTCGTTGATATAACGGGTAATTTTACCCAGCAACACATGATCATGTGCCTCAACCAACGAAATCGCCGTGCCTTTACGGCCAGCACGTGCAGTACGACCAATACGGTGTAAGTAGATATCGGCAGTTAGTGGCAGGTCATAGTTGATGACGTGAGTGACGTCATCAATGTCGATTCCGCGTGCCGCAACATCTGTCGCAATCATCACATTGACGCGATTTTCGTTGATACGCTTAATCGCTTCATTGCGGTTTACCTGCACCATCTCACCTTCAAGATAGCTGGTACGAATACCGGCTTCGTGTAGCCAGGTCACCAGTTCATGCAGGCGCTCACGCTTACGCACAAACACCACCACGCGCTTGGCTTCAGGCTGTTTTAACAGGTGCACCAACAGCTTGGTTTTGTGCTCAAGGTTGTCAGCACGGTAAAACCACTGTTGAATCTTTTTACGTTCGCTTTTGCTGGGATCCGCTTCAATTGATACCGGATCGTTGAGCAGACGCTCGGCAAAATCTTTGATGTTCTCGCCTTCCAGCGTGGCGGAGAACAGCAGCGTCTGTTTGCGCCAGCGGGTTTCCGCAGCGATGGTTTCAATATCCTGCGCGAAGCCCATGTCGACCATGCGGTCGGCTTCATCCAGAATCAGCGTTTCTACGGCGCGGCAGTCAAAGTTTTCTTCTTTGATGTACTGCAGCAGGCGACCGGTGGTGGCCACCACGATGTCCTGGTTTTCGCTGAACACTTCGGCGTGGTTCATATAAGCCACACCACCGGTGATGGTAGCGATATCCAGGTGCGTGTGTTTAGCCAACTCACGTGCGTGATCGGCAACCTGCATCGCCAGTTCGCGGGTTGGCGTGAGGATCAAAATACGTGGCGGGCCCGATTTTTTGCGTGGGAAGTCGAGCAGATGCTGTAAAGCGGGCAGCAGAAAAGCAGCGGTTTTCCCCGTTCCGGTTGGCGCCGAACCCAGAACGTCACGGCCTTCCAGCGCGGCAGGAATGGTCTCAGCCTGAATGGCAGTGGGGCGCGTGAAGCCTTTTTCCTGCAGCGCTTGCAGCAGGCTTTCGTCGAGTTCGAGTTCGGAGAATGTGGTTACGGTCATGGTCTACCTCAGTTTGGGGCGCTGATTATAGACAGAACAGACATAATCTTCATCTGTTTGTGTGCAGCAGGTGAAGGTGAATTCCCCTCGCGACCACGTTACACTCCCCGCAGTAGATAATTCAACGGTAGTGAAGTATGTCTCAGGACCAGCCGCAGACGCGGGCAATGTTAAGAAAAGATGGTTTTACCTTTAAGCAATTTTTCGTGGCGCATGATCGCTGTGCGATGAAAGTCGGCACCGATGGCGTGTTACTGGGTGCCTGGGCGCCAGTGGCAGGCGCGCGACGAATTCTGGATATTGGCTGCGGCAGCGGATTGATTGCGCTGATGCTGGCACAGCGTACGCCACAACAGGTGATGCTGGATGCCGTCGAGCTGGAAGCCAGTGCGGCTAGCCAGGCTGAGGAAAACGTTCAGGCTTCTCCGTGGGCCGATCGTATCACTGTGCATCAACAGGATATCGTCAGCTGGAGCGAGCAATCGGAAAAGCGCTACTCCCTGATCGTCAGCAACCCACCTTTTTTTGCGCCGGGAACGGCGTCAGCCAGCGCAGAGCGTGATAGCGCGCGCAGTACCACCACCCTGGATCATCCCACGCTATTGCGCTGTGCCGCTCAGCTAATCGAAGAAGAGGGGATTTTTTGCGTGGTGCTGCCTGAGGATGCGGGAGAAAATCTCATCCCGCTGGCGCTGGCTGATGGCTGGCATTTGCGATATCGCTACGACGTGGCGGCTTACGCGCATCGTCCGCCGAATCGTCTGGTGTTAGGTTTCTCGCCCACGGCAGGTGAAACGTTGCTGGAACGTCTCGCCATTCGTGATGAAGATAAGAGCTACTCGGCTGACTGGCTGAGTCTGGTCAGTGATTTCTATCTGTTCCGATAATGCTCTGGCTGGAGTTGAGTCGGTAAAGCTTCCGGGAGTTGATCGGGATAATCAGGCGTACAGTGCAGGCCGCGACTCTCTTTGCGTTCCAGCGCACAGCGCACCATCAACTCCGCCACCTGCACCAGATTGCGTAACTCCAGCAGGTTATTGGAGAGGCGGAAATGCGCGTAATACTCATCGATCTCCTGCTGTAGTAAATTAATTCTGCGCAGTGCGCGCTCAAGCCTTTTGGTGGTGCGCACAATTCCCATGTAATCCCACATGAACAGGCGCAGTTCATGCCAGTTGTGCTGAATCACCACGCGTTCGTCCGCGTCATCGACCCGGCTTTCATCCCAGGCTGGCAGTTGCTCGACGGCGGCAACATCCGGCAAGCGGCGAATCATGTCTTCTGCCGCAGACCAGCCATACACCAGACACTCCAGCAAAGAATTCGATGCCATGCGATTGGCACCGTGCAGGCCGGTATAGCTCACCTCGCCAATGGCATATAGCCCATCAACATCGGTGCGGCCCTGCTGATCCACCATCACGCCGCCGCAGGTGTAGTGGGCGGCAGGAACGATGGGAATGGGCTGTTTTGTCAGGTCCAGTCCGAAGGTCAGCAATTTCTCGTAGATCATCGGGAAGTGCGCGCGGACAAAACTCTCTGGCTGATGGCTGATATCCAGATACATGCAATCGACACCCAAACGCTTCATTTCATGATCGATAGCGCGCGCCACGATATCGCGCGGGGCCAGTTCAGCGCGCTCGTCAAAATCAGGCATAAAACGGGTACCATCCGGGCGCAACAGCCATGCGCCTTCGCCGCGCAGTGCTTCCGTGAGCAAAAAGTTCTGTGCCTGAGGATGGAACAAACAGGTGGGGTGGAACTGATTGAATTCCAGATTGGCGACACGGCAGCCAGCACGCCATGCCATCGCAATACCATCGCCAGAGGCCACATCCGGGTTGGTGGTGTACTGATACACTTTTGCTGCACCGCCAGTGGCCAGTACCACCGCACGAGCACGACAGGTTTCCACCTGTTCGCGATTGCGGTTCCAGATCCACGCGCCCACCACCCGACGCTTGCCCGGCAGCCCCAGTTTGTCGGAAAGAATTAAATCAACGGCGTTAGTGCGTTCAATAATACGGATGTTGGGATGGCTTAGCGCCTGGCTCACCAGCGTGGTTTCCACCGCGCGGCCAGTGGCATCGGCGCTGTGCAGGATTCGACGATGGCTGTGACCACCTTCGCGCGTCAGATGGTAACGCGCTTCGCCGTCACCTTGTGGTTCCTTGTCGAAGGCCACGCCGTTATCAATCAACCATTGCACGCAATGGCGCGCATTGCTGGCGATAAAGCTAACGGTTTCGCGCTCACATAAGCCTGCACCGGCAATTAATGTGTCTTCGACGTGAGATTCAATGCTGTCTGTTTCATCAAACACCGCGGCGATACCGCCCTGGGCATACAGCGTCGAACCTTCGTTCACCAGTGCTTTGCTTAACACGGTCACCTGGTAATAGGGTGCCAGTCGCAGCGCCAGAGAGAGGCCTGCAGCACCGCTACCCACAATTAACACATCACATTGGTAATCAGGATTCGATGTCATGGTGTTTAATTTACTAAACAAAAGGTTTCCCGAGCATAAGCCTGGAAGCCAGTCCTGTGAAGTATTTTGAACAAATTACGCGGTAAAATTATCCAGAGCGGCGACATAATCACGCGATATCAGTAAGTTATGTCCAAAAATAAGCACATCGTGTTTTTTATACCAAACACTCTGAAAATTCAGGTAATAGAGGTGAAAATTAGGGCGTCATAGGGTACTCTCCCAGCGATTATCGGTGCCGCAAATGACGCCAACGGCGTAGCCAGTCGCTACACTGAAAGACAATCAACAACAATGATGTCGTGGTTCCGATACGGAAAATATCTGGTCGTGGTGAACTTCAGGCCAACATATGACTCTAAGCGCATGCTTGCTCAGAACAATGAGATGTGCTGGCAGTTCACTTACGCATAAAAAGAGATTTGGGGAGACATTACCTCGGATGAGCGAGCAGTTAACGGATCAGGTTCTCGTTGAGCGGGTTCAGAAGGGAGATCAAAAGTCATTTAATTTACTGGTGATTCGATACCAGCATAAAGTGGCGAGCCTGGTTTCACGTTATGTCCCTTCAGGCGATGTGCCTGATGTGGTTCAGGAATCCTTTATTAAAGCGTATCGCGCACTGGAATCTTTCCGTGGCGATAGCGCCTTTTATACATGGCTGTACCGCATTGCGGTGAATACAGCAAAAAACTATTTAGTGGCTCAGGGGCGTCGTCCGCCATCCAGCGATGTGGATGCTATCGATGCAGAAAATTTCGAAAGTGCGGGAGCATTAAAAGAAATTTCGAACCCTGAGAACTTAATGTTGTCAGAGGAACTGAAACAAATTGTTTTTCGGACCATTGAGGCGCTTCCCGAAGATCTGCGTATGGCCATCACTCTCAGGGAGTTGGATGGTTTAAGTTACGAAGAGATTGCCGCCATCATGGATTGCCCGGTGGGTACGGTTCGTTCGCGTATCTTCCGTGCCCGAGAGGCCATTGATAATAAAGTTCAACCGCTTATCCAACGTCAGTGATAACGGCTACTGGAAGGGTACCAAAGCATGCAGAAAGAAAAACTTTCCGCTTTAATGGATGGTGAAACTCTCGATAACGAGCTGCTGGCGTCGTTGTCGAAAGATGCAGATCTTCAAAAAAGCTGGGAGAGCTACCATCTAATCCGCGACACCTTGCGAGGTGATGTCGGTGAAGTGCTGCATTTTGATATCTCCGCACGCGTTGCAGCGGCCATTGAAAATGAGCCATTGCGTAAAGTGACTCCGCTGATTCCTGAAGCGCAGCCTGAGCCATCACGCTGGGAGAAAATGCCGTTCTGGCGTCGTGGCGGCACCTGGACTGCACAACTGGCGCAGATTGGTGTGGCTGCCTGTGTCTCGCTGGCCGTGATTGTGGGTGTTCAGCACTACAATACTCAGCCTGGCAGCAGTGCAACGGAAACCTCAGATTCTCCAGCGTTTAATACGCTGCCGATGATGGGTAAAGCTTCTCCTGTCAGTCTTGGCGTCCCTTCTGACGCGTTTGACACCAATAGCTCTAACCAGCAGGTACAGGAACAGCGTCGTCGCGTGAATGCCATGCTGCAGGACTATGAACTGCAACGCCGTCTGCATGCTGATCAGGTCCAGTTCGATGAAAAGAATGATCCTCAGCAGGCGCAAGCTAATGTTCCCGGAAATCAGTCGTTAGGAACTCAACAGCAGTAATGAAGCAACTTTGGTGTGCCGTTAGCCTGCTGGCAGGCAGCCTGCTTTGGTCCTCCACCGCCCCGGCGCAGACATCTGCTTCCGGGGCGTTGTTACAGCAGATGGAGCAGGCAAGCCAGAACCTCAACTACGAATTCGCCTACATCAATGTCTCTCGTCTTGGCATTGAATCTCTGCGCTATCGTCATGCAGTTATCGATAATCGTATCTTTGCCCAACTGTTGCAGATGGATGGGCCGCGTCGTGAAGTGATTCAACGTGGCAATGACATCAGCTACTTCGAGCCTGGACTTGATCCTTTCTCACTACCGGGCAATCACATTATTGATGCGCTGCCTGCATTGATGTTTGCTGATTTCTCCCGCCTTGGTGATGCCTACGATTTTATTCCGGTAGGACGTTCACGTATGGCCGATCAAATGTGCGAAGTGGTACGCATCGTGTCGCGTGATGGCACGCGCTACAGCTATGTCGTGTGGCTGGATGTTGATACTAAATTGCCGCTACGCATTGATTTGCTGGATCGTGATGGTGAAACGCTGGAGCAGTTCCGTGTCATCAGCTTTGCGGTGGATGAAGGCGTGCGTAATCTGATGCAGGGGCTGGAAAAAGCCAATCTGCCGCCAACGCTGTCATTACCGGCGGGCGATAAAGTGCAGCTCAGCTGGCAGCCAGGCTGGTTGCCAGCGGGTATGACACTGATTTCGCAGAGTCGCCGCGATATGCCAGCCATGAATAAAACCGTAGAATCTCGTCTGTACAGCGATGGCTTATTTAGCTTTGCTATCAACATTACGCCTGCCGATAAAAGCAGTGTGCCGCAGTCATTGCGCACTGGGCGTCGTACGGTGCAGACAGAAGTGCGCGATAATCGTGAAATCACCGTGGTGGGCGAATTACCGCCTGCAACGGCCAAACGTATCGCGGACAGCATAGATTCAGGTGCACAAAAATGATGAGAGAATGGGCCACCGTGGTGGCGTGGGAAAAAGGCATTGCCACGCTGCACTCGGAAGCGAAAACCTCCTGTAACAGCTGTTCAGCCCGCAAAGGCTGCGGCAGCCACGCGCTCAATCAACTTGGGCCGAAAAATGCTCATGTCATGACCATTGCCAGCCCGGAGCCTTTACAGCCCGGACAGCGCATTGAATTGGGTATCCGTGAAAGCAGTCTGCTGGGTTCAGCGCTGCTGGTTTACATGACGCCGCTGTTTGGCCTGTTTTTAGTCGCAGGTCTGTTTCAGATGCTGTTCCACAGCGATCTGGCGGCGGCCTGCGGTGCACTGTTAGGCGGCATCGGTGGCTTTATTGTGGCTAAAGGGGTTTCCAGCGTGTTCGGTCATCGGGAAGCCTTTCAGCCGATCATCCTCAGCGTTGCGTTACCGCCCGATGCCATGCGCGTAGAAAATGAAGGTTGATCCCTGCCAGGGCCGCGCAATGCGCGGCTTTTTCATTTAGGCTTACCCGCTGAAATCTGTTGCGATTCCCCACAGTTCCATTCTTTAACGCGCGGCGTTAACAGTGTAATATGCGTCGTCATTAATGAGGCTGACAGGATTCCGGGTAAAGCTCACTTTCCTGAATGTGTCTGTGCTCAAGTTTTCCACTGATTTTTTACGTGAAGATATTCATATAAATGAAGCACATACGAAATTTCTCCATCATCGCACACATCGACCACGGCAAATCAACGCTCTCTGACCGCTTGATTCAGATTTGTGGTGGCCTCAGCGATCGTGAGATGGCGGCGCAGGTTCTGGATTCTATGGATCTGGAGCGCGAGCGCGGCATTACCATCAAAGCGCAAAGCGTCACGCTCGATTACAAAGCGCTGAACGGTGAAACTTACCAGCTCAATTTTATCGATACTCCCGGCCACGTTGACTTCTCCTATGAAGTTTCCCGCTCTTTAGCGGCTTGTGAAGGGGCTTTGCTGGTGGTCGATGCAGGTCAGGGCGTTGAAGCACAGACGCTGGCGAACTGCTACACCGCAATGGAAATGGATCTGGAAGTGGTACCGGTTCTGAACAAAATCGACTTGCCTGCGGCCGATCCTGAGCGCGTGGCGGAAGAGATTGAAGATATCGTCGGTATTGATGCGGCTGATGCCGTGCGCTGCTCGGCGAAAACCGGCGTTGGCGTTCCGGATGTGCTTGAGCGTCTGGTGCGTGATATCCCACCACCGGAAGGTGATCCGGAAGGCCCACTGCAGGCGCTGATCATCGACTCATGGTTCGATAACTACCTGGGCGTTGTGTCACTGATTCGTATCAAGAACGGTACGCTGCGTAAAGGCGACAAAGTGAAGGTGATGAGCACCGGTCAGACCTATAACGCTGATCGCTTAGGCATCTTTACACCGAAACAGGTTGACCGTAATGAACTGAACTGCGGTGAAGTAGGCTGGTTGGTTTGCGCTATCAAAGACATCATGGGCGCGCCAGTCGGTGACACCCTGACGCTGCAACGCAATCCTGCTGAACATGTCCTGCCAGGCTTTAAGAAAGTGAAGCCACAGGTATATGCTGGCCTGTTCCCGATCAGCTCTGATGACTATGAAGCGTTCCGTGATGCGCTGGGCAAACTGAGCCTCAACGATGCCTCACTGTTCTATGAGCCAGAAAGCTCAACGGCGCTGGGCTTCGGCTTCCGCATCGGCTTCCTCGGTCTGCTGCACATGGAGATCATTCAGGAACGTCTGGAGCGTGAATACGATCTCGACCTGATTACTACAGCGCCAACGGTAGTTTATGAAGTCATCACCACCGACGGCCAGACAGTCTATGTTGACAGCCCTTCGAAGCTGCCACCGCTGAACAATATTGAAGAACTGCGCGAACCGATCGCCGAGTGTCATATGCTGCTGCCGCAGGAATTCCTCGGCAACGTCATCACCCTGTGTATTGAGAAACGCGGTGTGCAGACCAACATGGTTTACCACGGTAAACAGGTTGCGCTGACCTATGAAATCCCGATGGCAGAGGTGGTACTCGACTTCTTCGACCGTCTGAAATCAACGTCTCGCGGCTATGCATCGCTGGACTATAACTTTAAACGTTTCCAGGCCTCTGACATGGTGCGTGTCGACGTGATGATTAACTCAGAACGTGTTGATGCGCTGGCGCTGATTACCCACCGTGATAACTCTCAGTATCGTGGCCGCGACCTCGTGGAGAAGATGAAAGATCTGATCCCACGTCAGCAGTTCGATATTGCGATTCAGGCGGCAATCGGCAACCACATTATCGCTCGCTCAACGGTCAAGCAGCTGCGTAAAAACGTCCTGGCGAAATGCTATGGCGGTGACGTGAGCCGTAAGAAGAAACTGTTGCAGAAGCAGAAAGACGGTAAGAAGCGAATGAAGCAGGTCGGCAACGTTGAGCTGCCGCAGGAAGCATTCCTTGCCATTCTGCATGTCGGTAAAGACAGCAAATAAGGAACTTTAATGGCTAATATGTTCGCCCTGATTCTGGTGATCGCCACGCTTATAACGGGTGTTATCTGGTGTATCGATCGCTTTAAGTGGGCTCCGGCGCGTCGTGCTAAGCAGGCAGCTGCACAAGCGCAGGCGGGCAACACATTGGACGGCAAAACGCTGGCCAAAGTGGCGGCTCAGCCAGGCTGGGTAGAAACGGCGGCATCGGTGTTCCCGGTGCTGGCAGTGGTACTGATCGTTCGCTCATTTATTTTTGAGCCGTTCCAGATCCCATCAGGTTCCATGATGCCGACGTTGCTGATTGGTGATTTTATTCTGGTGGAGAAGTTTGCTTACGGAATCAAAGATCCGATTACTCAAACCACGCTGATCCCAACGGGTCATCCGCAGCGTGGTGATGTGGCGGTGTTTAAATACCCGAAAGATCCGAGCGTCGATTACATTAAACGTGTGATCGGTCTGCCGGGCGACAAAGTGGTGTTTGATCCTTACAGTAAAACGCTGACGGTTAACCCGGGTTGTGGCACGGGCAAATGCGATACCGCGTTGCCGATCACCTATACCAACGTGGAGCCAAGCCGCTTCATTCAAACCTTCAGCGGCTTTGATGGCAATGAAACCGGCAACGGCTTCTTTGAAGCACCACAGGGCGAAATCATGAAGGGCGGCCTGCGTCTGGGAACACGTAAAGAGACTTTGGGCACGGTGACGCACGATATCCTGTTAGTAAACGAAGCGCAGAGCCAGGCAAGCATGTATTATCAGCAGCCGGGTCAGCCGCAATCCACGTGGATCGTGCCGGAAGGGCAATATTTCATGATGGGTGATAACCGCGATAACAGCGCCGACAGCCGCTACTGGGGCTTTGTGCCTGAGAAGAATCTGGTCGGTAAAGCGGTGGCTATCTGGATGAGCTTTGAGAAACAAGAAGGACAGTGGCCAACGGGCGTGCGCTTAAGTCGCATCGGCGGAATCCACTAAGCATTATGCCCACTGCGGTGGGCAACACGGTTGGCCTCTTTCGGGGGGCCACTGCAAACGAAACAGAACGTGTTGGAAGCTCAGCCCTGTTTCGTATGCAGAGTTACAGACGCACAGAATAACTGGAATCGCATGAACCCCATCCTTATTAACAAGCTGCAGCGCAAACTGGGCTACACTTTTACTCATCCGGAACTACTGCAGCAAGCATTGACTCACCGCAGTGCCAGCAGTAAGCACAATGAACGTCTTGAGTTTCTTGGCGATTCCATTCTCAGCTATGTGATTGCCAATGCGCTTTATCACCGCTTCCCACGTGTGGATGAAGGTGACATGAGCCGCATGCGCGCTACGCTGGTGCGGGGCAATACCCTGGCAGAGATGGCGCGTGAGTTTGAACTTGGCGAATGTTTACGTCTTGGACCGGGCGAGTTGAAGAGTGGCGGTTTCCGTCGCGAATCGATTCTTGCTGATACGGTTGAAGCGCTGATTGGCGGTATCTTCCTCGACAGCAACATTCAAACCGTTGAGAAACTGATTCTCGATTGGTACCAAAATCGCCTTGATGAAATCAGCCCGGGTGATAAGCAAAAAGATCCAAAAACGCGTCTGCAGGAGTTTCTGCAAGGGCGTCACCTGCCGCTGCCTTCTTATCTGGTGGTGCAGGTGCGTGGCGAAGCCCACGATCAGGAATTCACCATTCACTGTCAGGTGAGTGGCATGGCAGAACCGGTGGTGGGTGTAGGTTCCAGCCGCCGTAAAGCAGAGCAAGCTGCCGCTGAACAGGCATTAATTAAGCTTGGTCTCGAATAAAATACATAGTCATATCGCAGCGTCGACAGCGACGCTGCTCAAGTCAGGACTCGAATGAGCGAAATCGAAACACACAGCGGCTTTATCGCGATTGTTGGCCGACCTAACGTTGGCAAATCCACCTTACTGAACCAATTACTGGGGCAGAAAGTGTCGATCACCTCGCGTAAACCGCAAACCACGCGTCACCGCATCATGGGTATTCACACTGAAGGCGCTTATCAGGCGATTTACGTGGATACTCCCGGGCTGCACATGGAAGAGAAGCGGGCGATTAACCGCCTGATGAACCGTGCTGCCAGCAGCTCAATTGGTGATGTGGAGCTGGTGATTTTTGTTGTTGAGGGCACCCGCTGGACGCCGGACGACGAAATGGTCTTGAACAAGCTGCGCGACGGCAAAGTACCGGTGGTGCTGGCGGTTAACAAGGTCGATAACATTCAGGATAAAACCATTCTGCTGCCACACCTGCAGTTCCTGAGCCAGCAGATGAACTTCCTTGAGATTGTACCGATCTCGGCGGAAAGCGGTAAGAACGTTGATGCCATTGCCGCTATCGCGCGTAAATGCCTGCCGAAATCTGACCATCACTTCCCGGAAGATTACATCACCGATCGTTCACAGCGCTTTATGGCGTCTGAGATCATCCGTGAAAAACTAATGCGCTTCCTCGGTGCGGAACTGCCTTACTCAGTGACCGTGGAAATCGAACAATTCGTCTCTAACGATCGTGGTGGCTATGACATCAACGGTCTGATCCTCGTCGAGCGCGAAGGGCAGAAGAAGATGGTGATTGGCAACAAAGGCGCCAAGATTAAAACCATCGGTATTGAAGCGCGTAAAGACATGGAAGAGATGTTTGAGGCAAAAGTGCATCTCGAACTGTGGGTTAAAGTGAAATCGGGTTGGGCGGATGACGAACGTGCACTGCGCAGCCTGGGCTATACAGACGAATAATTGATGGAAGGCTGGCAACGCGCCTTTGTGCTGCATAGTCGCCCTTACAGCGAAACCAGCCTCCTGCTCGATCTGTTCAGCGAAAGCGAAGGGCGTGTCCGCGTCCTGGCCAAAGGCGCACGCTCGCGCCGTTCCCAACTCAAAGGTGCACTCCAACCCTTCACGCCGCTGCTGGTGCGCTGGGGTGGACGTGGCGAAGTTAAAACGCTGCGCAGCGCCGAAGCGGTGTCGCTGGCCTTACCGCTCAGTGGCATCACGCTTTACTGCGGGCTGTACGTTAACGAACTGCTGTCTCGCGTGCTTGAGCAGGAAATTCCTTTCTCCGACCTCTTCTTTGACTATCTCAATTGCATCCAGATGCTGGCCGCAGGCAGTGGCACGCCTGAACCGGCGCTGCGTCGCTTTGAACTGGCGCTGCTGGGCCACCTGGGTTACGGCGTGGATTTCCTGCACTGTGCGGGCAGTGGTGAAGAGATCGATGACGGCATGACGTACAGTTATCGTGAAGAGAAGGGGTTTATCGCCAGCCTGGTGGTGAACCAACGCAGTTTTACCGGTCGCCAGTTGCGTGCGCTGTGGGAACGCGAGTTTCCCGATGCCGACAGCCTGCGTGCTGCCAAGCGCTTCACGCGTATGGCGCTCAAGCCTTATCTGGGCGGTAAACCGCTGAAGAGCCAGGAACTGTTTCGCCAGTTTGTGCCCAAAAAGAAGCCCGATGTGGCAAACGACTAGCGCTGGTCGTACCGCCTGATATGCTCAGCACGGTACACTGCAAACACACTGAACCTATTTAAGGATTGTCATGGCTGAGTTGCTGTTAGGGGTCAACATTGACCACATCGCCACCGTACGTAACGCACGTGGCACGAATTATCCCGATCCAGTCCAGGCGGCGTTTGTTTCTGAACAGGCGGGCGCAGATGGCATCACTGTGCACCTGCGTGAAGATCGTCGTCATATCACCGATCGCGATGTGCGTATTCTGCGCGACACCATCCAGACACGTATGAATCTGGAGATGGCGGTGACCGATGAGATGATCGACATTGCCTGTGATATCAAGCCGCACTTCGTGTGTCTGGTGCCGGAAAAGCGCCAGGAAGTGACCACTGAAGGCGGATTAGATGTGGCGGGTCAGCAGGACAAAATCAATGCTGCGGTTCGCCTGCTGAGCGAAGCGGGTATTCTGGTGTCGCTGTTCATCGATGCCGACCACCGCCAGATTGAAGCGGCCGTTGCCAGCGGCGCGCCTTACATTGAGATCCACACTGGCGCCTATGCGGAAGCACCGGAAGGGCTGGAGCGTGAAGCCGAATTATCGCGTATTCGCAAAGCGGCCACGTTTGCAGCCAGCCTCGGTTTGAAGGTTAACGCCGGTCACGGTCTGACGTATCACAACGTGCAACCCATCGCTGAACTGCCGGAGATGCATGAGCTAAACATTGGTCACGCCATCATTGGCCGTGCGCTGTTCAGTGGCCTGGCGGATGCGGTGTCAGAGATGAAGCAGCTGATGCGGGAAGCGCGTCGTTAATGGCGATTCTCGGACTCGGCAGCGACATCGTTGAAATCGAACGTATTGCCGGTGTGATTGAGCGATCCGGCGATCGTCTGGCGCGTCGCGTCTTGAGCGAAGCCGAGTGGCAGCAATATCAGGCGCACCAGCAACCGGTGCGCTTTCTTGCCAAACGTTTTGCGGTGAAAGAAGCGGCGGCCAAAGCCTTTGGTACAGGCATTCGCGGTGGTCTGGCCTTTAATCAATTCGAAGTGTACAACGACGCGCTTGGCAAACCGGGCTTACGCTTTTTCGAACAGGCAAAAGTGATTGCCAGCCAGTTGGGCGTGAAACATGTGCATGTCACGCTGGCCGATGAGCGCCACTACGCCTGCGCAACGGTGATCATCGAAGACTAAGGGTGCAACACGACAAATTTCTCCCACAGCGCCTCACGGGTTTCCGGGTGCTGTGGGTCAGAAATGATGGTGTTATCAATCGGGCAGACGCTTTGGCAGGTCGGCACATCATAATGGCCCACGCATTCGGTGCAGCGGTCGACATCAATCTCATAGATCGCCTCACCTAAACTGATGGCCTGGTTCGGGCATTCAGGTTCGCACATATCGCAATTGATGCATTTCGCCGTAATGAGTAAAGCCATGATCGCCGTTAGCCTGAGAAAGAAGACGCGCACCTTATCATAAAACCGGCTTATAAGGTCGCATGGTTTATTGCGCGGGATCAAACAAAGCGAGGATTGCGTCACTCAAGCAAAATTCATCAAAGGTTAGATAGGAATTAGGAATACTCCGAGTTATCATTTTGTGCGGTAATTATCCGCATAAATGTTTGTCGTAAGCACCATGATAAAAATTAACTCGTTGAAAGAAATGTTTTTAAAGCAGCAATGCATTCAGTGTGGAGTTGCGCGAGGGTGGCTGGCTCGCTGGATGTCTGATGATGCCGCTTTATGCGATGAGTGCCTGCATAACTTGCAGCATGCGAGCCGCCAGGCCTGTCGTCACGATTCTGCTTCGCAAAGTAAAAAGGCCGAATGACGGCTTTTTTTGTATCACACCAGTTTTTTGACCAGTTCTTCACTGTGCCTTATGTGGCTTGAAGCGCGTTCTGGATCGTTTTGTACCAACGCCATAAACAGCAGGTCAGTCAACGCTAGTTGTGCACTGGTGGATGAGATTGCGGCACTGCGCGTGCTTTGCTCCTCGGCAACGGTGTACAAGCATATGGAAGCGCACTGTTGCAGCGAGTTGGGGGTAAAGCCGGTAAACGCCAGCACGTCGACCCCCAGCTGCGCGGCTTCCTGTGCCGCAAGGTTAATCTCACGCCGCTCGCCGGTATAGGAAATCGCCAGCAGCACATCCCCCGGTGCCATCGCCTGCACGCTCGCCAGTAAAGCATGCATATCCTGCTCGGCTACCGCGTTGATGCCAATCTTCATCAGCTTCCATGAGAAATCTTTCGCCACTAACCCCGACGCACCGATGCCCACTAACAAAATGCGGTTGGCGTTTTTCAGCAATTGCAGGGTTTGCAGCAATTTCTCTTCGCTGTTGATATCCAGCGTGGCGCGGATAGCGGAAATCTTCTCAGTCAGTAATTTTTCGCCGACCACTTTGAGGGGATCGTCGCTAAGAATATGATTGTGCACGGTGATGGCGTCGCGATCCGCCAGCGACTCACTCAGTGCCAGTTTCAGCGCAGGGAATCCCTTATAGCCCAATTTTTGGGCAAACTTCACCACGCTCGACTGGCTGACGCCCGATTCCTCAGCCAGTTTTTGTGAACTCAGATGCCGTGCCCGATCCGGCTGCGACAGCAAAAAATCCGCCAGCCGACGCTCATTTAGCGCCAGTCGAGGGTAGAGCTGGCGAATTCGCAGCAATGAACTCATGTTCGATCCTTAATCCATCTAATCCCGCTTGAGCTTAGTCTCTTTTCGCACCATCAGGTTTTAATGACATCACGCCGACACAAAGAATAAACTATTCAGCTGGCATTGTGGCCATTGGAATTAAAAATGACTGCTTTCGCCCCCGCCGTTGAAGCTGGCTACACTGTAGGGCAAGCCGTAGAAAGGAAAGATAAGGAGAGGAGTTTGACAAAGGGTACGCAACGCCGCGTGGTGTTTTTCGATCTGGATGGCACGCTGCATCAGCAGGACATGTTTGGCACCTTTATGCGTTATCTGCTGCGACGCCAGCCGATCAACCTGTTGCTGGTGGTGCCGCTGTTGCCGGTAATTGGCCTGGGAATGCTGTTTAAAGGACGCGCCGCACGCTGGCCGATGAGCTTGCTGCTGTGGGCCATTACCTTCGGCCACAGTGAGCAATGCCTGCGTCAGCGTGAAGCGGAGTTCGCGACATGGTTCCGTCAGCGTGTTACCGCCTTTCCGGTGGTGCAACAACGTCTGACCGATTATCTCAGCAGCGATGATGCGGATGTGTGGCTGATCACTGGTTCACCACAATCACTGGTGGAGCAGGTCTATTTCGATTCGGCCTTTCTGCCGCGCGTACAGCTGATTGCCAGTCAGATGCAACCCGGTTTAGGGGGGCGCGTGCTGGCCATGCGTTGCCTCGGGCATGAGAAGGTCGCTCAACTCGAAGAGAAGATTGGTACACCATTGCAACTCTACAGCGGTTACAGCGACAGTAAACAGGATAACCCGCTGCTGTTCTTCTGCCAGCATCGCTGGCGGGTGACACCTCGCGGTGAGCTGCAACAGCTGGAGTGAATCATGCGGCGATTCCGTCTATAATGCGCCGCCTTTAAATCCGCAGGAGCTGCCCGGTGAACCCACAAACAGATGAATATTGGATGCGCCATGCGCTGGAGCTGGCGCGTCGCGCGTGGGAACAGGGCGAAGTGCCGGTGGGCGCGGTATTAGTGCAGGGTGATAAAGTGATTGGCGAAGGCTGGAATCGACCGATTGGTCAGTGCGACCCGACCGCGCATGCCGAAATCATGGCGCTGCGGCAGGGCGGCAAAATCCTCGAAAACTATCGCCTGCTTGATACCACGTTGTATGTGACGCTGGAACCCTGCGTGATGTGCGCCGGTGCGATGGTGCACAGTCGCATTACGCGGCTTGTATATGGCGCAAAGGATGAGAAAACGGGCGCAGCGGGCTCGCTCATGGACGTGATTGGTCATCCAGGTATGAATCATCAGATTCAGATTGATTGCGGTGTGCTGGCAGAAGAGTGTGCCGGAATGTTGAGTGACTTCTTCCGCATGCGCCGTGAGCAAAAGAAAGCGCTGCGCCAGGCGCAGCGCGAAGGTTAGTTCATCGCAATCTTAGGTTCGACCGCCGGGTAACCGGCGCCCAATTCCGCTTCCAGCGCCGACTGCTGAGCGATGCGCTTCTCCTGCTCCTGCAGATATCCCACCAGACTGATCTGATACTTACGGATGTTCTCGACATAGTTGTAAGCTTCATGGCCGCGCGCGTAACCGTAGGAGGTTTGCGCGTAATAACGCTTCTGGCTTAGCATCGGCAGACGCTGTTTGACATCGGCCCAGCTATCAGGATTACCGCCTTGTTTGGCCGTCAGCTTGCGGGCATCCAGCATGTGCGCATAGCCCATGTTATACGCCGCCAATGCAAACCAGATGCGCTCATCATCAGGGATGGTGTCCGGCACCTTCTCCATCATACGTTGCAGGTATTCGCTGCCGCCACGGATGCTCTGCTCAGGATCAAGGCGATCGTTGACGTCGAGGCTGTCAGCGGTGTTACGCGTCAACATCATCATGCCGCGCACGCCGGTCGGTGAGGTCGCCTGCGGATTCCAGTGCGACTCCTGATAAGAGATGGCTGCCAGCAGACGCCAGTCCATGCTCGCCGCGTATTTCTCAAACAGCGGTTTGATATCCGGCAACGTGTTATCAATCGCGCGCAGGAAGGTGCGGGTATCCACGTAATCAAAAGTGCCAACGTGACCGAGATACTTCTCTTCGAGGCGCGCCATTGTGCCTTCTTCGCCCATCTGGCTGTAGAAGTCGAGCATTGCCGCATTCAGACTGTCATCATCACTGCGTGGCAGATACCAGGTGACCGGTTCTTCATCGGTGATGTCGAATGCTACGGCCAGCTGCGGATGGATGCGCTGCAATAAGCCGATGGTGACCGAATCGCCCACGGTGTAATCCAGCTTGCCGTCGGCGACGGCTTCCAGTAGCGCTTTCTGTCCCTGATCGGTAGAAATCGCCCAATCGAGATCGGGATAGCTGTCAGCTTTTGCGGAACGTAAAGTTGACAGATATGCCGAACCGGACTGCACAATCAGGCGGCCTTTCAAATCGCCGAGATTCTTCGGCCGTGGCTTATCAATGCGGTACACCAACTGCTGCGAAACAGAGTAGTAGCTCGGTCCACTTTGATAGTGGGCAAGGCGTTCACCGTTGTAGATCAACCCGGCGGCCAGCAAATCCGCCTTACCATCATCCAGATCGTCAAACAGATCGCCGAGGTTCGGACGCACCGTAACCTCAAGTTTGACGCCAAGATAATCGGCGAAGCGTTTCGCCAGCTCGTAATCCATACCGGCTGGTGCATTATTGATGGTGTAGTAAGTCAGCGGGGAGTTGACGGTACTGATGCGCAGCACTCCACGTGATTTAATCTGTGATAACGCGTCTTTTCCGCCCCCGTACCAGGGGATGGAAGGCCACAGTGCCAGCGCAAGCAGCACGGTGATCAGACCGATAAACAGATAGTTTATTTTCAGGCGTTTCAAATAGTTGTCTCGTAATGGCTCACAGGCCTCTGTCTTTTAAAGGCAGTATTTGTGTTGTTTTTACTCCCAGAGCGAGGGGCATTTTGCGCAACAAAGTGCAGCAGGGCAACTTATATAGCAAGAATTGTGCAAAATTCAGCCAAATGCTGAGTGCCAGATTTTATGCGCAAACGGTTTCGTAACCCGTGCTGTTTCTCTATAATACCGCCCGTTTTCCCCTGTTGCGCCCAATGAAGCGTCGCCCGGCGCTTCGAAGACGAGAGATCTTTGATGATGGAAATTCTGCGTGGTTCGCCCGCTCTGTCGGCATTTCGTGTAAACAAACTGCTGACCCGCTTTCAGGACGCTCACCTGCCAGTGAGTGATATTTACGCCGAGTACGTCCATTTTGCCGATGTCAGTGCACCGCTCAGTGCGGATGAACATGCCCGCCTGCAACGTCTGCTGAAATACGGTCCTTCTCTCGCCGAGCACGCGCCACAAGGGCGTCTGTTACTGGTGACGCCGCGTCCCGGCACCATTTCTCCGTGGTCATCAAAAGCCACCGATATCGCGCACAACTGCGATCTGCCCCAGGTTATCCGCCTCGAACGCGGTATGGCTTTCTATGTGCAGGCGCCGCAGCTGACGGAAGCGCAATGGCAACAGTTGGCTAGCCTGCTGCATGACCGCATGATGGAGACCGTGTTCGGTGACCTGAATGATGCGCAGCAGTTGTTCGCACACCATGAACCACAGCCGCTGAAAAGCGTTGATGTGCTGGGTGCCGGTCGCATTGCACTGGAACAGGCCAACACCACGCTGGGCCTGGCACTGGCCGATGACGAAATCGACTATTTGCTGAATGCCTTCACCAAACTGGGCCGCAATCCGAACGACATCGAGCTCTATATGTTTGCTCAGGCAAACTCAGAGCACTGCCGTCATAAAATCTTCAACGCCGACTGGATTATCGACGGTGAAAAACAGCCTAAGTCGCTGTTTAAAATGATCAAAAACACCTTTGAACACAATCCTGAGCACGTTCTGTCTGCTTATAAAGACAACGCCGCGGTGATGGAAGGTTCAAAAGTGGGCCGCTTCTACGCCGATGCGCAGAAGGGCGAATACACCTTCCATCAGGAAGAGGCGCATATCCTGATGAAGGTGGAAACCCATAACCACCCGACCGCGATTTCCCCGTGGCCAGGTGCTGCGACCGGTTCCGGTGGTGAAATCCGTGATGAAGGCGCAACGGGACGTGGCGCGAAGCCGAAAGCGGGCCTGGTCGGTTTCTCCGTTTCCAACCTGCGTATTCCGGGTTTTGAACAGCCGTGGGAAGAAGATTTTGGTAAGCCGGAGCGTATTGTTACCGCGCTGGATATCATGACTGAAGGCCCACTGGGCGGCGCAGCGTTCAACAACGAATTTGGCCGTCCTGCACTGAACGGATACTTCCGTACTTATGAAGAGCGCGTGAACAGCCATAATGGCTCAGAACTGCGTGGCTACCATAAGCCGATCATGCTGGCGGGCGGTATTGGTAACATCCGAGCTGACCACGTGCAGAAGGGTGAGATCGTCGTCGGCGCGAAACTGATCGTGCTCGGCGGGCCCGCGATGAACATTGGCCTCGGCGGCGGAGCAGCCTCTTCAATGGCCTCTGGGCAGTCTGATGCGGATCTGGATTTTGCATCTGTCCAGCGTGACAACCCGGAAATGGAGCGTCGCTGCCAGGAAGTGATCGACCGTTGCTGGCAGCTGGGCGAAGCCAACCCAATTCTGTTCATCCACGACGTCGGTGCTGGCGGTCTGTCGAACGCGATGCCAGAGCTGGTGAGTGATGGTGGCCGTGGCGGTAACTTCAACCTGCGCGACATCCTCAACGATGAGCCAGGCATGAGCCCGCTGGAAGTGTGGTGTAATGAATCCCAGGAACGTTATGTGCTGGCGGTGGCACCGGCTCAGCTGGCGCTGTTTGACGAGCTGTGTAAGCGTGAGCGTGCACCTTATGCGGTGATCGGTGAAGCCACCGAAGAGCTGCATCTGAACCTGGCGGATAGCCACTTCGATAACAACCCTATCGACATGCCGCTGGACGTGCTGTTGGGCAAAACGCCGAAGATGACGCGTGATGTTGCCACTCAGCAGGCCAAAGGCGATGCGCTGGTGCGTGACGGGATTACCGTGGCTGATGCCGTTAATCGCGTACTGCATCTGCCAACTGTGGCAGAGAAAACCTTCCTGATTACCATCGGTGACCGTTCGGTAACCGGTATGGTGGCGCGTGACCAGATGGTCGGTCCATGGCAGATCCCGGTAGCGAACTGTGCAGTGACCACCGCCAGCCTGGATAGCTATCACGGCGAAGCCTTCTCACTGGGCGAACGTGCTCCAGTCGCTTTGCTGGACTTCGCTGCCTCAGGCCGTTTAGCGGTCGGTGAAGCGCTGACCAACCTGGCAGCCACCTCGATTGGTTCCCTGCAGCGCGTGAAGCTCTCTGCAAACTGGATGGCCGCAGCAGGTCACCCAGGCGAAGATGCCGGTTTGTATGCCGCAGTGAAAGCGGTTGGTGAAGAACTCTGTCCGGCGCTGGGCATCACGATTCCAGTGGGCAAAGACTCGATGTCGATGAAAACCCGCTGGCAGCAGGGCACCGAAGAGCGTGAGATGACCTCGCCGCTGTCGCTGGTGATCACCGCCTTTGCGCGTGTAGAAGATGTGCGCCGCACCGTAACGCCTCAACTGCAAGCTGACCAGGATAACCTGCTGTTGCTGATTGATTTGGGCAACGGCGCAAACACCCTGGGTGCTACCGCGCTGTCACAGGTTTACCGTCAGTTAGGCGATAAGCCAGCCGACGTACGTGATGCATCGCAGCTGGCAGGCTTCTTCAACGCCATTCAGGCGCTGGTGGCCGAGCAGAAGCTGCTGGCTTACCATGACCGTTCTGATGGCGGCCTGCTGGTAACACTGGCAGAAATGGCTTTCACCGGTCACTGCGGTATCGAAGCCGATATCGCCGCGCTGGGTAACGATGCGCTGGCAGCACTGTTCACCGAAGAGTTGGGTGCAGTGATCCAGATTAATGCCGCAGATCGTGCAGCCGTTGAGAAAGTGTTTGCCGACCATGGTCTGAGCAGCAATGTGCATGTGATTGGTCAGGCGCTGCCGGGCGATCGCTTTGTCATCCGCTCTGGCGACAGCGCGGTGTACAGCGAAAGCCGTACCACGCTGCGTACCTGGTGGGCAGAGACCACCTGGCAGATGCAGCGTCTGCGTGACAACCCTGCCTGTGCCGATCAGGAGCACGAAGCGAAGAAAGACGACAACGATCCTGGCCTGAACGTTCATCTGACCTTCAAGCCAGAGGAAGATGTTGCTGCGCCGATGATCGCCACAGGCGCGCTTCCTCGTGTTGCCGTACTGCGTGAGCAGGGCGTGAACTCCCACGTTGAGATGGCCGCTGCCTTCCACCGTGCGGGTTTCACCGCAGTCGATGTGCACATGAGCGATCTGCTGGCGGGCCGCCGTGGTCTGGAAGAGTTCCAGGCGCTGGTCGCGTGCGGTGGCTTCTCTTACGGTGACGTATTGGGTGCCGGTGAAGGTTGGGCGAAGTCGATTCTGTTCAACGGCCGTGTGCGTGATGAGTTCGAAAACTTCTTCCACCGTCCACAGACGCTGGCGCTGGGCGTATGTAACGGCTGCCAGATGATGTCGAATCTGCGTGAGCTGATTCCGGGCAGCGAACTGTGGCCACGCTTTGTACGTAACCAGTCAGAGCGGTTTGAAGCCCGTTTCAGCCTGGTTGAAGTGGCTGCGAGCCCATCGTTGCTGCTGGACGGCATGGCCGGTTCTCATATGCCAATCGCCGTGTCGCACGGTGAAGGCTTCGTGGAAGTGCGTGACGGTGCGCATCTGGCTCAGCTGGAAAGCAAAGGTCTGGTGGCGCTGCGCTTCGTGGACAACTTCGGTAAAGTGACCGAAAATTACCCTGCCAACCCGAACGGCTCGCCGAACGGTATCACTGCAGTCACCAACGAAAGCGGTCGTGTCACCATTATGATGCCGCACCCAGAGCGTGTGTTCCGCACCGTGAGCAACTCCTGGCACCCAGCAGAGTGGGGCGAAGACAGCCCGTGGATGCGTATCTTCCGCAACGCACGCAAGCAGCTGGGCTAATTTAGCCGACTGCATCAGAGGCCGCCGCAAGGCGGCCTTTCTTTTAGCCAGCTGGTCCAGACTCACTCACTCACTCACTCACTCACTCACTCACTCACTCACTCACTCACTCACTCAATCCATTACGCCATGACCTACTTTGGCTGGCTCGCAAAATTGTCGGAAATTAGCGACAAACACGATATTGATGTGTCGCTAAATGGTGACATTTAAATTATTGATTTATATTGGATCAATTTTTCATCCTCTAACTCGTTGCTGATCAGCGACACTTTCGCCAGACCAGCCGGTCCGCTTTTTCATAAAAAAACTGCGTCACACCTCGCATTACTCTGATAATCAATGCTATTTCATTTCTGGCACGATAGTTGCTATACTCACTGCGTTGCTCATTCTCCTGTCTATGATTGCCCCGCACTGCGGTTGAGCTCATAAAATTCGAATGACGCACCAAACGGAGCCTGCCGTCCACCCAACCGATAATCGCTTGCTTTGCAACGTTATCAAGCATCGGACGCAACGTTGAGTTAGGCTCCACCTATTTTGCAAGCGATGCTGCGGCGTCGCTCTCACGGCAGCCCAAAAGGGCTGCCGTTTTCCTTTCGGTACTTTCTTCCCTATTGATACTTAGTTAGCATGCCAGCAGCTCACATTAAAGGATGCGCGGTAGTGAAGAGATGGCGTCTGTTTCCCCGATCCCTGCGGCAGTTAGTCTTGATGGCTTTTTTACTGGTCCTGTTGCCATTGCTGGTGCTGGCGTGGCAAGCCTGGGAAAGTTTGTCTGCGCTCAGTAATCAGGCCGCAGATACCAATCGCAATACCTTCACCGACGTACGCCGCAGCGAAGCGATGGCGCGCACGGCGCTCGAGCTGGAGCGCAGTTATCGTCAATATTGCGTGTTAGGGGATGCCACCTTGCAAAAGCTTTATCAGACGCAGTGGACGCGGTACGGTCAGATGCTCACCAGCCATGCGGATAGCCTGCCGGATCTTCCTTCCTTCAAAGCGTTGCAGGAAACCTTGCCGCAGCTCGCCAGCGTGCAGTGCGACAACGGTAACCCAGTGGCAAAAGCCGCAACGGCCCTCGAACATTTTTCTGATGCCAATGCGCAAATGGTGCAGGCGACGCGTGAAGTGGTATTTTCGCGTGGCTTGCAGCTTCAGCGCGAAATCGCCGATCGCGGCCAGTTTTTCGGCTGGCAGGCGCTGATTCTGTTTCTGATCAGTCTGGCACTGGTGCTGCTGTTTACCGGCATGATCATCGGCCCGGTTAAACGCGTTGAACGGATGATTAACCGACTGGGGCAAGGCAAAGCGCTGGGTGACAGCGTGAGTTTTCGCGGTCCGCGTGAAATCCGCTCACTCGGTCAGCGCATCGTGTGGCTGAGCGAGCGCCTAAGTTGGCTGGAAGAGCAGCGACATGAGTTTCTGCGTCATCTCTCGCACGAACTGAAAACCCCGCTTGCCAGCTTGCGTGAAGGCACGGAATTATTGGCCGATCAGGTGGCTGGGCCGCTCAATGCGGAACAGCAAGAAGTGGTCGCGATTCTTGATACCAGCAGCCGCCATTTGCAGCGTCTCATCGAACAACTTTTGGATTACAACCGCAAACTGGCGGATGGCCCCATGGCGCTGGAGCCGGTAGCAATCAATGACATCGTTGATGCGGTCGTTAAAATCCATTCATTGCCCGCCGGTGCACGTCAGATCACCACCCATGTTGATCTTCAGGTGGCGCACTGTCTGGCAGAGGCATCATTGCTGCAAAGGGTCATCGATAACCTCTATTCGAACGCCGTGAACTACGGCAGCGAATCCGGTAACATCTGGCTGCAGAGCCAACAGAAAGGCAACCAGGTGTGGATTGAGGTGGCGAACACCGGCACACCGATTCCGGCTGAAGAGCAGGCGATGATTTTTGAGCCCTTTTTTCAGGGCAGCCAGCAGCGCAAAGGGCCAGTTAAAGGCAGCGGGCTGGGGTTAAGCATCGCGAAAGATTGCCTGCGCAGGATGCAGGGCGATTTGCAATTGGTAACGCGCAAGGATGCGGATGTCTGTTTTCGAATCATTTTGACGACCAGCGCCGGGAATGCCTGATTAATGAAACACACCCTGATTAAACTTTTTAGCTGCGCGTTGGTGGCATTTGGCTTGAGTGCCTGCCAGACACCGTCCACGGGCAGCGCGTTACACGATGGCACCAATCTTCCTGAGCCAGAAGTGCGGCTGCCTGATTATCTGGCGACCGATTGTCAAAACGTGTGGAAGATTGAAACGCCAACAGCCATGAGCAACCCCCTCTACTGGCAGCGTGCTATCGACTGTGGTGAGCGTTTATCCCCAGCGGAAGCGCGTGCTGAGGCACGGCGCTGGCCAGTACAAGGCTGGTCGCGTGCTTTTAAACAAGGCATTCTGCTGGCAAATGGCAATGTGACGCCCTTTGAGCGCCGTCAGTTCGTCGATACGCTAGACGGCTACAGCGCTTCCTATCCAGCCTCCGTGCGTCCGTTATTAATGTTGTGGCGTAGTAATCAGGCGGCGCAGCTGGCGTTAAGCGGTGAACGCAGCCGCTATGCTGCACTCCAGCAAAGCCACGATACTGAGCTGGATAGCCTGCGCCAGCAGCAAACCAAACTGCGTCAATCACTGGAGGAGACTCAGCGTAAGCTTGAGCGCTTAACTGACATCGAACGCCAGCTGTCGTCCCGTAAACCGGCGGACAGCAGCGATACATCGCACGGTGCCAGTGATGCACAAAGTGAGGATCAGTGACCATGAAACAGTCTGCACGTTTACTGCTGGTGGATGACGATCCCGGCCTGCTTAAACTGCTTGGCATGCGCTTAAGCAGTGAAGGCTATCAGGTGACCACCGCCGCAAGTGGTCCGGATGCGCTGCGCCAGTTGCAGAAAGAGAAAGTTGATCTGGTGATCAGCGATCTGCGTATGGATGAAATGGACGGACTGGCGTTATTTGGCGAAATCCAGAAACGCCATGCGGGTTTGCCGGTGATCATTCTTACGGCGCACGGCTCGATCCCCGAAGCGGTTTCTGCCACGCAGCAGGGCGTATTCAGTTTCCTGACGAAACCGGTGGATCGTGACGCGCTGTATAAAGCCATTGATGAAGCGTTAGCACAGCGCGCGCCCATCAGTGATGATACCTGGCGTGAAGCGGTAGTGACGCGCAATCCACTGATGCTGCGTTTGCTGGATCAAGCGCACATGGTGGCGCAATCCGACGTCAGCGTGTTAATCAATGGCCAGAGCGGTACCGGAAAAGAAGTGCTGGCTCAGGCGATTCACGCCGCCAGCCCGCGTGCAAACAAGCCGTTTATTGCCATTAACTGTGGTGCGCTACCGGAGCAACTGCTGGAGTCTGAGCTGTTTGGTCACGCCAAAGGGGCTTTCACCGGTGCCGTGAGTGCGCGTGAAGGGCTGTTTCAGGCGGCGGAGGGTGGCACGCTGTTTCTTGATGAAATTGGTGATATGCCACAGGCGTTGCAGGTCAAACTCTTGCGCGTCTTGCAGGAGCGAAAAGTGCGTCCGCTGGGCAGTAATCGGGATGTCGATATCAACGTGCGCATCATCTCGGCCACCCATCGCGATCTGCCCAAAGCGATGGAGAAAAAGAGTTTCCGCGAGGATCTCTACTATCGCCTCAATGTGGTGAATCTGAAGATTCCCGCACTACATGAACGTGCAGAGGATATTCCGCTGTTGGCGAACCATCTCTTGCGCCAATCGGCCGAACGTCATAAACCCTTCGTGCGCAGCTTCTCTGTGGATGCGATGAAACGTTTAGTGGGGGCCAGTTGGCCTGGCAACGTGCGGCAGCTGGTCAACGTGATTGAGCAGTGTGTCGCGCTGAGCACGTCACCCGTGATCGGGGATGCGCTGGTTGAGCAGGCGTTAGCGGGTGAAAATACGGCGCTGCCGACTTTTGTTGAGGCACGTAATCAATTTGAGCTCAACTATCTGCGCAAATTGCTGCAAATGACCAAAGGAAATGTCACTAACGCTGCGCGTCTGGCTGGACGTAACCGTACAGAATTCTATAAGCTGCTGTCACGCCATGAGCTGGACGCCAGTGAATTTAAAGATTAGCTTGCTGCGGCATATTGATTCATCCATTGACTACCCCAAATAATTTGAGTTGCAGTCAGACGGCAAACGAAAGCATCCCGATGAGCTTACTTCTTCAAGCGATTTGGGGAAAAGAGAGCCGCCAACCCCTCTGCAACTTGAAGCAGGACGGGTATATACTACTTGTTATCCGTCCATCATGGAGGGAGTGAAAAAAGGATCTGTCATGAAAAAGATCGATGCAATTATTAAACCATTCAAACTCGATGATGTGCGCGAAGCGTTGGCTGAAGTGGGCATCACCGGGATGACGGTCAGTGAAGTGAAGGGCTTTGGTCGCCAGAAAGGCCACACTGAGCTGTATCGTGGCGCGGAGTACATGGTCGATTTTCTGCCAAAAGTGAAAATCGAAATGGTGGTCGGTGATGACATCGTCGACACCTGCGTTGAAGCCATTATGAATACCGCGCAGACCGGCAAAATTGGCGACGGCAAAATCTTTGTGTTCGACGTGGCGCGCGTGGTGCGAATCCGTACCGGTGAAGAGGACGAAGAGGCGATCTAAGCCACTTCGTTAGCCTGTTAAAAAGCCTGCATGATGCAGGCTTTTTTATTTACAGCACTTTGTGCGGGCCAAAAACTTCATAATGGATACGATCGGCACTGATACCGGCATCGACCAGCTGCCGCGCGACAAACTGCATAAATGGCAGAGGGCCGCAGAGCCAGAACTGGCGGTCGGCCTGATTCAATTGGCTGGAGATGCCTGCGAGGTCCATGAATCCCTGCGCATCAAAACGGCCACTGTCCACGCTTTCCGGCTCGCGATACCAGATATGGCTGGTGAAATGTGGCAGGCGAACACCTGTGGCTTGCACTTCATCCGCGAAAGCATGCTGTGCACCACATTCGGCCGCATGTAGCCAGTTAACCGCGCCCGCATACTGCTGCTCAGCCAGGCTGGCTAACATTGCCAGCATCGGAGTTTGACCCACACCGGCAGAAATCAGCGTGATCGGCGCGGTTCCCTTTGTTTGCAAATAGAAATCACCCGCCGGTGCAGCACATTGCACAATATCACCGACCTTCGCATGGATGTGCAGCCAACCGGAAACGCTGCCGTGTTCCTCGCGCTTCACTGCGATACGATAGGATTTACCGTTAGGTAGATGGGTGAGTGAATACTGGCGATGCTGGATATTTTCGCTTCCTTCAGGTCGCAGACTAACAGCCAGATATTGTCCGGGCAGGAAATCGGCGACGGGCTGACCATCGTTAGGTACCAGCTCAAAACTTTTAATTACTGAGCTTTCAGTGTTGATGGTGCGAATACGGAAGTCACGCGCGCCACGCCAGCCGCCGACTTTCTCTTCTGAGGCGCAATAAATCGCCTCTTCACGCTGGATAAACACATCCGCCAGCACCCCGTAAGCTTTGCCCCACGCCTGTAAGACGTCATCGCCGGGATTGAGTAACTCTTCGATGGTGGCCAGCAACGTTTCACCGACTACCGCATATTGCGCGGGCTGAATATTCAGGCTGGTGTGCTTCTGTGCAATTTTCTCTACCGCCGGCAGCAGCACCGCCAGGTTCTCCAGGTTGCTGCCGTACGCGACAATGGCATTAAACAGCGCCTCACGCTGATTGCCACTGCGCTGATTAATCATGTTGAAGACGTTTTTCAGTTCCGGATGTGCCGTTAACAAACGTTGGTAGAAGTGGCCAGTGAGTTGCGGGCCAAGCTGAGCAATAGCGGGCAGGGAAGACTTTACGGTAGCGATAGTTTGCGCATCAAGCATGGTGAATGCCTCACAGTGAATTTAAACATGTATTTTAAATACATCTTATGATCGTTCATCTAGCCTGTAAATCCCCTGTTTTGATTGCGGGTTAGGTGCTGAAGCTGGAAGCTGGCCCACAAACCTGAAAAATATTCCTCTCCAGCGTGAGCAAATATCGTGATTTACAGGATTGCAAAAAGGCGTAAAAAACCCGTTCCAGCGCCGTGCCAATCGTTTGCGTAAAAAGAGGGGATTGGCGCTACCGTCACCTGTCAAAACCGTTTACACTGTTGGCCTTCGCCCCTTGCCGGGGCCTAAACTGCCGTTAAAAAAGTTAGCTAGTCAGGAGATGCCGGATGTTAAAGCGTGATATGAACATTGCCGATTATGATGCCGAGTTGTGGCAGGCTATGGAGCAAGAGAAGGTGCGTCAGGAAGAGCACATCGAACTGATTGCTTCTGAAAACTACACCAGCCCACGCGTTATGCAGGCGCAAGGTTCACAGCTCACCAACAAATATGCCGAAGGATATCCGGGCAAACGCTACTACGGCGGATGTGAATACGTTGATATCGTTGAGCAGCTGGCAATCGATCGCGCGAAAGCGCTGTTTGGCGCAGACTTTGCCAACGTACAGCCGCACTCTGGCTCACAGGCCAACTTCGCGGTTTATACTGCGCTGTTGCAGCCGGGCGACACCATCCTCGGTATGAACCTGGCGCACGGTGGTCACCTGACGCACGGTTCACCAGTGAACCTGTCAGGCAAGCTGTATAACGTCATCCCTTACGGCATCGACGAAACCGGCAAAATCAACTACGACGAACTGGCTGAACTGGCTAAAACGCATAAGCCAAAAATGATCGTCGGTGGCTTCTCTGCATACTCTGGCGTGTGCGACTGGGCAAAAATGCGCGAAATCGCTGATAGCGTGGGCGCTTACCTGTTCGTTGACATGGCGCACGTTGCCGGTCTGATCGCCGCTGATGTCTACCCGAACCCGGTTCCGCATGCACACATCGTGACTTCAACCACCCACAAAACCCTCGCGGGTCCACGTGGTGGCCTGATTCTGGCGAAAAACGGCGACGAAGATCTGTACAAAAAACTGAACTCTGCGGTGTTTCCGGGTGGTCAGGGGGGTCCATTGATGCACGTGATCGCGGGTAAAGCGGTGGCGTTCAAAGAAGCAATGGAGCCAGAGTTCAAATCTTACCAGCAGCAAGTGGCTAAAAACGCCAAAGCAATGGTTGAAGTTCTTTTGGAGCGTGGCTACAACATCGTTTCAGGCGGTACTTATAACCACCTGTTCCTGATCGATCTGGTGAGCAAAAACCTGACCGGTAAAGAAGCGGATGCCGCGCTGGGCCGTGCTAACATCACTGTGAACAAAAACAGTGTACCTAACGATCCGAAGAGCCCATTCGTGACCTCCGGTGTGCGTATCGGTACGCCTGCAGTGACACGCCGTGGCTTCAAAGAAGCAGACGTGCGTGAGCTGGCTGGCTGGATCGCTGACGTGCTGGACAACATCAACGACGAAGCGACCATCGAGCGCACCAAGCAGAAGGTACTCGATATCTGTGCGCGTCTGCCTGTGTATGCCTGATTTGGCACCATGCTGATGTGATTAAAGAGGATGGCGCTTGCCATCCTTTTTTTATGCACGCGACCCATGCTGTATAGAGTCAACACACACCGCACACACCGCACACACCGCACATGAAGCGTTCACGCAGACCTTGTTATTACGGCGTCTGAGGTACGATTTCCGATACGAAGCCTGTCGCAGAAAAAGCGATTCCCCGACCTTTCATTTCACTTTTGTTCAAGCCTCTGACAAAGTAGCGGCCCAATGGGCTGCGGGCGCAGCTGACATGCCTGTGGGAGGCAAAATGACCATCGGATCGGCCAGATGGCTGGGACTCAGCTACTTCACCTACTTCTTCTGTTACGGCATCTACTTACCTTTCTGGAGCGTCTGGCTCAAAGGCATAGGCCTGGATGCTGAAAAAATCGGCTTACTGCTCGGTTGCGGCATGGTGGCGCGATTTGTCGGTAGCCTGCTGATCGCCTCGCAGGTTAAAAACCCTTCTCAGCTGATTCTGGCGTTGCGGCTGCTGGCATTGATGACGTGCCTTTTTGCGTTAGGTTTCTGGTTTGGCGGCCAATGGTTATGGCTGTTACTGGTCATGGTGGGCTTCAACCTGTTTTTCTCGCCGTTGGTGCCGCTCAGCGATGCGCTGGCAGCGACCTGGACGCAGCAAATTGGTCTGGCTTATGGCCCGGTGCGGCTATGGGGTTCGCTGGCGTTTGTGATTAGCTCTGCGCTGACGGGGATGCTGGTGAGTGCCTGGTCATCACAGGCGATTCTGGCACTGCTGAGTGTGGGCTTGCTGGCCATGCTTAGCGGCATGATGTTAGTACCCAAAACCCGGCCACAAGGTGATGTGCGGCAGGGGGCAAGCGGCGGTTGGACGGCGTGGCGCGATATGCTACGGGAGAACGCGGTCTGGCGCTTTATGTTATGCGTGACGCTAATGCAGGGGGCACATGCAGCTTATTACAGCTTCAGTGCTATCTGGTGGCAGGAAGCAGGTTATTCCGCATCGGTGATTGGCTATCTATGGTCGTTGGGCGTGGTGGCGGAAATCGTCATCTTCGCGCTGAGCAATCGTCTGTTCCGTCGCTGGAGTGCCCGCGACTTGCTGCTGCTTTCTTGCTGCTGTGCGTTAGTGCGCTGGGTGATGCTGGGATCCAGCACCGCGCTGCCGCTGCTCATTGCTGCTCAGATTTTGCATTGTGGCAGCTTCACCGTATGCCATTTGGCAGCGATGCGCTTTATTGCCGCGCGCAAAGGGGCCGAGGTGATTCGATTGCAGTCGCTTTACTCTGCACTGGCGATGGGCGGCGGGATTGCCGTGATGACGATGATCAGCGGTGTGCTGTTTACCCATTTACAGGGACATCTGTTCTGGGTGATGGCACTGGTGGCGCTTCCTGCATTGTTCCTTCGTCCGCGCGCCGCTTAAGCTTCCAGCAGTTGACGAATGCGTTGCTGCTGATGGTAGCTCAGCGGCAGCTCGGCGTGGATCAGCGGCGGTGAAAACAACGGTAACGATGTGGCGTAGGGTGTTATCACCAGCGCCACGTCACGCGGTGCACCTTCTCGTTGAAAGTGCAGCATATCCTGATAAGTGATGTTGATTGGCAGCAGCGTTATCTCGCGGATTTGCTGCTCCAGTAATTGTTCCATTGCCGCATCCGCGCCGGTCAACAGGAGTACCTGCTTCTCCTGCAGTGCGCTATCCTGCATCAGCCAGGCACCGAACAACACTGCCACCAGACTCACTTCCTCCGCGCTAAATTCCGTGCCGAAATCACTGCTAAAGTGATACAGCGCGCGTTCGGTGGTGCGCAGTAAACGTGGATAAAGACGTGCCACGTCCAATGCCACACTGTTATCAATCCCAATGGCAAAGTGACTGCGATCCAGCGCTTGCGCCAGATGCGTGAATAATTGCAATTTCAGCTCGTGCTGATTTTTGACGCGTGTCTGCGCCAGCTGTTCAAAACGGGCGATTAACGCTTCTACGGCCAGCATGAGCTGCTGTGCCTGGTGGTCTTCAAGCTGATTCCCATCCGGCGCATGAATCAAACTGAACAGCAGCGTCCAGAAGTCGGTTTCGCTAACGTCCGGCGCTAAATGGCAGCGTTTCTGCCAGTGGTGAATCACATCATCTGCGGCAGCACGCTCGGTTTTTGCTGCCAGCCATGCCCGCTGTTTTTCATTAAACAGTGCATTTTGCCGTTGGCAAAGCGCGTACTTCATAAAGATTTGCAGGAACAGGCGATCGCGCGGCGTGAAATCGCGGCTTAGTCGCAGACTGCAATGTTGAATTAACGCCTGCAGATTGGTTTCATCCCACAGCGCCTTTTCGATATTGAGGACTTTCAGGCGCTGACGCAGCACGGGAGCAAAATGTTCGCAGACGAAATCCTGCGACAGGCGCAGCGCGCGTCGCAGCCAATGGAGCAGGCAGAGCCGCCTGTCCAGTTCCGTCCCGTGTATGCGGAAGCTGCCATCCACCATCTGGTGTAACTCCAGTTGATGGAAGCGCTGTATCTCATCACCGACATCCGCGATATCCTGTCGGGCAACGGCAGGATCAACACCATTTAACTGGCAGAGCTTTTCAAGCGTTAGCGCGGGAGCAGGCAGAAACAGTAGCAATAGCAGATGACAACGACGCTGGGCACGGCTGAAGAGTGGTGCAGATGAAGGTGCAGAACTCATCAATAGTATTATCCGCGGGTCATTTTTGAGTTAAGAATAGCTAACTCCACGCGGTAACCCTGCACTTTGTCGTGACTTTTGCTCAGAGCTTTTAGGCGGGTCACAGTTTTTCTGGACCAGTATAATCTTCACTTGAGAATTGTTACTTTATAACACATGAAAATTGCATTCATTCCTTTTACGCTGTTGTTCAGCGCTGCAGCCTGGTCTCATCCGCACAGCTTTATCGATATGAAAAACGAGTTTGTCAGCGAAAACGATCACCTGACAGGCATGAAAATGGTGTGGACCATGGATGAAATTACTTCAGCCGATCTGCTTTACGATGCCGGCAAAGCGAAACCCGGTGACGTGGTATGGAAAAAGCTGGCGGCGCAGGTGATGGCGAACGTGTTGGGGCAACATTACTTCTCAGAGGTATGGCAGGACAAAACGCGGGTGAAGTTCCTGAATTTGCCCAAAGAGTACAATTTGTCGCGCAACGGCAACAAAGCAGTGCTGGAGTTTATTGTGCCGTTTGGCGAACCCCAGTCGCTGAGTGCGAAACAGTATCGTATTCAGACCTTCGATCCGAGCTACTTTGTTGATATGTATTACGATAACCCACAGGCATTAACCATGGACGACGGCGTAAAAGCACACTGCCAGATAGACTTACACACCCCCAAACCGGATGACTCGCTCAAGCAATATGCGCTGTCGCTGGATAAAGCCGATGCGCCGCCGGAAGACATGGATCTTGGTCAGCAATTCGCGCAAACGGTAACCCTGACATGTCATTGATTTCTCTGCCTTCTCGTTCACGCAGACTGTGGCCGCTTTGGTTGCTGGCCATGGTGATGCTTGCTGCCGGATATACCCTGTGGCAGCACTGGTCGCAAATTTTGCTGCAAAGCGTGTTGTGGCAGAAAGTCCTCAATCGCGAAATGACCCAACTCCTGCAACAAGTCGCTGACCAGCCTCAGCAGGCGGGCGTGACTTTAATGCTTTTTAGCCTGGCTTATGGTGTGCTGCACGCGCTGGGCCCAGGGCACGGCAAAGTGGTGATCAGCACCTTCCTGGCGACGCATCCCGCGAAGCTGAAAACCAGCATGAAACTGACGCTACTGGCCGCACTGTTACAAGGCGGTGTGGCGATTGGTTTGGTCACAGTGATGCTGGTGGTATTGCAAACCTCATCGCGGCAAATGCATCTCGGCAGTTACTGGCTGGAGAAGGGCAGTTATCTGCTGGTGATGGCGTTGGGCGTGTGGGTCGGCTGGCGTGCGCTGCGTACATTACTTCCGCTATTACGTCCCGCGTCGGCGAAGATTCAGATTCACGCCATTCGCCCACATCACCAGCATGATGAACACTGCGGATGCGGTCATGCGCATCTGCCGAGTGCTGAACAGATGGATCGCGCGGTGAGCGGGAAAACCCAGGCGCTGGTAGTGTTCTCCATGGGCATGCGTCCCTGTTCTGGCGCCATCATGATGCTGCTGTTTTCTAAGGTGATTGGTGTTTATGCGTGGGGTGTGGCCTCGGCGGTGGCCATGGCCATCGGTACGGCGGTCACGGTCTCCGCAATGGGCTTATTAGTTCAACGATCGCGGCGATTAGCTGAAAAGCTAGGGGCAAACAGTGCAATGTCGCACGGGGCGAAAATCATTATGCAGGCATTAGGATTAGCAGGTGGGATTCTGCTGGTACTGGCAGGGTGGTTACTGTGGCAAAGCGCACAGCCGATGATGAGTAGCGGGTTACGACCGTTTTAACGGCGTAAAAAAAGGCGGATATGATATCCGCCTTTTTGGTGCTTAGCGCTTCAGCGCTTCGCTCAGTTCTTCACGCATGGTCGCCAGCATGGCTTTCACAACGCGTGGGTTACCTGCAACGATGTTACCTGACATCATGTAGCCATGGTTGCCGGTGAAGTCTGTCACCAGGCCGCCCGCTTCACGTACCAGCAGTTCACCCGCAGCGAAATCCCATGGCTTCAGACCGATCTCAAAGAAACCGTCCACGCGGCCAGCGGCCACGTAAGCCAGATCCAGCGCAGCAGAACCGGTGCGACGGAAGTCAGCACATTGAGTGAACAGTTTGCCCACGATGTTGATGTAAGGGGTTGCGTGCTGTTTCAGCTTGAACGGGAAGCCGGTTGCCAGGATGGTGCCATCCAGGTCACGCGCGGTGCTGCCACGCAGACGATAACCATTGAGCTGTGCGCCCTGACCGCGTACAGCGGTGAACAGTTCGTTGCGCATTGGATCGTAGACCACAGCCACTTCGGTGCGGCCTTTGATGCGCACAGCGATAGATACAGAGAAATGTGGTAAACGTTTGATGAAGTTGGTGGTGCCATCCAGCGGATCGATTACCCATTGAATGTCCTGATCATCGCCCGCCAGTTCACCGCTTTCTTCGGTGATGATGGAGTGTTGCGGGTAGGATTTACGAATCACTTCGATAATCAGACGTTCTGCGTCACGGTCAACATTGGTAACGAAGTCGTTGCTGCCTTTCTGGCTGGCTTCGACAGCGTCCGGGGTTTCATAATTCTTGGCAATTAAATTTCCGGCCTTGCGCGCTGCGCGCACGGCGATGTTGAGCATCGGATGCATCGGTATCTCTCGCTGGATGTTAAAGAACGGGTGAAAACGGCGCGGAGTATATCAGGGTGTTCAGCAAATGTCCTGCTTTTATGCTAGGCTACGCGCCATCATTTTCTCACCGCTCACTATTATGCTGCAAAATATCCGAATCGTACTGGTTGAAACCTCGCACACTGGCAACATGGGCTCTGTTGCTCGCGCCATGAAAACCATGGGCTTAACCAATCTTTATCTGGTCAACCCGCTGGTCAAACCTGACTCGCAGGCCATCTCTCTTGCCGCCAGCGCCAGCGATGTAATTGGCGATGCAAAAATCGTGGATACGCTGGACGAAGCGATTGCGGGCTGTAGCCTGGTTGTCGGCACCAGCGCGCGTTCCCGATCGCTGCCCTGGCCGATGCTGGATTCGCGTGAATGCGGTATCAAAAGCGTGGAAGAGGGCCAGCAGGCACCGGTTGCACTGGTGTTTGGTCGTGAACGTGTGGGCCTGACCAACGAAGAGTTGCAGAAGTGCCACTATCACGTCGCCATTCAGGCAAATCCGGAATACAGCTCGCTAAACCTGGCGATGGCAGTGCAGATCATTGCTTACGAAGTGCGTATGGCATGGCTGGATGCGCAGGAGAAAGCCAGCCCACAACCGCAAGAAGAAGAATCCCCTTATCCTTTGGTGGACGATCTGGAGCGCTTCTATCAACACATTGAGAAGATGATGCTGGAGAGCGGCTTTATCCGCGAAGGCACCCCGAGTCAGGTGATGAGCAAACTGCGCCGTCTCTACACCCGCGCGCGTCCGGAACGTGATGAACTCAATATCCTGCGGGGTATGCTGGCTTCGTTCCAAAAGCCTAAAGGTAATAAGGGTAATAGTTGAGTAAAACAGTTGGTTAAATAGTTGAGTAAATTACTTGGTTAAATAGTTGACCGTTTTACTCAGGAATGGCAGACTGGCGTCAATTCATCAGATAGCCCGCCGATACCCGGACGGACGCTTACGAGGTTGTATGCTATGAGACTGACATCCAAAGGACGTTATGCCGTAACCGCTATGCTGGACGTTGCACTGCACTCAAACGAGGGCCCGGTGCCGCTGGCTGACATTTCTGAGCGTCAGGGCATTTCGCTCTCCTATCTGGAGCAGTTATTCTCACGTCTGCGTAAGCACGGTTTAGTGGCCAGCGTTCGTGGTCCAGGTGGCGGTTATCTGTTAGGTAAAGATGCTGGCGCGATTGCCGTTGGCGCGGTGATCACGGCGGTTGACGAATCTGTTGATGCCACCAAGTGCCAGGGCAAAGAAGGCTGCCAGGGTGGCGAGCGCTGCCTGACTCACGTCCTGTGGCGTGACCTGAGCGAACGCATCAGCGAATTCCTCAACAACATCACGCTGGCTGAACTGGTAAACAACCAGGAAATCCTGGATGTGGCAGATCGTCAGAACATGAACGACACTCGCCGCTTCCAGCAGCATCGTATGCAGGAAACCATCAACGTTAATCTGCGTGCTTAATCCGCTCCCCTTCAGCCCTTGCTGTTCACACAGCCGGGGCTGAATCGTGCTATAAAGACGTATGATTTTTTATACGGAGTTTTAGCGCAATGAAATTACCGATCTACCTGGATTACGCAGCGACAACGCCTGCCGATCCGCGTGTCGCCACCAAAATGATGCAGTTTCTTACTTTGGATGGCACCTTCGGTAACCCCGCTTCCCGTTCTCACCGTTTTGGCTGGCAGGCAGAAGAAGCCGTTGATGTGGCGCGCAATCAGATTGCAGAGCTGGTCAATGCCGATCCGCGTGAAATCGTTTTTACTTCCGGTGCCACCGAAGCTGATAACCTCGCCATTAAAGGCGCGGCTCAATTCCATCAGGCGCGCGGCAAACACATTATTACCAGTCAAACTGAGCACAAAGCAGTGCTCGATAGCTGCCAGCAACTGGAGCGTGAAGGCTTCGACGTCATCTATCTGCAACCCGGCAGCGATGGCATTGTCACGCCTGCGATGCTGGAAGCCGCACTGCGCGATGACACGGTGCTGGTTTCCCTGATGCATGTGAACAACGAAACCGGCGTGATTCAGGATATCGCCGCGCTCGGAGCCTTGTGCCGCGCGCGTGACATCCTGTTTCATGTTGATGCCACCCAAAGCGTCGGCAAATTGCCGATTGATGTTGCGGCACTGCCGGTGGATCTGATGTCGTTTTCAGCGCATAAAATCTACGGTCCGAAAGGCATTGGTGCGCTGTGGGTGCGTCGTAAACCTAAATTACAGATCGATGCGCAGATGCACGGCGGCGGTCATGAACGCGGTATGCGATCCGGAACCTTGCCGGTGCATCAAATCGTGGGCATGGGCGAAGCGTATCGCGTTGCACGTGAAGAGATGAGCAGTGAAATGGCGCGTCTCGCAGCCATGCGCCAACGTCTGTGGCACGGCATCAGCCAGTTAGAGAATGTGAATATTAACGGTTCGCTGGAGCAGGGCGCACCGAATATCCTCAACCTCAGTTTTGCTCAGGTCGATGGCGAATCACTGATTATGGCGCTGAAAGATCTGGCGCTGTCGTCCGGTTCTGCCTGTACCTCGGCCAGTCTCGAACCCTCTTATGTACTGCGCGCCATGGGCGTTGAGCAGGAGCTGGCACACAGCTCGCTGCGCTTCTCGCTGGGACGCTTCACTACCGAAGAGGAAATTGACTATGCCATTGAGCTGGTCAATAAAGCGGTAAGCCGTTTACGGGCATTAACGCCCGCCACGTCCCGCTAATTCATGCACCCCTTGCGCCGGTTCTGGCGTAAGGTGACACCTAACGCAAACGGAGCCACGCGATGACAACACAACCGATGACAATTACGCTCAGCTCCCAGGCCGCCGATGCGCGCTGGGGTGAAAAAGCACTGCTGAGCAGCACTGAAAGTGGCATGACCCTTCACCTGACTGGCGCCGATGCGCTGATGAGCATCCAGCGCGCGGGGCGTAAGCTGGACGGTCAGGGGATTCGCCACGTTGCCCTGAGCGGCGAAGAGTGGGATTTAGAGAAGTGCTGGGCATTCTGGCAAGGCTATCGCAGCCCGAAAGGCAAGCGCCAGGTAGAGTGGCCAGCATTAAGCGAAAACGATCAAACTGAATTTGATCGTCGTCTGAAGATCGTTGACTGGGTGCGCGACACCATTAACCTTCCAGCGGAAGATCTGAGTCCGGAACAACTGGCGCACAGCGCGATCGATCTGATCAGCGAAGTGGGCGGTGACGCAGTGAGCTATCGCATCACCAAAGGCGAAGATCTGCGTGAGCAGGGTTATGCCGGTATTCACACCGTGGGCCGTGGTTCAACTCGCGCACCTGTGCTGCTGGCGCTCGACTTCAACCCCACCGGCGATGAAAATGCGCCGGTATACGCTTGTCTGGTCGGAAAAGGCATCACCTTTGATACCGGTGGTTACAGCCTGAAGCAGAGCGCGTTTATGGATTCGATGAAATCCGATATGGGCGGTGCGGCAACGGTAACTGGCGCGCTGGCGCTGGCGATTGCGCGTGGCCTGACCAAACGTGTGAAGCTGTTCCTGTGCTGTGCTGACAACATGGTGAGCGGTAACGCGTTCCGTCTCGGCGACATCATCCGCTATCGTAACGGTAAAACCGTGGAAGTGATGAACACCGATGCGGAAGGGCGCCTGGTGCTGGCTGATGGCCTGATTGATGCCAGCGAGCAAAATCCTGAACTGCTGATCGATGCCGCGACCCTGACCGGTGCCGCGAAAACGGCGCTGGGCAACGATTATCACGCCCTGTTTACCTTTGACGATGTACTGGCGGAATCTCTGCTGGGCAGTGCAACTGGTGAAAACGAAGCCTTCTGGCGTCTGCCGCTGGCGGAGTTCCATCGCAGCCATCTGCCGTCAAACTTTGCCGATTTGAACAACATTGCCAGCCCTGCGCATGCAGCAGGCGCCAGCAGCGCGGCGGCGTTCCTCTCTTACTTCGTTAGCAACTATCAGCAGGGTTGGCTGCACATTGACTGTTCTGCCACTTACCGTAAAAGCGCGGTGGATCAGTGGTCAGCGGGTGCCACCGGTCTGGGTGTGCGCACTATTGCCAATCTGCTGCTGAAGTAAAACCGGCGCGCATCAATGCGAACCCTAAGTCAGGTCGCAGAAAGATGTGTAACCCACGTCAGGCCGCCATTGATGTGCATGCACCTTTCGTCTGGTCGCCATTGATGTGTAACCTACGTCAGGTCGTCGTTGATGTGCATCCTTCATCAGTATTGTGTAGGGTCGTCATTGATGGCGACCGAACAGCGCTTAAGCGGCAAACCTCATGCATGAGCTTGCCGTTTTTTTGGAACTTGATAAATGAGCAATCGTCTTGAAGAGGTGCTAAAGCTGGCCGCCACTGAGCCTGCGCACCGTCCGGAATTCTTTCAACTGCTGCTGGAATCTGACATTTGGGTGCCAGGTGAAAGTCCTGCAGAGCAGTTTGATGCCACTTCGCCCGTGGAATTGCTGCATTGGGAAAAAGAGGGTGGCGGCAGCGTTATCCCGTTCTTCACCTCAGAAGAGGCGATGGGCGAAGCAATTAAAGAAGAGCAGCCTTATCTGCGCCTGCCCGCGCGCACGCTGTTTGAAATGACCCTGGGTGAGAGCTTGTTCCTCAATCCCAAATTACCGGCGGGTAAAGAGTTTTCGCCAGGTGAAATCGCCCATCTGATCGGTGAAGAGGGCAGTGCGCTGAGTCAGCAAACGGTGTTGGAAGGCGGCCATGCCCTGCTTCTGTCGGAAGTGGCTGAACCGCCCGCGCAGATGATTGATTCTCTGACGCAGCTGTTTGCTAAATATAAACAGGTGCGTCGTGCTTACATCGCCAGCATTCGTGAGAATGCTATGGAAGAGCCGAATCTACTGATCGGTATCGAAGCCGATAGCAATATCGATGAGATTATTCAGGCGGCAGGCAGCGTGGCAACCGATACGCTGGCGGATGACGCACCGATTGATATCTGCGAAGTGGTGGTCGACGAGAAAGGCGTCAGCCACTTCTTTACCGCGCACATCACGCCATTTTATGAACGTCGCTGGGGGAGTTTCCTGCGCGACTTCAAAGGCAGTCAGCGGATTATCTAAACATCGCTAGCTGCGGTGCAATTTATTGCGCATCTGACAGCCATTGTCCGGCTTAAGATACGCGCGATAAATCGCGCCGCTACGGATCGCACTTATCTGATCGCGCCGCTACAGATCGCACTTATCGGGTAGCGGCGCAATTTATTGCGCGGTAGTCAAATCATCATTAGCAGGCTCAGAAGTTTGTTCTGCAACCCCCTTCATTGCCATGCTCAGCAGTTTAATCGGCTAGCTAAACTTTATTTCTCAATCGGTAAATCGTCGCGGCTACCCCATTCGCCCCAGGATCCGTCATACAGGGTGACGTCACGCACGCCCAGCGAGGTTAGTGCCAGAATCACCACCACCGCCGTTACACCCGAACCGCAGCTGGCGATAATGGGCTGATCCAATTTAATGCCGGCTTTTTCAAACAAATCGCGCAGTTCAGCCGCCGGTTTCAGCTCGCCGTTCGCCACAAGATTGTTCCACGGCATATTCAAGCTATTCGGGATGTGCCCGCGCAGCAGGCCCGGACGCGGTTCATCCACTTCTGCGTTAAAGCGGTTAGCCGCTCGGGCATCAACGATCTGCGCGCCGCCTTCATGGCTGATCAACAACACATCGGTCAGGCGTTTCACCAGCCCCTGATCGTAATGAGCTTCGAACTCGCCTTCCGGCAGGTTAACTGGGCCTGAAGCGACATCAAAGCCTGCCGCTTTCCAGCCCTGCAAACCGCCCGCCAGAATCGACACATTGACGCAGCCAAAGGCGCGCAACATCCACCATGCGCGGGGTGCAGAGAACAGGTTGCCCTCGTCATACACCACCAGGTGTTTATCCTGATTAACACCCAGTTCGCGCATCGCCACGGCAAAAGCTTCCGGGCGCGGCATCATATGCGGGTAAGCGCTGGTGTGATCGGACAAAGCTTCGATATTGAAATAAGGCGCATCGGGCAAATGCCCTGCCAGATATTCCGCCTGGATATCACGCACCGCTTCCTGACCTGGCGGCAACATGCGCGCATCTAATACCTGCAACGTTTCATCGGTGTAATGCTCTTTTAACCAATCGGCAGAGACAAACAGGGGAGCTGTCATCGCAACAACCTCTTCTCAATCATCAGAAAACGGAAAGGACCAGTGTCCGGGAATGTGAACGCTATCTCAAGGGTATCGTTGCTAAAGTGAGTAGGTTGATGTGAAATTGCGCAGCACACTATTTTAACCTTTGGGGCTGGTGAGGGACTTACCATGGCAAAACGCGTTAATCGACTGCTGCTCAGCGTGCTGATCGGCGGAACACTATTGGGCGGCGCTTTGCTGCCTGCGCAGGCTGAGGATACGCCTGTGGTGCAAAATGCGGCGAAAACGATCTCGGTGATCGACCTTTCCGAGCTGCAACTGGATGGCGCATCAGCACTGGTGCTGAGTTTCAATACTGCCATCGATAGCAAACAGGACTTGAACGCGCGGGTCCATATCAGCGATGAGAAAAGCGGTAAGGTCGATGGCGGCTGGGAACTGGCGCAAAATGGCAAGGCGCTACGCTTCCGCCATCCTGAACCGTCGCGCAAATTAACAGTGACCGTCGATGCCGGCCTCAAGGCCGCCGATGGCAGTACCTTATCCAGCCCTTTCAGCCAGACGCTGACTACCCGCGATATCCAGCCGATGGTGGGTTTCGCCAGCCGGGGATCACTGCTGCCGCTGCGCCTGACGCAGGGATTACCGGTGCTGGCACTCAATGTGAACAACATTGATGTCGATTTCTTCCGGGTGAAAAGCGCCGTACTGGCCGATTTTCTCGCCCTGTGGAATTACGGTAATAACCTGTCGTACTGGGAATCACGCGATTTACTGAAAAATGCCGATCTGGTCTACAGTGGACGTTTTGATCTCAATCCGGCCCGCAACACGCGTGAGAAGATGCAGCTGCCGCTCAGCGATGTGGATGCGCTCAAGCAGCCCGGTGTTTATCTGGCGGTGATGAAACAGGCCGGAACCTACAATTACACACAGCCAGCAACCCTGTTTACGCTCAGTGACATTGGTTTATCGCTGCATAGCTTCCCGGATCAACTGGAACTCTTTACGCAAAGCCTCGCCAATGGCGCACCGCTAGATGACGTCAATGTGCAACTGCTGGACGAGAAAGGCCAACAGCTGGCGAGTGGCACCAGTGACAGCAATGGCCATCTGCGCCTGCCCGCCAACGCCAAAGGCAAGTTGCTGCTGGCAACGCAGAAAGGGCAAACCTCTCTGATCGATCTCAATCGTCCGGCGTTGGATCTCGCCGAATTCCCGATTGATGGTCCGCAGGGTTATGACAAGCAGTTCTTCCTGTTCGGCCCGCGCGATCTCTATCGCCCCGGTGAAACGGTGATCGTTAATGCGCTGCTGCGTGATGCCGATGGCAAGCCGTTGCCGCCACAACCGGTCAAAGCCGAAGTGGTGCAGCCTAATGGTGAAGTCACCCAGACCTTTGTCTGGCAGCCGGAGAACGGTGTGTACCAGCAGCGCTTTGCTCTTCCAGCTTCAGCCATGACCGGTGAATGGACGCTGCGCATCAACAGCGGTGATAACCAGCCGCGTAGCTGGTCGTTCCATGTCGAAGATTTCCTGCCAGAACGTATGGCGCTGGCATTGAGCAACAGCGAACAGCCGCTGGCACCGGACGCCTCAGTGACCTTTGATGTTGAGGGCCGTTATCTGTATGGCGCACCAGCGGCGGGTAATGAGTTGCAGGGGCAACTGTTCCTGCGCCCGGCGCGTGAAGCTGTGGTAGCGCTGCCAGGCTATCAATTTGGCGATATCACTGAAGATCTGAAACGCAGTCTCGATGACGTTGATGAAAAGCTGGATGAGAGCGGCAAACTGCAGCTCAACGTGGAAAGCAGCTGGGCAGAAAGTCATTCGCCGCTCAACCTGATACTGCAAGCCAGCCTGCTGGAAACCGGTGGGCGTCCGGTGACACGTCGCGCGACTCAATCGATCTGGCCCGCGCCTGCACTGCCGGGTATCCGTCCACTGTTTAACAGTGAGTCAGTTTATGACTATCGCACCGATCGTTACCGCGATGAGCCGACTGTACCTGAAAACGGCCTGGCGGAATTTGATGTTGTTTATGCCAATCCGCAAGGCGAGAAACTGGCGGCGCAGGATCTGGATGTGCGCCTGATTCACGAACGCCGTGACTACTTCTGGAGCTTCTCAGACAGCGAAGGTTGGCAGTCGCGTTATGACCAAAAAGATCTGCGGGAAGACGAGCAGCGCATCACTATTGCCGCGGGCGGCAGCCAGAAAATCAGCTTCCCGGTGGAGTGGGGCACCTATCGTCTGGAGGTGCATGCGGGAGAGAACATTGTCAGTAGCGTGCGCTTCAATGCGGGCTACTGGTGGCAGGACAACACTGATGGCACCGGTGCGTTACGTCCCGATCAGGTCAAACTGAAAATTGATAAAAGCGCCTACCAACCGGGTGATACCGCTAAAGTACAGGTGGAATCACCGGCTGCCGGTAAAGGGTATCTGATGGTGGAATCCAGCAGCGGAACGCTGTGGTGGCAGCCGCTCGACGTTCCTGCCGGTGGCACGACCATTGATGTACCGATTAATGAGAGCTGGAAGCGTCACGATCTCTATCTCAGCGCCATCGTGGTGCGTGACGGCGATAAAGCCAACGGCACCACGCCGAAAAGGTCAGTAGGGCTGCTGCATTTGCCGATGGCGACCGAAGCGCGACGTCTCAATCTGGCGATGGATGCGCCTGAAAAAATCCGCCCTGAGCAGACAGTCAAAGTGAAGGTGAAAGCCAGCCGTGAAGGCGGCGAGTTACCTAAGCAGGTTCAGGTCTTGCTGTCAGCGGTGGACAGCGGCGTGTTGAGCATCACTGATTACAAAACGCCAAATCCATGGGACGCGTTCTTTGGCCGTAAGCGTTACAACGCCGATCAATATGATGTCTATGGTCAGCTCATCGAAGGCGGTGGCAAGCTGGCGGCACTGCGCTTTGGTGGTGACGGCGATGATGCCGATGCGCTGTCGCGAGGCGGTAAAAAGCCGGTCACCGATGTGCAGATCGTCGCACAACAGCTGCAGCCAGTCACGCTGGATGCCAACGGCGAAGGCACCATCGATCTCCCGATTCCGGCCTTTAATGGCGAGTTACGCTTGATGGCGCAGGTATGGAGCGCAGAGAGCTTCGGCTCAGCGGAGCGCAAAATGGTGGTGGCCGCGCCGCTCATCAGTGAACTGGCGACGCCGCGCTTTATGGCCAGCGGTGACCAGTCGACGCTGGCGCTGGATCTTACCAACCTGACCGATCAGCCGCAGACGCTAAAAGTCGACGTAACAACGCAGGGTCTGATCGCCCTGAACGGCACTGTCACTTCCAGCGTGCAACTGGCGAAAGGTGCGCGCACGACCTTGCAAATCCCGGTTAAAGCCCAGGGAGCCTTTGGTGAGGGGGCGGTGCAGCTCAACGTCTCCGGCATGAGTCTGCCGGGTGAGACGCTGGAGCCCAGCGAGCGCAAATGGACCATCGGCGTGCGCCCGGCTTATCCCGCCCAAACCCTGAGTTTTGATAATGTGATGCAAACCGGGCAGAGCTGGCAGGTGGTGGCGAGTGCCTTTAGCGGCCTGCAAAAGGATACGCTGACCGGACAGCTGTCACTCAGCAATCGTCCGCCGCTGAATATCGCCAGCTTTATCAGCCAGCTGTATGCCTACCCTTACGGCTGCCTTGAGCAGACCGCCAGCGGCATCTGGCCGTCGGTGTTCACCAACAAAGCGCAGCTGGATGCGCTGGGTATTAAAACCAGCACCGATGAGGCACGCCGGGCATCGATTGCCACCGGTATTGCACGCCTGGCAGGTATGCAGCGTGGTAATGGCAGCTTTGGCTTGTGGAGCAAAGAGAGTCAGGAGGAGTTCTGGTTGACGGCTTACGTCACCGATTTCCTGCTGCGTGCCAGTGAAGCGGGCTACAGCGTGCCGGAAGGGGTGATCAGCCGCGCCGATGAACGCTTGCTGCGCTATCTGCAGGACCCGGCACAAATAGAAACCAGCTGGAGCAGCGATGCCGATGGATTGCGTTTCAGTGTGCAAGCTTACGCCGGGCTGGTATTAGCAAGACAGCAACAGGCGCCGCTCGGTGCATTGCGTGCACTGTACGACAAGCGTGAGCAGGCAAAATCAGGTCTGGCGCTGGTGCAACTGGGTGTGGCGCTGAAACTGATGGGCGATCAACAGCGTGCGCAGTTGGCGCTGGCACAGGGCATAGGGCTGGAGCGCAAACCCAACAGCTGGTTGGGTGATTACGGCAGCCCGGTGCGTGACCGCGCGCTGATTGTTGCGCTCATCACTGAAAACCAACTGCTGCCCGATATGCAGGGACCATTACTGATTGATCTGGCGAAAGCGGTACATGGTCAGCGCTGGTTCTCCACCCAGGAAAACAATGCGCTGTTCCTCGCCGCTCGCACCTTGCAGCAGCACAAAGGTGAACAGTGGCAAGCCACATTGCAGGGCAGAAGTGAGCCGCTGAGCAGCAATCAGACGCTCAATATGGGCATCAGCGAAGATCAGCTACGCCAGGGCTTGTCGGTGAAAAGCGACAATAATTCGCCGCTTTACGGCACGCTCAATGTGGTGGGTTATCCGCAAACAGCACCGTCGCCAATCAGCAACGTGCTGAAGATCACCCGCGAGTATTTCACCCTCGACGGTAAGCCAGCTGACCTCACCAACCTGAAAAGTGGTGAATTGCTGGTGGTGCGGTTGAAAGTGACGGCCAGCGAGCGGGTGAGCGATGCGCTGGTGGTGGATTTACTGCCTGCAGGACTGGAACTGGAAAACCAGAACCTGAGCGATAGCAGCGCCAGTCTGGGCGACAGTGCCGATGCGCTGAAAGAGAGCATGATGGATATGCAGCAAGCCAACATCAAACACATTGAGTTCCGTGATGACCGCTTCGTTGCGGCACTGGCGCTGGATGGCTACACACCAGCCACGCTGCTGTATCTGGCACGCGCGGTGACGCCGGGTAGCTATCGTCTGCCGCCTCCGCAGGTCGAATCAATGTATGTGCCGGAGTGGCGCGCGATTGGCATCACGCCGGAAAAACTGAATGTGCGCTAAGCGGTAATGAAAAAAGGTCATGCACTGAAGCGGTGGCGCTGGCTGCCGCTTTTTTTACTGCTGATGCTCGTCGGTATATGGCTACTGGATCGACTCGATCCCCTGCCGCTGCAGGAAGTGCAACCTGCACGCGTGGTGGTCGCGGAGGATGGCACGCCGCTGTGGCGCTTTGCCGACAAGCAAGGCGTCTGGCGCTATCCGGTGACGCTGGAGGAGGTCTCGCCCGACTATATTCAGGCGCTGCTCACTTACGAAGATCGCTGGTTCTGGCACCATCCCGGCATCAATCCGATGGCGATTGTGCGTGCCATCGGGCAAAACCTGCTGCATCACGGCATTGTGTCAGGCGGCAGCACGCTAACGATGCAGGTAGCGCGATTGATCGACCCACAACCGCGTACGCTGCGTGGTAAGGTGGTTCAGGCCTGGCGAGCGCTACAGCTGGAGTGGCATTTATCCAAGCGTGACATTCTCACACTCTATCTTAATCGTGCGCCGTTTGGCGGCACGGTGGAAGGCATTGGCGCAGCAAGTTGGATGTGGCTGGGTAAGCCGCCATCTCAGCTCACCAAAGGTGAAGCAGCGTTGCTCGCCGTGCTGCCACAGGCCCCGAGCCGTCTGCGCCCGGACCGCTGGCCGCAACGTGCGGATGCGGCGCGCAATAAAGTGCTGGATCGACTGGCAGAATATCAGGTGTGGTCGGCGCAGGATGTGGCGGATATTAAACAGGAAGCGATCTGGTTGCCGCCGCGACAAACGCCGCAAATGGCACCGTTGCTGGCACGCCGCCTGCTGTCGCTCTCTCCCGACAACAAAATTACCTCGACCATCGATGTGTCGCTGCAGCGCGAACTGGAGAGTCTGGCGTCAGCGATGAAAACCCAGTTGCCGCCACGCACCTCGCTGGCGCTGCTGGTAGTGGATCATCAGGATATGAAAGTGCGTGGCTATATTGGCTCGGTGTCATTCAATGACGACAGTCGCTTTGGCCATGTCGATATGATCTCCAGCGTGCGATCGCCCGGATCGGTGCTGAAACCTTTTGTTTATGGCATGGCGCTGGATGATGGCCTGATCCACGGTGAATCACTGCTGCAGGATGTGCCGCGCCGTTTCGGTGATTATCGCCCCGGAAACTTTGACTCCGGTTTTCACGGTCCGGTAAGTGCCAGCGAGGCGCTGGAGCGTTCACTGAACCTGCCAGCGGTGCAACTGCTGGACGCGCTTGGCCCGAAAACGGTGGCGGCGCGCCTGCGCAATGTCGGTCTGAACCTGCGCTTTCCGGCGGGATCCGAACCGAATCTGTCACTGGTGCTCGGCGGCACGGGCGCGCGGCTCGATGACATCGTGGCGGCTTATAGCGCTTTTGCCCGTCAGGGGAATGCCGCGCAGCTGCGCTGGTTGCCCAATCAGCGATTACAAGAGCGACCACTGCTTTCGCCGGGCGCAGCCTGGATTGTGCGACGTATTCTGGCGGGCGAAGCGCTGCCATCCGCGGCCATTCCTGATATTGCACCACTGGCCTGGAAAACCGGCACCAGTTACGGCTATCGCGATGCCTGGACGATTGGCATTACGCCCCGCTATTTAATTGGCGTGTGGGTTGGCAGGCCCGATGCCACGCCGGTTGCCGGTCAGTTTGGCTTTGCCTCTGCGGCACCGGTGATGAATCAGGTTAACAACCTGCTGGCGGGGCATATGCCGCTGCACGGCGTACCGCGCGATCCACGTCCGAAGAGCGTCAGCGCCATGAGTATTTGCTGGCCCGGAGGACAACCTTTGCCGCAGGGCGACGAAAATTGCCGCCAGCGCCGCCAAAGCTGGATACTGAATCAAACCGTGCCGCCGACACTGTTGGCACCCGGTCAGGAAGGGGTGAATGGTTTACGTCAGCGTTATTGGATAAACCCGCAGGGCTTACGCGTGGCTGCCGATTGCCCCGAGGCGCAGAGTCACGAACGTTTGATGTGGCCACTGCCGCTGGAACCCTGGTTGCCGATGGCGGAACGCCGCCAGCAGCGCCTGCCGCCTGTTGATCCTCGCTGCCCACCCTTAAATCAGGGCAGCGCGCCACCGCTCTTGATCACCGGCGTAATTGAGGGGCAGCGTGTGCAGCCGCTGCCAGGCAAAGTGGTATTGGTGCTGCCGGTGGCCGTTCAGGGCGGAAAGGGGGCGCAGCGCTGGTGGTTTTTGAACGGGCAACCGGTGGAACAGAAGGCAGAACAAAACAGTGCGGCGCTGGTGCTCAGCGAACCGGGCCAGTATCAACTGGTGGTGATGGATGAGGCGGGCCAACTGGCATCCGTCTCATTTATTCGGGGTTAGATATCCGCGCATGCCAGATTCTGCGCGTGTTCGCCCCGACAAAAATCAATTATTTTCGATAATTCAACCAATCGGCAATAGGCAACGCCCGATGATGTCCCTATAATCGGCGCGTTTTCTTACCGGGAGCGAATTCCCGGTTTCTTCAGGATGCTAACTAGAGGTCATCATGGCAATCGAACGTACTTTCTCTATCGTTAAACCAAACGCCGTCGCTAAGAACGTGATTGGTGCTATCTACAACCGTTTCGAAAGCGCAGGCTTCAAAATCGTTGGCGCAAAAATGCTGCACCTGACCAAAGAGCAGGCTGAAGGCTTCTACGCTGAGCACAAAGGCCGTCCATTCTTCGATGGTCTGGTTGAGTTCATGACTTCTGGTCCAGTAGTTGTTTCTGTTCTGGAAGGCGAAAACGCCGTTCAGCGTCACCGTGATCTGATGGGTGCAACCAACCCAGACAACGCACTGGCCGGTACTCTGCGTGCTGACTACGCTGACAGCTTCACTGAGAACGCAACCCACGGTTCTGACTCAGCTGAATCTGCTGCACGCGAAATCGCATACTTCTTCGCAGAGAACGAAGTCTGCCCACGCACTCGCTAAGTGCGTTGCTGCCAATGCGGATAAACGACTTTACACCTTTTCATCATCGGTAAAGTCGTTCCCCTGGCATGATGCAGCAGATGTAGTACAATAATGCGCCCTTGTTGAGCCTGGCTCAGCGAGGGCGTTATTTTTTTCCTATTCTTAACCAGAGCCGTAACGTGTAACAACGAGGCCAGAGAACATTATGTCCGAACAGATTGTGACGCCGTCGTCCGCTTCCCCCGTGGATGTTTCCCCAAAAAACGAAAAAATTAACCTGCTGGATCTTAACCGTCAGCAGATGCGCGAATTCTTTTTAGAGATGGGTGAAAAGCCGTTCCGCGCCGATCAGGTCATGAAGTGGATGTACCACTACTGCTGCGATGATTTCGAGCAGATGACTGACATCAACAAAGTGCTGCGTGGCAAATTGATGCAGCGCGCTGAAATCCGTGCGCCGGAAGTAGCGGAAGAGATGCGTTCCAGCGATGGCACTATCAAGTGGGCGATTCGCGTGGGCGATCAGCTGGTCGAAACCGTGTATATCCCGGAAGCTGACCGTGCAACGCTGTGTGTCTCTTCACAGGTAGGCTGTGCGCTGGAGTGCAAATTCTGTTCGACTGCGCAGCAGGGCTTCAACCGTAACCTGCGTGTTTCCGAAATCATTGGTCAGGTATGGCGCGCGGCGAAAATTATCGGCGCGGCGAAAATTACCGGCCAGCGTCCGATCACCAACGTGGTGATGATGGGCATGGGCGAGCCGTTGCTCAACCTGAACAACGTGGTGCCAGCAATGGACATCATGCTGGATGATTTCGGTTTTGGTCTGTCAAAACGTCGCGTGACGCTGTCTACCTCGGGTGTCGTGCCGGCACTGGATAAGCTGGGCGATATGATCGACGTGGCACTGGCGATTTCGCTGCACGCACCGAACGATGCGATTCGTGACGAAATTGTGCCGATCAACAAAAAGTACAACATCGAAACCTTCCTCGCGGCGGTTAAACGCTACATTGGGAAATCGAACGCCAATCAGGGCCGCGTGACCATCGAGTACGTGATGCTGGATCACATCAATGACAGCACCGACAACGCGCATGAGCTGGCTGCACTGCTGAAAGAGACGCCGTGCAAGATTAACCTGATCCCATGGAACCCGTTCCCGGGCGCGCCATATGGCCGTAGCTCCAACAGCCGTATCGATCGTTTCTCCAAAGTGCTGATGGATTATGGGTTTACCACTATCGTGCGTAAAACGCGTGGCGACGATATTGATGCGGCTTGTGGTCAGTTAGCGGGTGACGTTATCGACCGTACCAAGCGCACCTTGCGTAAGAAAATGGCCGGTGAAACCATCTCTGTGAAGGCGCTCTGAAACACGGCGCCTGGTGATACCCACCGGGCGTAAGCCGTGCCAGTCTCTCCTCTCAATGTCAGAGGGAGAGACTGAAATGCACAAAGGATTATCGGCAGTGTTGTTGGCGGGCTTTGTTGTAACCGGTTGTGTCAATCCACCGGTCCAGCAAGGCGCTGCGGATATCAGGCTACAGCTAGGGTTGCACTACCTGGCGGTGAAAGATTTTGCTGCAGCACAGCGTAATTTATTACGCGCTGAGCGGGCCGCACCGCAAGATTATCGTGTGCCGTTGGCGCTTGCGCGGCTGGCACAGGCGCAGCAGAATAGCGCGCAGACCCATTGGCACTACCAACGCGCCCAGCAGTTAGCGCCAGCGAATGGCTACATCGCTAACAATTACGGTGCGTTTCTTTGCGGTTTAAGGCAGTATGGCGAAGCGCATCAACAGTTTAAGCTGGCGATGGCTGCACAGGAAATCGAAGCTCGTCAGGATGCATTTCTGTTTTCGGGCTATTGTTACCTGCAGGCTGGAGAGAGTGCCTCAGCGCGCGAGTCTTTGAGCAACGCGCTGATTGCCGCACCGGAGCAGGGCAGTCAACTGCTTCTGGAAGTGGAAAGGCGGCTTGAACAGCAGGATCGCATGGCGGTTCCGCTGCTATTAGAAGTGTACCACCAGCGTTTGCCCGCAACGGCAGAGAGCCAGTGGTTACAAATACGTTTCGCCGCGCAACAGGGAAACGCTGCTGACGTTACACGTTATGGCGACCGGTTGGCGCGAAGTTTTCCACAATCGATACAGTACCAGCGTTATTTAGCTAATGAATACTGAAGCCACTCAAGAGAATTCTGCAGTACATTCCACAGGTGAACGCCTGCGTCTGGCCCGTGAGCAGATGGGGCTGACTCAGCAAAATGTCGCTGAACGCCTGTGCCTGAAACTTTCTACCGTACGAGACATTGAAGAGGATAAGTCGCCAGCTGATTTAGCTTCGACGTTCTTGCGCGGTTACATTCGTTCTTATGCTCGTCTGGTGCATGTGCCGGAAGATGACCTGTTGCCGATGATGGCGAAGCAGGCTCCCGTGCGCGCGGCCAAAATTGAGCCAATGCAGAGCTTCTCGTTAGGTAAGCGCCGTAAAAAGCGTGATGGCTGGCTGATGATTTTCACCTGGCTGGTGATTTTTGTGGTCATTGGTCTGACCGGCGCGTGGTGGTGGCAAAACCATAAAGCCTCGCAGGCCGATCTGGTCTCAATGGCCGACCAGAATGGCAGCAGCAGCGATAACAGTCAGTCTATTCCGCTGGGTGAAAACAGCACTGACAGCGCGACTGACAGTGATACCAATGCCGCCGGTACGCCGGTGGATAACGGTGCAGGTGCGGTTGCGACACCGAGTACCAGCAACAACGCGGCTTCGGCTGCCAACACCACTGCGCCTGCTACCAGCAGCGATAACGCCGTGGTTTCACCGAGCCAGGCACCGATCGATAACGCACCGCCAGCAGCCACCTCTCCGGCACCTGCCAACAGTGTACCAGCAGGTCAAATGCCGACCAGCAACGCGGCGGTAAGCCAGCCAGCGGGTGACCCAAATGCGGTGGTGATGAATTTCAAAGCCGACTGCTGGCTGGAAGTCACCGACGCTACTGGCAAGAAGCTGTTCAGCGGATTGCAACGTAGCGGCGGTAAGCTCAGCTTGTCCGGAACGGCTCCGTATCGTCTGAAAATTGGCGCTCCGAGTGCGGTTGATGTGCAATATCAGAATCAGCCCGTTGATTTAAGTCGTTTTATCCGTAATAACCAGGTTGCCCGTCTGACGCTGGGTGCGCAATAACGCGCAGCGCGCTTTCCGGGTAATTGTGGAGAGAGAATATGCATAACGAAGCACCCATTATCCGTCGCAAATCAACACGGATTTACGTCGGCAAGGTGCCGGTTGGTGATGGTGCGCCCATTGCCGTTCAGTCAATGACCAACACCCGCACCACGGATGTGGACGCCACGGTTAACCAGATTCGCCAGCTTGAGCGTGTCGGTGTCGATATCGTGCGCGTCTCTGTTCCGACCATGGATGCGGCGGAAGCGTTCAAACTGATTAAGCAACAGGTCAATGTGCCGCTGGTGGCGGACATTCATTTTGACTATCGTATCGCACTGAAAGTCGCCGAATATGGCGTCGACTGCCTGCGCATCAACCCCGGCAATATCGGCAACAACGAGCGTATCCGCCAGGTGGTGGATTGTGCCCGTCATTACAATATTCCTATCCGTATCGGCGTGAATGCCGGTTCACTGGAAAAAGATCTGCAGGAAAAATACGGTGAGCCAACGCCACAGGCGCTGCTCGAATCCGCGATGCGCCATGTTGATCACCTCGATCGCCTCAACTTTGATCAGTTCAAAGTGAGCGTAAAAGCTTCTGACGTGTTCCTGGCCGTTGAATCTTATCGCCTGCTGGCAAAAGCCATCGATCAGCCACTGCATCTCGGTATTACCGAAGCGGGTGGCGCGCGCGCCGGTTCAGTAAAATCAGCGATTGGCCTGGGCTTGCTGCTGGCGGAAGGGATCGGCGATACGCTGCGCATCTCGCTGGCGGCGGATCCGGTGGAAGAAGTCAAGGTCGGTTACGACATTCTGAAATCGCTGCGCATTCGATCACGCGGTATCAACTTTATTGCCTGCCCAACCTGTTCACGTCAGGAATTTGATGTGATTGGGACGGTGAATGCGTTGGAAGAACGTCTCGAAGACATCATCACGCCAATGGATATCTCGATTATCGGTTGTGTGGTGAACGGTCCTGGCGAAGCCACTGTTTCGACCATGGGCGTGACGGGCGGTAGCCGTAAAAGTGGTTTCTACGAGGACGGTGTGCGTCAGCGCGATCGCCTCGATAACGACAATATGATCGACCAGCTGGAAGCACGTATTCGTGCCAAGGCCAGCATGCTGGATGAAAGCCGCCGCATTAACGTGCAGCAGCTGGAAAAATAAGGGATGGTGCGCGCCCGCCGCGTGCCGGTTTGTGATTGAACCTGTGCGGTTTCATCCTCATAAGGTATGATGCCGGACAGGTTTTTTTGTATTAAGAGATTCTAACGTGGCGAAGAATATTCAAGCGATCCGTGGGATGAACGACTACCTGCCAGCGGATACTGCGATTTGGCAGCGTATTGAGGGCACCCTGAAGCAGGTGCTGGCCAGTTATGGCTTTAGCGAAATCCGTTTGCCGATTGTAGAGCAGACCCCGCTATTTAAACGCGCTATCGGTGAAGTCACCGATGTGGTTGAAAAGGAGATGTATACCTTTGACGACCGCAACGGTGAAAGCCTGACTCTGCGTCCGGAAGGCACCGCGGGCTGCGTGCGCGCCGGTATTGAGCATGGTCTGCTGTACAATCAGGAACAGCGTCTGTGGTACATCGGTCCGATGTTCCGCTACGAACGTCCGCAGAAAGGTCGTTACCGCCAGTTCCATCAGATTGGTGCGGAAGTGTTTGGTCTGCAAGGCCCGGACATTGACGCCGAACTGATTATGATGACCGCGCGCTGGTGGAAAGCGTTAGGTATCGCTGAACACGTGAGTCTCGAACTCAACTCTATCGGCTCACTGGAAGCGCGCGCGAACTACCGCGACGCACTGGTGGCCTTCCTTGAGCAGCACAAAGACAAACTGGATGAAGATTGCAAACGTCGTATGTACAGCAATCCGCTGCGCGTACTCGACAGCAAAAACCCTGACATCCAACTGTTACTCAACGATGCGCCGACGCTGAATGAATATCTCGATGAAGACTCACGCGCGCACTTCGACGGGCTGTGCAGCCTGCTGGATGACGCGGGTATCGCTTACACCGTGAACCAGCGTCTGGTGCGTGGCCTCGATTACTACAACCGCACCGTGTTTGAGTGGGTGACCAACAGCTTAGGTTCACAGGGCACCGTGTGTGCCGGTGGACGCTACGATGGTCTGGTTGAACAGCTGGGTGGTCGCGCTACGCCAGCGGTCGGTTTTGCCATGGGTCTTGAGCGTTTGGTATTGCTGGTCCAGGCGGTTAATCCAGAATTTGAACCGACGCGCATTGTTGATGTCTATGTTATCGCTTCGGGGCAGGGCGTTCAGTCCGCTGCGATGCAATTGGCGGAAAAACTGCGTGATGCAGATCCGGCGCTGAAGCTGATGACCAACTTCGGTGGTGGTAACTTCAAGAAGCAGTTTGGCCGTGCAGACAAGTGGGGCGCACGCATTGCGCTGGTGCTGGGTGAAGACGAAGTGAAAGCGGGTCAGGTCGTGATTAAAAACCTGAGCACAGGCGATCAACAAACCGTTGCCCAAAGCGAAGCCGCTGCGACATTGCGCACGCTGCTGCAGTAAACGCAGCACTGCAACAGCCATTTAAAGGAGAGGGATTGCGTGGAAGTTTACAGCAACGAAAACGAACAGGTTGACGCACTGCGTCAGTTCTTTGCGAACAACGGCAAAGCGCTGGCTGTGGGTGTGATCATCGGCATTGCTGCACTGGGTGGCTGGCGTTTCTGGACCAGTCATCAGGATGGTGCGGATAAAGCTGCGTCGGCACAGTATCAACAACTGACCACTGCGATGCAGGCGGATAAGCCGCAAACGCTGGAAGCGGTTGCCGCCTTTGCCAATGAAAATAACAACACTTATGGCGCACTGGCTTCGCTCGATTTAGCGAAACAGTACGTTGAAGCAAATCAGTTAGATAAAGCCATTACGCTGCTTCAGAGCGGGCTGAAAGATACCAAAGATGCCAACCTGCAGGCGGTGATTAACCTGCGTCTGGCACGCATTCAACTGCAGCAAAATCAGGCCGATGCCGCACTTTCAACTCTTAACAATGTTAAGGGTGATGGCTGGACAGCCATTATTGCGGACATTCGTGGCGAAGCACTGCTGAGCAAAGGCGACAAGCAGGGCGCACGTGATGCCTGGAGCAAAGGTGCTGAATCGCAGGCCTCTCCTGCGTTGAAGCAAATGCTGCAGATGAAGATGAATAACTTAAGTTAAGCCAGTCAAGAGAGCGCACATGGAATTACGTAAATACCTGCTGCCAGGGCTGATTTCAGTCACTCTGCTCAGCGGTTGTTCGCTGTTCAGCGGCGAAGAAGATGTAGTAAAAATGGCTCCGCTGCCGAAAGTGGAAAACCAGTTTACGCCACAGACGGCCTGGAGCACCTCGGTGGGTGATGGCGTTGGCGATTTCTATTCCAATCTGCATCCAGCCTGGCAGGACGGTACCGTCTATGCGGCCGACCGCTTTGGCGTAGTGAAAGCCCTGGATGCCAGCAACGGTAAAGAGAAATGGAAAGTCGATCTCTCTGAGAAAACCGGCTTCTTCTCGAAAAACATCTCAGCTCTTCTCTCTGGCGGTATTACCGCTACCAGCGATCGCATTTATATCGGCAGCGAGCGCGGCCAGGTCTATGCACTGAACAATAACGATGGCAGCATCGCCTGGCAGACGAAAGTCGCCGGTGAAGCGATGTCGCGTCCAGTTGTGAGTGATGGCCTGGTACTGATCCACACCAGCAACGGTATGTTGCAGGGGCTGGACCAGAGTACTGGCGCGATCAAATGGAGCGTCAACCTCGATATGCCTGCGCTGTCACTGCGCGGTGAATCTGCACCGACTGTGGCATTCGGTGGTGCGATTGTCGGTGGTGACAATGGCCGCGTGAGTGCAGTAATCATGAACCAGGGGCAGTTGATTTGGCAGCAGCGTATTTCGCAACCAAGTGGCGCCACAGAGATTGATCGTCTGAGCGATGTGGATACGACGCCGGTTGTGGTTAACGGTGTGATCTATGCGCTGGCTTACAACGGTAATCTGACCGCGCTGGAACTGCGTTCAGGCCAGATTCTGTGGAAACGCGAAATCGGCGGCGTGAAAGACATGGTGGTTGATGCGGGTCGTATTTACCTGGTCGATCAGGATGACCGCGTGATTGCGCTCAATGCCGACGGTGGCGTGGCCATCTGGCGCCAGAGCGATCTGCTGCATCGCAACCTGACTTCACCAGTGCTGTTTAACGGTTATCTGGTGGTTGGCGATAGCGAAGGTTATGTGCACTGGATTAACACCCTTGACGGGCGCTTTGTTGCGCAGCAGAAACTGGACAGCGATGGCTTCCAGACTGACCCGGTGGTTGCCGGTGACAAGCTGCTGATCCAGGCGAAGGGCGGCGAAGTTTACGCCATCACTCGTTAAGATTGGGCTTTGCAGGAACCGGCTTCCTGCTCGCTAATACGGCTCCTGATTCGTCAGGGGCCGTTTCGTTTTTAGTCAGGCATGGTATTCTTAGCGCCTTCAGCCTGACGCCTTCTGGCAAATGTCGTTATAATCACGCCATTCGGGCGATTTATTTTTAAAACTGAGGCAAGTGTTATGGTACCTGTGGTCGCGCTGGTTGGGCGTCCCAATGTGGGAAAATCTACGCTATTTAACCGCTTAACGCGCACTCGTGATGCGCTGGTAGCGGATTTTCCTGGACTGACTCGCGATCGCAAATATGGTCGCGCCGAAGTGGAAGGGCGCGAATTCATTGTTATTGATACCGGCGGTATTGATGGCACCGAGGAAGGCGTCGAAAACCGCATGGCAGAACAATCGCTGCTGGCGATTGAAGAAGCGGATGTGGTGCTGTTCCTGGTGGATGCGCGTGCGGGTGTGATGCCGGCCGATCAACAGATCGCCAATCACCTACGTTCGCGCGAAAAAGCCACCTTCCTGGTCGCGAACAAAACTGACGGTCTCGATCCTGATGCTGCCGTGCTGGATTTCTATGCGCTGGGCTTGGGTGACATTCATCCGATTGCGGCCTCGCACGGTCGCGGTGTGAACAACCTGCTTGAAGCTGCGTTGCTGCCATGGATGGAAGAAGCCGTTCCGGAAGTGGAGTTGACGGAAGAAGAAGAAAACGCCGCTTACTGGGCCGCGTTAGAAGAAGAAGAGGACGAGAAGGCGTTGGCGGAAGAGGAAGAAGAAAACTTCGACCCGACCACCTTGCCGATCAAGCTGGCTATCGTTGGCCGTCCTAACGTCGGCAAGTCAACGCTGACTAACCGCATCCTGGGTGAAGACCGCGTTGTGGTCTTCGATATGCCGGGCACCACGCGTGACAGCATTTACATTCCAATGGAACGTGATGAGCGCGAGTATGTGTTGATTGATACCGCCGGTGTGCGTAAACGCGGAAAAATCACCGAAACCGTAGAAAAATTCTCTGTCATCAAAACGCTGCAGGCCATTGAAGATGCCAACGTGGTGATGCTGGTGATTGATGCACGTGAAGGCATTTCCGATCAGGATCTGTCACTGCTCGGCTTTATCCTGAACAGCGGTCGCTCATTGGTGATCGTGGTCAACAAGTGGGATGGCATGACCCAGGAAGCGCGTGACGAAGTGAAAGAGATGCTGGACTTCCGTCTGGGCTTTATCGATTTCGCGCGCATTCACTTTATCTCGGCGCTGCACGGCAGTGGCGTAGGTAACCTGTTCGAATCCGTGACCGAAGCTTACGACTGCTCAACCAAACGTGTCGGCACCGCGATGCTGACGCGCATCATGACCATGGCTTCTGACGACCATCAGCCGCCGCTGGTGCGTGGTCGCCGCGTGAAGTTGAAGTATGCCCATGCTGGTGGTTATAACCCGCCGATCGTGGTGATTCACGGTAATCAGGTGAAGGATCTGCCAGATTCCTACAAACGTTACCTGATGAACTACTTCCGTCGCTCACTCAACGTGATGGGCACACCGATTCGCATTCAGTTTAAAGAAGGCGACAACCCGTACGCGGGCAAACGTAACCTGCTGACACCGACGCAGCAGCGCAAACGCCAGCGACTGATGTCGCATCTGAAAAAGAATAAGCGTTAAAGTGAAGAGGGCCCAAACGGGCCCTTTTTTTTCGCCCTGATGCCGCACGATAAGCTCATCATCCCTGACATATCGCCTTAGCATCAAAAATTACACTTTGATTCAGCCTCATATTTATTAATAACTTATGACTGGTTTTGTAGCAAAAATGCTATTACGCAGTAACTCCTTCGTTATGGATGTTCACTTTCTAATGAACCAGGTGGTACAATCCTGCCGCCTTGTAGCGAGAATCACTCTCACCTGCGATGTGTCCTTGCTCACAAGCGCCGAATGACGGGCATTGCACCCGTACCAATAGATATAAAATAAAGCGTAACGGTTTGGTTCCTGTCCCCCATCGTTGGCAGGAGCATTGCTACTGGCTACAGCTTGTTAGCCGGCACCAGCGCGTTATTTTTTCAGGAGAGTTTTTGTTATGGCAGAAAATTCCGCTCGTCCCTGCAAAGGGTTGAGTATCTGGTCTGTATTGTTCGGGCTGGTCCTGCTGGCTGTCGGTCTGTTCTTCGCGATCGGCGGTGGCAAGTTGGTCGCTCTGGGCGGCAGCTGGTACTTCCTCATTTCCGGTATTGTGATGTTGCTGTCGGCGGTTCAGTTCTTCCGTCGCAAATCATCCGCCGTGACCTTATTCATTCTGGTCTTCGTTGGCACCCTGATTTGGGCGCTGTTTGATGCGGGCTTCCACTTCTGGCAGCTGGTTTCACGCCTGATGGTGCCTGCAGGCCTGATGCTGCTGGCGTTCCTGACCTGGCCAGCGCTGCGTAAGCGTGAAGGCAAAAGCTCTCTGGCGAAAGTTTCCTATGTCCTTTCAGCAGTTATCGCTGTTGGCATGGTGGCAACTTTCGTGCAGATGTTCCAGCCGCACCCAACCGTCGCTTTCGAAGGCAAACAGCTGCCGCTGATTCCGGTGGACAAGTCTAAACCACAGCAGGACTGGAGCAGCTACGGCCGCACGCCTGAAGGTGACCGTTTCGCGGCGATCGACCAGATCACCCGTGACAACGTAAAAGACCTGCAGGTTGCATGGACCTTCCACACTGGCGATACCCCGATCAGCCCAACCGGTAACGGCGCGGAAGATCAGGAAACGCCACTGCAGGTAGGCAACACCCTGTACCTTTGCACCCCGCACAACAACGTGATTGCGGTTGCAGCGGATACTGGCAAGCAGATCTGGAAGCGTGAAATCAACGCACAGGCAGAAGTGTGGAACCGCTGCCGTGGTCTGGCGTATTTCGATGCGACCAAACCCGTACAGCAGCCAACACAGCCTGGCTCAACGCCGGTTCCTGCGCCAGCTCTGGCGGCAGGTGATACCTGTCAGCGTCGTATTCTAATGAACACCATTGATGCGCGTCTGATTGCCATCAATGCTGACAACGGTGAATTCTGTGAAGACTTCGGCGACCACGGTGTGGTTGACCTGAAAAAAGGTCTGGGTAAAGCGCCCGATCCACAGTATCAGCTGACGTCTGCACCACAGCTGGCCGGCACCACCGTAGTGGTGGGTGGTCGTGTGGCGGATAACGTCCAGACCGATATGCCTGGCGGCGTACTGCGCGGCTTTGACGTCATCACCGGTCAGATGCGTTGGGCGTTTGACCCAGGTAACGATGACCCGAATGCCATCCTGATGCCGGGCAAAGACTACACCCGTAGTACCCCGAACTCATGGGCACCGATGTCATACGACCCGGCGATGAACACTGTGTTCCTGCCAATGGGTAGCTCGTCTGTGGATCTGTGGGGTGCGAATCGTACCAAACTGGATCACACCTACGGCGCATCAATTCTGGCGCTGGATGCGACTACCGGCAAGCAAAAATGGGTTTATCAGACCGTACATAACGATCTGTGGGACTTCGACCTGCCAATGCAGCCGAGCCTGGTTGACTTCCCGATGAAGGATGGCACCACTAAGCCAGCCGTCGTTATCGGTGCAAAAACCGGTATGATTTGGGTGTTGGATCGCCTGACCGGCAAGCCTTTGACGAAAGTTGAAGAGCAGCCAATGCCGCAGGGCCATATCCCGAACGAGCAGTACACCAAAACACAGCCGCACTCAGTGGAAATGCCTAACATCGGCAACCAGAAGCTGACCGAGTCTGACATGTGGGGCGCGACGCCGTTCGACCAATTGGTGTGCCGTATTGCCTTTAAAGGCATGCGTTACGATGGACTGTTCACTGTTCCGGACACTGACAAATCACTCAGCTTCCCAGGTTCACTGGGTGGTATGAACTGGGGCAGCATCTCGTTTGACCCGAACAACCAGTACATGTTTGTTAACGACATGCGTCTGGGCCTGTGGGTACAGATGATTCCTCAGGACACCACTAAGTCTGCTGCCAGCAACGGCGGTGAAGCGATCAACACCGGTATGGGCGCAGTTCCGCTGAAAGGTACCCCTTACGCTGTTAACAAAAACCGCTTCATGTCTCCACTGGGTATTCCGTGCCAGGCACCACCCTTTGGTACGCTGTCAGCTATCGACATGAAAACCCGTCAGATCGTATGGCAGGTGCCAGTCGGTACCGTGCAGGATACCGGTCCATTCGGTATCAAGATGCGCGCACAAATGCCAATCGGTATGCCAACGCTGGGTGGCACCTTGGCAACTCAGGGTGGCCTGGTGTTCATCGCCGGTACGCAGGATTACTATCTGCGCGCCTTCGATAGCTCAACCGGTAAAGAAGTATGGAAAGCTCGTCTGCCAGTCGGCAGCCAGGGTGGCCCAATCAGCTACGTTTCGCCGAAAAATGGCAAACAGTACATCCTGATCTCCGCAGGTGGTGCACGTCAGTCACCAGACCGTGGTGATTACGTGATTGCTTACGCGTTGCCAGACAGCAAGTAAGCCTCAGTAAGAAGAAAGGCCGACATCATGATGTCGGCCTTTTTTTATTAACCATCCGTGGCGCACTTCACTCCTTAAGGTACCTTATTCACTGCTGCTTGGAGGGGCGACGGCTTTTTTGACCTCCTTTTCTTCCAGCTTCCCTGGCTCTTTCAGGATCGTTTCTGAAATTGCCCCCACTGACTTTGCCGCCAGCACTGCCGGCTTCCCTGGCACGCTCTGGGTCCTCTGCAAAGTTCCCAGCACCGCCTCGTTGCTTTTTTTGTGTCATAGCAGAGACCTCATCTAAGGGTGTTTTCTTCGATGTGGACTAGCTAGCCACATTAATGATTATAGTCAGTAAGTTACAGGTTGCCTTGGGAGATCTCCGAGTTCTTCACTGGCCGTCGCGCCAGAGAGCCTCTAATTCTGGCGATGCCACAGTTTCTGGAATTAAAATCACGATGGATCCCGCCTCTTGATGGGTGGCATAGGTGATTTGAATGCGAAAATAGCGCTGATCGCCGCTGCCAAGATTCGCCGCCTGATCTTCCGGTTCCCCTAACGGTAATGCCTGCTCCAGCACGTTACACACCCGCTGTTTTTGTGGCTCCGGAAGTTGAGCCAGCGCAAAGCGGCGCTCGCCTCGCAGATTGGGGATAAAAGCAATGCCGCCTTCACGCGCCAGTTCGATAATGGCGTCATCAGTCAGTTGAATATTCACGTTACGCCTACCTGTTGCCAGGCGGATTGAATTGCTTCCGCCACCGAGCGATTGAATCGCTTGCCGCCATGCTCGACGGTGAAACGCGCAAAGGTGCTGAAATCGGCATCCTGCGGCAGTGTTTTGTCACAGAGGGTGTCGTACCAGGCGTGGCCCGCTAACTCCCAGGCAAAGCCGCCTAGTGCTTTAGCGGCGAGGTAAAACGCACGGTTAGGAATGCCAGAATTGAGGTGAACACCGCCGTTGTCATCCCGCGTTTCGATGTAGTGATCCATATCCGCCGGTTGCGGGTCTTTGCCGAGTTTCGGATCGTCGTAGGCCGTGCCAGGTGCGGACATGGATCGCAGTCCACGGCCTTTAATCCCGGATGCTAACAAGCCCTCACCAATCAACCAGTCAGCCTGATCGGCCGTTTGCTGCAGGTGGAACTGTTTCACCAGCGAGCCGAACACATCAGACATCGATTCATTCAATGCACCAGACTGCTGGAAATAAACCAGCCCGGCCTCGTTCTCGGTCACGCCGTGGGTGAGTTCATGCGCGACCACATCAAGCGCAATGGTAAAGCGGTTAAAAATCTCGCCATCGCCGTCACCAAACACCATCTGCTGACCGTTCCAGAAGGCGTTCTGATACTCCTTGCCGTAATGCACGGTGCCATCCAGCTTCAGGCCCTGGTTATCCAGTGAGTTGCGCTTGAAGATTTGCCAGTAGAAATCGTAGGTGATGCCGAGATAATTCCAGGCCTCCTCGGCAGCGACATCACCATTGCCTGGCTGACCTTCATCGCGGATTAAGGTGCCGGGTAGATTCTGTGTGTTCTTCGCATCAAAGATGGCACGCAACACGCTGCCAGGCTGGGCGGTGGCCGCGCTGGCCGATTTATGATTGTGTTCAGTCATCAGTTGCTGAACATGGGTGAGGGTGCGGCGAGCAGACTCCTGAGGCGCACCCGAACAATGGTCAATGATGTTGCGAAGAATATACGGAGGAATAACGCTGTAGGTCATAGTAACTCCTGGCCGTGAGTGAACATGCCAGAAGTATAGTTTTTCAGCTAGGATCGTGCTTTACGGCTACGCGATTTCTGCGGTTCAAGGGCGGTCACCTGGCTTTCCACCCAGCCATCATCCAGACGGGTGCGCAGCAAATCGCCTTTATGCAATTGCTGGGTTTTCTTCACCAGCTGGCCTTGCGTATCCGTTGTCACACTAAAACCACGCGCCAGTGTGGCAAGCGGACTGACGCCCTCCAGTTGTGCAGCCAGATTACCAAATCGCTGACGATTGTGATTCAGCTGCTTCTCCATGCCCTGTTGCAGGCGATACTGCCACTGCTGCATCTGCTGCTGCGCACGCAGAATGCGCCCTTGAGGCTGCTGCTGATTGAGGCGCTGTAACACGCGATCCTGCTGGCGATTAGCCACGCGCAGACGTTGATCCATTGCCTCGCCGAGGCGACGTTGCAACTGGAACAGTGTGGTTTGCTGGCGTGCCAGACGCAGCTGTGGATGTTGCTGCTGCAAACGATGTTGTATGCGGGTAAAACGGCGTTGCTGCTCTGCAAAGTAGAAATCCATCGCCATTTCCATTCGCTGCTGCTGTGACTGCAAACGGCGCAGCAGTTCGATCTGATTGCGGCTCACGATTTCTGCCGCCGCAGATGGGGTAGGGGCGCGCAGATCGGCGACAAAGTCGGCGATGGTGACGTCTGTCTCGTGGCCGACGGCACTGACGATGGGCAGGCGACTGGCAAAAATAGCACGCGCCACGCGCTCATCGTTAAAGCTCCACAAATCCTCCAGCGAGCCGCCGCCACGGCCGACAATCAGCACGTCACACTCATCACGCTGGTTCGCCAGTTCAATGGCACGCACAATCGCAGCCGGTGCATCCACACCTTGCACCGGCGTGGGATAGATAATTACCGGCAACGAGGGATCGCGGCGATGCAGTACGCGCAGCACATCATGCAACGCGGCACCGGTGGCAGAGGTGATCACACCGACCTGGCGCGCCGGATCGGGCAGCGGCTGTTTGAACTGCTGATCGAACAGCCCTTCGGCCGCCAGTCGCGCTTTCAATTGCTCAAACTGCTGCTGCAGCAGACCTTCACCCGCTGGATGCATGCTTTCGATAATCAGCTGATAGTCGCCACGCGGTTCATACAGCGTAATGCTGGCGCGCACCAAAACCTGCTGACCATGCTGAGGACGGAAGGTGACACGGCGGTTGCTATTACGGAACATCGCGCAGCGGACTTGTGCGCCATCATCCTTTAAGGTGAAGTACCAGTGACCGGAAGAGGGCTGGCTAAAATTTGAGATCTCAGCGCTGAGCCACACCAGGCCCATCTCATTTTCCAGCAGTTGGCGCACCGTGGTATTCAGGCGGCTGACAGTAAAAATATTGGCGGTTGGCGGTAGCGACATGTGATGTAGATCAAATTTTAAATCAGAGGGTTAATCAACCGATACTACATTGCTCACCCGAAGGATCAAGACTTTTTCCTAAAAAACACTGGAGGCAATCGATTTCGGCCTGTATAATGCCGCGGCAATATTTTATCTGTTTTAATCGCCCCCAGGTGGAGATATTGCAATGCTAAGAATCACTAAAGAAGCCCTCACTTTTGACGACGTTCTGCTCGTTCCAGCTCACTCCACTGTCTTACCGAACACCGCTGATCTCAGCACCCAACTGACGAAAAACATCCGTCTGAACATCCCTATGCTGTCTGCTGCTATGGACACGGTGACCGAAGCCGGTCTGGCAATTGCACTGGCGCAGGAAGGCGGTCTGGGCTTTATCCACAAAAACATGTCGATTGAGCGCCAGGCGGATGAAGTTCGCAAAGTGAAAAAACACGAAAGTGGCGTAGTGACCGATCCGCAAACTGTTCTGCCAACCACCACGCTGGCGGCAGTGCAAGAGCTGACCGAGCGCAACGGCTTTGCGGGTTATCCGGTTGTGAACACCGACAACGAACTGGTCGGTATCATTACCGGTCGTGACGTGCGTTTTGTGACGGACCTGAGCCTGCCAGTTTCCGCAGTGATGACACCGAAAGAGCGTCTGGTCACCGTTAAAGAGGGTGAAGCGCGCGACATCGTACTGCAGAAAATGCACGAACAACGTGTTGAGAAAGCGCTGGTTGTGGATGATAGCTTCCATCTGCTGGGCATGATTACCGTTAAAGATTTCCAGAAAGCAGAGCGTAAACCTAACGCCTGTAAAGATGCGGAAGGCCGTCTGCGTGTGGGTGCTGCGGTTGGTGCGGGCGCAGGTAACGAAGAGCGTGTTGACGCGCTGGTTGCTGCGGGCGTTGACGTTCTGCTGATCGACTCTTCTCACGGTCACTCTGAAGGCGTTCTGCAACGTATCCGTGAAACCCGTGCGAAGTATCCAGACCTGGACATCATCGGGGGCAACGTGGCGACCGGTGCAGGTGCATTGGCACTGGCCGAAGCGGGCGTGAGCGCGGTAAAAGTGGGTATCGGCCCTGGTTCAATCTGCACCACGCGTATCGTGACTGGCGTAGGTGTACCACAGATTACCGCCGTTTCTGATGCGGTTGCTGCGCTGGAAGGCACTGGTATCCCGGTTGTGGCTGATGGTGGTATCCGTTTCTCAGGTGACATCGCCAAAGCGATCGCCGCAGGCGCGGCCGCTGTGATGGTCGGTTCTATGCTGGCGGGTACTGAAGAATCTCCAGGCGAAATCGAGCTGTATCAGGGACGTTCGTTCAAATCTTACCGTGGTATGGGTTCACTGGGCGCGATGTCTAAAGGCTCATCTGACCGTTACTTCCAGACCGATAACGCGGCTGACAAACTGGTGCCAGAAGGTATCGAAGGCCGCGTCGCTTACAAAGGCCGTCTGAAAGAGATCGTGCACCAGCAAATGGGCGGTCTGCGCTCTTGCATGGGCCTGACCGGTTGCCCAACCATCAACGATCTGCGTACTAAAGCCGAGTTCGTGCGCATCAGTGGCGCAGGTATCAACGAAAGCCACGTGCATGATGTGACCATCACCAAAGAGTCACCGAACTACCGCATGGGTTCATAATCCCGTAAGATTCAACGCCCGGCACCTGCCGGGCGCTTTTATTATTAAGTCCATCCCAATGGAAACGCCTCAATGACGACTGAAAATATTCATAAACATCGCATTTTGATCCTCGATTTTGGTTCTCAGTATACGCAGCTGGTCGCGCGCCGCGTGCGTGAGCTGGGCGTCTACTGCGAACTCTGGGCGTGGGATGTCACCGAAGAGCAGATTCGTAGCTTCAATCCAAACGGCATCATCCTGTCAGGTGGCCCGGAAAGCACCACTGAGCTGAACAGCCCACGTGCACCAGAATACGTGTTCAATGCTGGCGTACCAGTGCTGGGCGTGTGCTACGGCATGCAGACCATGGCAATGCAGCTGGGCGGCAAGGTTGAAGGCTCCAACGAGCGTGAGTTTGGATATGCGCAGGTTGAAGTGCTGACCCAGAGCGCGCTGGTTCGTGACATCGAAGATGCCATCAGCGCAGCCGGCAAACCGCTGCTGGACGTGTGGATGAGCCACGGTGACAAAGTGACCGCTATCCCGGCTGGCTTTGAAACCGTTGCCAGCACCGAAACCTGTCCGTTTGCCATCATGGCCAACGAAGAGAAGAAATTCTACGGCGTGCAGTTCCACCCAGAAGTGACGCATACCCGTCAGGGCCTGCGCATGCTGGAGCGTTTCATCCGTGATATCTGCGGCTGTGAAGCACTGTGGACGCCAGCCAAGATCATCGAAGATGCGGTTGAGCGTATTCGTGAGCAGGTCGGCGAAGATAAAGTGATCCTTGGCCTGTCAGGTGGTGTGGATTCCTCTGTCACCGCGATGCTGCTGCACCGCGCTATCGGCGATCGCCTGACCTGTGTGTTCGTGGATAACGGCTTGCTGCGTCTGAACGAGGCTGAGCAGGTGATGGATATGTTTGGCGACCACTTTGGTCTGAACATCGTTCACGTTGCCGCTGAAAACCGTTTCCTCAATGCACTGGCGGGCGAGAACGATCCCGAAGCCAAGCGTAAGATCATCGGCCGCGTATTCGTTGAAGTGTTCGACGAAGAAGCGCTGAAGTTGACTGACGTGAAATGGCTGGCACAGGGCACCATCTATCCAGACGTGATCGAGTCTGCTGCTTCTGCTACCGGCAAGGCACACGTGATCAAATCGCATCACAACGTGGGCGGTCTGCCGAAAGAGATGAAGATGGGCCTGGTTGAGCCGCTGAAAGAGCTGTTCAAAGATGAAGTGCGTAAGATCGGCCTGGAACTGGGCCTGCCATACGCCATGCTGTATCGCCATCCGTTCCCGGGTCCAGGTTTGGGCGTGCGTGTACTGGGCGAAGTGAAGAAAGAGTATTGCGACCTGCTGCGTCGTGCCGATGCAATCTTCATCGAAGAACTGCATAAAGCTGACCTGTACAACAAAGTCAGCCAGGCCTTCACCGTGTTCCTGCCAGTACGCTCTGTTGGCGTAATGGGCGACGGTCGTAAATATGATTGGGTTGTTTCACTGCGTGCAGTAGAAACCATCGACTTCATGACCGCGCACTGGGCGCACCTGCCGTACGATTTCCTCGGCCGTGTTTCCAACCGCATCATCAACGAAGTGAACGGCATTTCTCGCGTGGTTTACGATATCTCAGGTAAGCCACCGGCCACGATTGAGTGGGAATGATTTTCGTTAACTGAATTGCCTATCAAGCCCGCTTAAATGCGGGCTTTTTATTTAGATGTGAGGAATCAGTCTAACGCCAGCTGCACGGGTAATCTCTGTAAGGGTAGTGAGCGTTGGATTTCCTTTTTCTGAGAGCGTTTTGTACAACTGCTGGCGCGACAACCCCGATTTGCGAGAGATTTCGCTAATGCCACCCCGAGCCTCAACTACTCGGCGAAGGGCGATCAGAAAGGCAGCTATCCCGCCTTCTTCGTAGATATCTTCCAATGCCGTTTGCAGGTAGATTTCAGCGTAATCCGGGTTTTCTCGCAGCTCTGCTACCATCGCATCGTCGTGACTGACTGCTTTTTTCTTTGGTGCAGATTGAGTGATGATAGTCATGCTGTTACCTCGTTTGATGTTCACGCCAAAATTTTACTGCTTTTGCTAAGTCTTGTTTTTGGGACGATTTATCTCCCCCAATAAGAAGCAAAATTATCCTATCTCCATCGAGTGCGTAGTAGACGCGGTAACCCGGGCCATAATCGATTTTTAATTCCCAAACACCCTCTCTTTCAAATCGGTAGTCGCCAAAGTTTCCACTTTCAGCGCGATCCACTCGAGTATCTATCTTTGCTGCGGCGCGAGGATCCCTCTTTCTTAATTTGATTATCCATTCGGTATAGGGAACTTTGCCATCAGGATCCTGATAACGTTTAGTGGTATACAGCATAGCGTCCTCGCAAGCATTCAATCCAGCGAAAATTGTCTTTTATAAGCGACATTGATGCAACGAAAGGGTTAGTGAAGTGTGTGCATCTGCGAGATATACGCCATTCTTTTATTGCCAACCGACATGCATTTTCAGTGCAATTTGCCCTATCGCATAGTTAGTGAATACAAACTCACCCTACCAATGCATGATGGCAGGTGAATTGTTAATCATCAGGACGCCGTCGATGCTGCCACTGAAAGCCTTTCTCCTCTCTTTCCTCTGTATTGTGCTGCTCTCGCTGGCAGCCAGTTTGGCGCAGGCCACGCGCACCGGTGAGTTAACCAGTGAGCGCGGTGGCTGGGCGACGGCGCGACGGGATTCGGCCGGGATAGCGCCGGACCCGCACCAATATGCCAATCTGGCCATCGTGCAGGTTTATGCTGCGCCCACATATGGCTGGAAGGGCGCTGTCGCGGTGCATCCGTGGATCATTTTTAAGCGTGCAGGGGAGACGCAGTACAACCGCTACGAAGTGATCAGCTGGGGCAGCGGCGATAAGGTGCGTCGCAACGCAAACCTGCCGGATGGATACTGGTACGGCGCGAAACCGCGTTTACTGGTGGAGCATCGCGGCAAGGAAGCAGAAGCAATGATTCCGCAGATCGAAGCGGCGATAAAATCTTACCCATGGCCAACGACCTATCACGCGTGGCCGGGACCGAACAGCAACACCTTTATGGCACACATTGGCCGTGAAGTGCCTGCGTTGAAGCTGGATTTGCCTGCTAATGCACTAGGCAAAGATTATCGCTCTCTGCTTCATCCCATTGGATTACCACCGTCGGGGCGCGGATTACAGGTGTCCTTGCTGGGTGTGTTAGGCGTTACCCTGGGTGCGGAAGAAGGGCTGGAAGTGAATGTGTTGGGATTGAATCTGGGGCTGGACTTCGCGCCATTAAAACTGCGCTTGCCGTTTATTGGCGGAATTGGGCAAGATAATCTGCAAAAGGACAATCCGTGATTGTCTGCGTTCACGTCATGCAAAAAATTGCGTAATGCCATCCACTTAAGCCAGTGAGTGCGTCTTTAACCTGGTACGCATGAATGCGCACTTTATGAAAACCGCACCAAACAATGTAAGGGCGTCATTAACCGCACCGAGCAGCGTAGCGCGTCATTCATGGCGAGCAAAACCAGGCATTACACAATAAATTATGCCGCTATGGCAGGGTGCACTGACCAGTAGCGGCGCTATTTATCGCGCAACGGAAGAATCAGCACACGCCGAAATCGCCTTCTTCGTGATACAAATTCACGCTATCTGCCCTGACTTCGATCTCACGTTTGATGGGATCGTCAATACGTGCACACCATAGCAACTCCCCTTCAACCCGTGTGACCTGCATCTTTGGGCCACCGGTCTTCGACTGCACAAAATCATCAACTTTAAACATGCTGTTTCTCCCTCAGGTCAGTGATAGCGCTAAGTGTATATGCGCTTGAACTCAGGTGCGCTCGATTTTGTGCGCTGGTATCCAACCTCAAATTAAATCCGGGATCACAGGACACTTGTTGTTCTCTCACGCCTTAAATGCTGATGACATAGCATCTGAAAACTGAAGGTGGTTGTCAGTTGACAACCTAATGTTCAAAGTATAAGGTGGCATGCAATGTCAGAAAGGAAGCGACACCCGCACAAAGAGATTGAAAGCGTTTTACGTTATGCAGAAGTTCAGGGATGGAAAATTGTGCAGGGTGGGCATCATGCGTGGGGAAAAATGTATTGCCCGGAGAATTCAGCAGAGTGTCGATGCGGTGATTTCTGTATTACCTGCATTTGGAGCACGCCTAAGAGCCCTGAAAATCATGCCAGGATGTTAAAGCGAGTGGTGGATAACTGCTCAAGAGTGAAACGATAAGGATGTAAAAATGGAATTTGAATTCACGTTACGTTTTCAGTTGAGTGAGGCTGTGTCTGATGACGAAGCCCTGGAACGACTCGGCGCTGCCGGTTGCACTGATGCGCTGGTGGGTACTGGCGTAGCCGGTAAATTGAGTCTGATGTACTACCGGGAAGCGGAGAGTGCGCAGCAAGCGATTCGCGATGCCTTAGCCGAAGTCATTCAGGCTTTACCCGATGCCGAACTGATTGAAGCGGCCCCCGATCTGGTCGGCCTTACGGATATCGCCGAGTTGATCGGCGTATCGCGCCAGAATATGCGGAAGTTAATGCTCACTCACAGCCCGCAGTTTCCACGTCCAATTCATGATGGTAAAACCGCGCTGTGGCACCTTATCGATGTGGTCGAGTGGTTAAATCAACGCGGCTCATCGCGCGTAACACCAGGCATCAGCGAACTGGCGCACGCAACGTTGCAACTCAATTTGCAGCAAGCGCTGCAACGTTACGCGCACTGTCTTTGATTTAACGGTGCAGCAAAAACACCGTTGCCAGACCGAGGAAAATAAAGAAACCGCCGGTGTCGGTGATAGCGGTGATCAGCACGCTGGAACCTACTGCCGGGTCGCGTTTCATCTTGGTCATGATCAACGGAATCAGTACGCCCATGAGCGCCGCCAGCAGCAGATTAAGCACCATCGCCAGCATCATTACGCCACCGAGTTGCATATTGTCGTACATCAACCAGGTGATGCTGCCCATGATTCCGCCCCAGAATAGCCCGTTAATCAGGGCAACGCCGAGTTCACGTACCACCAGAAAGGAGAAGTTACCGGGTTCCACCTGATGTAGCGCCAGTGCACGCACAATCATGGTGATGGTTTGGTTACCGGTGTTACCGCCAATCCCGGCGACGATAGGCATCAGCGCCGCCAGCGCCACCAGTTGAGAAATGGTCTCTTCAAACAGGCCAATTACGCGAGAAGCGATAAATGCGGTACACAGATTGATGGCGAGCCACGCCCAGCGTTTACCCACCGCTTTGCGCACCGGCGCGAACACGTCCTCACCCTGGCTGATACCGCCCATCTTACGAATGTTACTTTCGTTCTCTTCGTTAACCAGATCGATCACGTCTTCCACGGTGATACGGCCAATCAGCTTACCTTTCGCATCAATAACGGCGGCAGAGATCAGGTTATAACGCTCAAAGGCACTGGCTGCATCTTCGGCTTTGTCGTCGAGCTGAAAGGTGGTCGGGCGCGCATTCATCACGTCAGAAACCAGCGTCTTTGGCTTGTTGAGTAAAATGTCGGTGAGTGTTAACTCACCCAGCAACTGATTCTGTTCGTCAGTAATAAAGATTTTATCGGTACCATCCGGCATGCTTTTGCGCTTGCGCAGAAAGCGCTGCACGGTGGCGAGGGTCACGTCAGATCGGACAGTCAGAATATTGAAATCCATCACCTGGCCCACGCGGTCGCGATCAAGCTCGATCACTTCCAGCAGGCGTGCACGCAAGTTTGGCTCCAGCGTGGTGAGTAAACGTCCGGTTAAATCACGCGGCAGATAGCGAGCCAGATATACCTGATCGTCGATGTCCAGCGGCTCAATAGCGTGCAGAATCTCGCGATCAGTCATACCTTCCGTCAGGCTGGCCCAGACGGTTTCAGAGGCTTCGACCAGCACGCGACCGCGCTGTTCGGAGGGCACAAGGCGCCATAATGCCAGACGCTCTTGTTCAGGTAGCGCTTCGAGGATATCCGCTAAGTCAGCCGCGTGCAGTTGATGCAGCTCTTCTTCCAGCTGATGGCGCCAGTCGGTGATCTCCCGCAACTCGGCGGCATTGAGATCGATAGATTTATCCAGCAGCACATCAACGAGATCGTCCTCGCTGAGGAGCAGATGCAAGATGCGCTGACGGATTTCAGTTAATTGTTGTGCATACGGAGCAGACATAACGCGTCCTTTGTGTCTGTAAAGTCAGGTCAAAGTGTAGCGCGTTGCGGGTAATCAGGGCGCATTAAGCAGCATTGTCACAATCGGGCAATGTGAAGCGGCAAGCAACGATGACCCGCAAATTCCTTAGCGCGAATCGCTGGTGCTCAGTGTGGTGACCGGCTCAGGTGCGGCTTTTTTTTGCTGATGATGCTCAATCGCACCGGGGATAATGAAAATCAGACGGCCAACCAAAATGAAGAAACTGATCAGCAAAATAATGCGAGTCATGGTACCGGTTTTGGGACGTCTTCGTGCTGGGATGGCGCTGTTCACGCGGGGTGGTTCCTTTAAATGCCCGGCTGGGCGATGGCAACATTTAGTCACAGTTAGATCGTCAGGTCAATTGCTGTGTGAAAAATGAGCAGTAATGGTTAAGGGTGCGTTGATCAAAATCAGATGGGGCCGCATTTCGCGGCCTCGTCATCAATAGCTGGCTTTTTGCGCCAGTAGCGTGGCGAAACGGTATTTGATGCGATCGCCGTTTTCATCACGACGATGCAGTTCACCGATTTCCTCGTTGTACTTCACGATGTGCCAGTTGCGATAGTAATGGCTCAGCTCGCCGGATTTGAACGTAAACGGGAAGTTCTGCGAGTTGGGATAATCATCCGTGCTCATCGCCGCCACAATCAGGTTATAGCCATATTTCAGCGTACTGGCCTGCATATCGGCAATCAGCTGTGGGATGGATTCCGGTTGCAGGAACATCATCACCACTGTGGAGAGCACGAACTGATAGCCGCCGTTGAAACGCACCTTATTGAGATCGCACAGTTCCGTGCGAATGTTCTCCAGATTCTCTTCCTGAATAATGCTATTCAGACGCTCAAGGCTAACGGGATTGCTGTCCCAGGCCGTCACGTCAAAACCATGCTGATTCAGGAACAGGCTATTACGGCCCTGGCCGCAGCCGAGGTCTAACGCTTTGCCCACTGCCAGTTTTGGCAATGCAGCCAGCACTTCGGAGTGGGTCGGTGTCAGACCGTATTTTTCCGCGAAATAGTTATCGGGACGTGTTGTCATAGTGATACAGCGGGCCAGCAGCCCGCATTACTCCTCTTCCAGCGTCAGTTTCCAGCCGGTGACATCATTCCAGTAGGCTTGCTCACGCTCCAGATCCAGCTGTACCAGCGTATTCTGGCTCAGATAGCCACGCGGGAAAGTCAGCGTCCAGTTGCTGTCATCCGCCTTGAGCTTGAGCGAGTCCGGCTTGGTGGTGGCCTGGCGCTGATTATTCAGCAGCGTACCCAGACGTAACAGGAACACCATCGGCAGGAACTGTTTCTTTTTGAACAAGGTGAAACGTGGCATCTCATCCTGCTTCACCGCTTTACGGTGGTAGCGTACCAGCATGGCCAACAGCATCTGTTGATCCTGATTAAAACCAGGCATGTTGGAGTTCTGCAGGATGTAAGCTGAATGGCGCTGCATGCCGCTGTGATTGATGGTCAATCCGACTTCATGCAGCAGCGCAGCCCATTTCAGCAGCGCGGAGAGCTGTGGATTCGCCAGCTTGGGATTTTGATCCAGCCACTGCAGATAAAGCTGCTCGGTCGTTTCCAGCACGCGGCGTGCCTGATCGCTATCGATAGCGTAGTGGTTAGCCAGACTTTGCGCGGTGCGGCTGCGGATATCCTGATGGCGGAAGCGACCTTCCATCTCATACAGCACACCTTCACGCAGCGCGCCATCAGACAGGCGCAGTTCGCGAATCGCCAGCGCATCAAACACGCCACACAGAATCGCTAAGCCAGGTACAAACACCGCTTTACGCTCTTCCGATAAGCCCGGCAGACTCAACGCATTGAAAGACTTGTGCTTCAATACTTCATCAACCAGCATTTCCAGCGTTTCCGGGGTGATCAGTTTCTCTTTCTCACCCATTGCCAGCAGCACTTCGCAGGCCGCTTTGATCGAGCCTGAAGCACCCAGCGCATACTGCCAGCCGTGCAGACGATACTGCCACGCCATGGTTTCCAGCTTCTGCGCCGCGGACAAACGCGCGCGACGGAAGTGTTCAGGCGAAATTTCCCCTTTCGGGAAATAGAGATTGGCAAAGCTGACACAACCCATGCGGCGGCTTTCCACCAGCTGCGGTTCAAAATCCTCACCGATCACCAGTTCGGTTGAACCGCCGCCGATATCGATCACCAGCTTGCGGCCTTTTTCCGGCTGCGTGTGCTCCACGCCCATGAAGATCAGACGCGCTTCTTCGTTGCCAGAGATGATCTCGATCGGATAGGGGATCACCTCTGCGGCGCGCTGCAGGAACTCTTCGGCATTGGTGGCGATACGCAGCGTGTGCGTACCGACGATAGTGACGTTTGCCGGGCTGAACCCCTGTAAACGCTCCGCAAACAGCGCCAGGCAGCTCAGGCCACGCTCCATCGCCTCATCGCTCAGGCGATTTTGCGCATCTAACCCATCGGCCAGATGCACGCGCTGTTTCAAACGCCCCAACACTTGCATGGCGCCATCGACCACACGGGCAATGACCATGTGGAAACTGTTTGAGCCCAGATCGATGGCAGCAAATTCCTGCGGTTTCGGCGTACTTTTATGGGAAATTGGCATAGGCGTTATTCGGGTTGTTCCAGTTTCTTGATGTAATCGTAAATCGCCAGCTGCGAGCGCACCTTCTTGCGATTGCCGCGCGGAACATAACGGTTACTCAGTTCTTTGTCCACGATGCGCGCTTTCACGGTATCACTCAACAGAATGGCAATGATATCCAGAATGCGCTGCTTCACGCGGGGATCAAGGATCGCCACGGCCACCTCTATACGGTGATCGATATTACGCGTCATCCAGTCTGCGGAAGAGAGATAAACCTTTTTCTCGCCGTCGCTCTCAAAAATATAGACGCGGTCATGCTCAAGATAACGGTCAACGATGCTGGTAATACGAATATTTTCGCTGATGCCCGGTAAATCAGGGATCAGAGAACACATGCCGCGCACCAGTAAATTGATCTTCACGCCCGCAGATGACGCGGCATAGAGGCGATCTACCAGGCCGTTATCGACGAGGTTGTTGATTTTCAGCGTAATGCCCGCCGGTTTTTTCTGCTGGGCATTGGCGATCTCGGCATCGATCAACTTATACAGCATGTCGCGCGAGTTCTGCGGCGACACCAGTAAGTGTTCGAACGTCACCGGACGATACGGGTTCTCAATAAAGTTGAACACGCGGCGCACTTCATTGGTGATGCGCGCATCGGCGGTCAGCAATGAATAGTCAGTATAAATGCGTGCGGTTTTTTCGTTGAAGTTACCGGTGCCGATATGCGCATAACGCACAATCTCATCGCCTTCACGACGTGAAATCAGGAACAGTTTGGCGTGAATTTTCAGACCCGGCGCGGAGAAGATCACGTGCACGCCCGCTTCGGTCAGGCGTTTTGCCCAACGAATATTGGCTTCTTCATCAAAACGCGCCTGCAGCTCCACCACCACAGTCACTTTTTTACCGTTGTACGCCGCGTGGATCATCGCATCCATGATGCGTGAGTTTTTAGCGACACGATAAATGTTGATCTTAATCGCCAGCACGCTTGGGTCGAACGATGCCTGACGCAACAGCTCCAGCACGTGCTCAAAGGTGTGATACGGATAGTAGAGCAGCACATCGCGATTACGGATGGCATCGAAACCGTTACGGAAGCCATCAAAGCCGATGTGACGGATTTGCGGCAGCGGACGGTTTTCCAGATTGGCTTTGCCGACGTTCGGGAAGCCAATAAAGTCTTTAAAGTTGTGGTAACGGCCGCCCGGCACAATCGAATCGTAGTTCGAAATCGACAGCTTATGGCGCAGCATTTCCACCATCGCATCCGGCATATCACGCTGATACACAAAGCGCACCGGTTCTGCGTTAAGACGCTGCTTCAGGCTGGAGGACATCAGTTCCAGCAGGCTTGATTCCATCTCGGTAACGAGGTCATATTCAGCATCGCGCGTCATCTTCATCGAATAAGCATTCAGCGCATCGTAATCGAAGAAGCCTTTGAAGATCTCATCCAGGCAATAGCGCAGGATGTTATCCAGCAGAATCATCGGCTTGCGACGACGCGGTGATTCAGCGGGTAAATTGACGAAACGTGGGACCTTGTCAGACGGGATTTCCAGCAGCGCGTAACGAATATCGTCGCCGCGAATAATCTCAACCGCCAGATAGGTGTAGTCGTCTTTGAGGAACTCAATCAGATCGGTGTCGTGGTTAATCAGAATCGGCGTGACGTGCTGGCGTAATTGATGTTTGAAGTAATAGCGCAGCCACTCTTGCTGATTCGGCGACAGCTGGCGTTCGTTAATCAGAAAGATCTGATTACGTGCCATCTCCAGCAGCAGGTCGTTGTACAGTGCATCGAATTCCTGATCCGATTTCTGCACCCGCAGCTGAATTTTTTTCAGGATATGACGAAGGGTCGTCGGCGTGCCCTGTTCCTCACCAATCAGAATGCGACGTTTCAGATCGGCGAAGCGCACTTTGTAGAACTCTTCGAGATTGTTGGAATAGATTCCCAGGAAGCGCATGCGCTCGATTAGCGGGTTCGTTTTGTCCGCTGCTTCCTGTAATACACGTTCGTTGAAGCTTAACCAGCTTATTTCTTTTTCTATATACAGCTTTTCCTGACCCATTCTGACTCCGTGAGGCTGTTGCTGGACGGATTGTCCGGCGGGAAAATCGCAAAAATGCGCCTCCGCTCAGTGTCCGTCACCATTATGGCGAGAGTATGGCAAGCTTGTCCAACGCCAAAGGTTGTCTTATCAATCAGCTACGGGCAACATAGCGACGTGTTTTCACCTGTAACCTGGCCTGCATGAGCATAAATCGTATCCCTGTCCATTTCAGCGACCGCCGTCGCCGTGCTGTCGATCAGTTTGTTCGTCGCGTGGTGACAGGCTGCGGCGTGGGCATTTTGCTGCTGATGCTGCTGCTATTCTTCTGGCTGATCTGGGTGGTGTTACCCCTTTTCAGCGCGCCGGGCATGCAAGCCACCACCAATATGCAGCTTTGGGATAAAGCCCAGGTACTGGCGATGGGCAGCGATGGGCATCTCGGCTGGCGCATCAGCCGCAACGAGGCGCGCTTTATTCCACTCGATGGGCAGCCCGCCGCTGAGGCGCTGGTGCTGCAACAGCACCCTGATGCGGCGGTCAACAGCAGCAATAGCAATAGCGTATTGCTCAATATGCAGGGCGCACTGCTGCTGATGCAACCGCTGATCCACGAAAACCACGGTCAATGGTTCTTCCCGTTTGGCGATCGTCCGCTGCATCTGGCGCAAGGCGCGGTCACCACCATGGCGCTCACCTCGCTAAGCGATCACCAATGGCGGATTGCCGCCCAAACGCCGGCAGGCATCAGCGTAATGACGCTGGAGAACCAGCAAACCGTTAATCAGATTTTGCTGCCACAGCAGCAAGCCGAGCATTTGCTGTTATCCCCCGATGGCACATTGCTGTACGCCAGCGAAGGGCGTTTGCTGCGTGTATGGCAAATCACGCCAGAAGGCGCTCAGCTGCGCGAAACGCAGACCCTTAACCAGCGTCCGCAAAGCCTGCATATCCTCACCGGGGGGCGCACGCTGCTGATTCAGGATACCCAGGGGGTCAAGCAATGGTTTGCCATCGCAGGCGATAAAGGGCCGCGGTTGCAGGAAATTCATACCTTTGATCACAGCCAGGATGCGCTGAAGGTTGTGCCTGAGGCGCAGCGTCGTGTGTTTGCCACCTTTAATGCAGCGGGTGAGGTCAAACTGTTCGCCAGCAAGCAGCAGGGACCGATTTTGACGCGTCAGCTGGCACCGGGCATCCAGGCGCTGGCCTTTTCACCCCGCGGCGATGCGCTGATTATTGAACGGGAAGGGCAGTGGCAACAGTTTGCGCTGGATAATCCGTGGCCCGATTTCACCTGGCGCAATCTGTGGCAAAAAATCTGGTACGAAAACTATCCTCAGCCCGATTGGGTATGGCAATCCACTGCGGCTGGCGACAGCTATCAGGCCAAATTCAGTCTGATACCGATGGTGCTGGGCACGCTAAAAGCGGCCTCGCTGGCGCTGCTGTTTGCCACACCGCTGGCTCTGGCGGCGGCAATGTACACCGCATGGTTTATGTCTCCGGGATTACGCCGCTGGGTGAAGCCGGGCATTGAAATGATGGGCGCGTTGCCAAGCGTGGTGATTGGCTTGATTGCCGGCGTCTGGCTGGCACCGCACGTGAGTACCGCGCTGGTCGGCGTGTTGCTGCTACCGCTGGTGCTGGCGGTGACTTTATTGCTGTGCGGCGTGCTCAGTCCGCATTTGCCAGCGCGTTGGCGACGCCCAGGTTTCGAGGTGATTCTGCTGCTGCCGGTATTGCTGGCCGTCACACTCCTGACGCTGTGGCTGCCCACGCAGTTGTGGCCGGATATCGGCGAGCGGTTGGCGCATTATGAACAACGCAACTTATTGGTCGCGGCGCTGGCGATGGGCTTTGCATTGGTGCCGTTGATTTTCACCTTGTCAGAAGATGCTTTATTCAGCGTGCCGGGCGCGCTGGGGCAAGGTTCACTGGCGCTGGGCGCTACGCCGTGGCAAACCCTGACGCGTGTGGTGCTGCCAGGTGCATCAGCAGGCATTTTTGCTGCCCTGATGATCGGTTTTGGCCGCGCGGTAGGGGAAACCATGATTGTGCTGATGGCCACCGGTAACACGCCGGTCAGTGAAGGCGGCTTGTTTGCCGGATTACGTGCACTTTCGGCTAACATCGCCATTGAGATGCCGGAAGCGGCAGCGGGCAGTGCGCATTACCGAATTCTGTTCCTGAGTGCGCTGTTGTTACTGATATTCACTTTAGTGATCAACACCGTTGCGGAGTTGATTCGTCAGCGTCTGCGCCAGCGCTACAGCCAGCATGAGGGACAGGGATGAAAGCGATGCGTCAAAACGATCGCTGGCGCTGGCTGACTGCTGGTGCGGTGGCCGTGTGTTTACTGGCGTTTACCTTGCTGATTGGCCTGCTGGGATGGCAGGGCATGCGCGCCTTCTGGCCACAACCGGTGGATCAATATCTGTTCCAGCCGCCGGAAGGCTCGGCGGTGATGGTGCTGGGCGAAACGCTGAACCAACAGCCGCAGGGCGAGCAGTGGCGCTATGTGGTGAAAACCGGCAATCGTGACTTTGCCGCACCGGATTTCCGTGTGCTGTATAGCCAGGGCGCGGCGAAAACGCGTCGCCCGGCAGATGTGGTGGTTTTACAGCGCCGCAGCGGTGGCAACGCTTACGGCTGGCTGATTGAACTGCGGGAAGATAATGAAGTGCTGACCGCGCGCGATCGTGATGCGCTGCTGCATCAGCGGCTGGCACAGGTGCATGAGCAGTTACGCCAGGCCAGCCATATTCGTCGAGTGCAAATGGCGCGCCTCAATGCACAGCTGGAAAGCCTGCAGCAGCAAGCTGATGAGCAACGTCAGCGCGGCACGTTCACCCTGCAGGATCAATCGGAATTCGATGCCAACAGCGTGGCGCTGCAACGGCGCTTTAGCGCACTAGCGCAACAACTGACCCATCTGCAACATGAGAGCGAACGCGACACGTTGGTGCTGCGCGATGTGCAGGGGCAGGATCATATCATTCCGCTGGCGCAGGTGGTGGATGCCTGGTATCCGAATGCGATGTCGTTTAGGCAGAAAGTACAGCACTTCTTCAGTCAAATCTGGCAGTTTGTCAGCGATTCCCCGACATCAGGCGGCGGCGAGAGCGGGGCGTTCCCGGCGATTTTTGGCACCGTGCTGATGGTGTTGCTGATGTCGATCATCGTGATGCCGCTGGGGGTGGTGGCGGCGGTGTGGCTGCACGAATATGCCGGACGTCATGCGTTAACGCGGCTGGTGCGCATCGCGGTGGTGAATCTCGCCGGTGTGCCGTCGATTGTGTATGGCGTGTTTGGTCTGGGCTTCTTTGTCTGGTTGATCGGCGGCACGATTGATCAGCTGTTTTTCTCGCGCGCGTTGCCGAATCCGACCTATGGCACGCCGGGCCTGCTATGGGCGGCGTTGACGCTGGCGCTGCTGACATTACCCGTGGTGATTGTCGCCACCGAAGAGGGGCTGTCACGCATCCCGGATAATCTGCGTCAGGGCTCGCTGGCGCTGGGTGCCACTCAGGCGGAAACGCTGTGGCGCGTGGTGTTACCGCTGGCGGTCCCGGCGATGCTCACCGGCCTGATTCTGGCTGTAGCGCGTGCAGCAGGGGAAACCGCCCCGCTGATGCTGGTGGGTGTGGTGAAAATGGCCCCGGAGTTACCGGTGGATGCGGTGTTCCCCTATTTGCACCTCGACCGCAAATTTATGCACCTCGGTTTTCAGATTTACGATTTGGCCTTCCAGAGCCCGAATATCGACGCTGACCGACCGCTGGTTTACGCCACCGCCTTGCTGCTGGTGGTGATCATCCTGTCGCTCAATCTGTTGGCGATGGCGCTGCGGCATCGGCTGCGCGAGCGTTACCGCCTCATGACGCACTAGAAAGGTTTTTAGATGACGCCCGATTACGACATCGCGTTAACCGTTAACCAACTGTCGCTGTGGTACGGTGAACGCCAGGCGCTGAACAATATCGATCTGTACATCCCGAAAAACCGCATCACAGCGCTGATTGGTCCGTCCGGTTGTGGCAAGTCAACGCTGCTGCGCTGCTTTAATCGCATGAACGATGTGATTGATCGCTGCCGCATTGAAGGTGAAATTCTGCTCGATCAGCATGCGGTGATGCAGGCGAATCAGGATCTGCCTGCGTTGCGTCGCCGGATTGGCATGGTATTTCAGCGCCCGAATCCATTCCCGAAATCGATCTACGAGAACGTGGTGTACGGTTTGCGGCTGCAAGGGGTGCGCGATCGTCGCGTGCTGAACGAAGCTTGTGAACGTGCACTGCGTGCAGCGGCACTGTGGAGTGAAGTGAAAGATCAGCTGGCACAGAATGCGTTGACGCTCTCCAGCGGTCAGCAGCAGCGTCTGGTGATTGCGCGTGCCATTGCCATTGAGCCGGAAGTATTGCTGCTGGATGAGCCGACGTCGGCGCTCGATCCGATTTCCACGCTAGTGATCGAAGAGTTGATGACCACGTTAAAGCAGCATTTCACGCTGGTGCTGGTGACGCACAACATGCAGCAGGCGGCGCGCGTGTCAGATTACACGGCGTTTATGCATAACGGACAACTGGTGGAGTTTGATGAAACCGACCGCATCTTCACCTCGCCAAAAGCGCGCAAAACCGAAGATTACATTACGGGTAGATTTGGTTAAGGGATAGGCAACGTGCGCTACGTTTTCAGGGCGTAGAAAGGCAACAGGTTTTAGCAGCCCCAGGCGCTGACATCAGCCAGTGACTGGGGTGAATTAAGCGGGGCAACGTGTCTGCAAGCGGCTGAATAAGGTGAAAATCAGTCGTGTGCGTAACCCTGAGGTGGCAACGGTTGCCCATCCAGCCAGGCTTTTCCATCACGCATCTGCAAGCGTCCATCGACAAACCAGCCGATCACCAGCGGATAAATCGCATGCTCCTGATGCTGTACACGTGAGGTGATCTCTTCTTCATCATCTTCAGCAAATACCGGAACGCGCGCCTGCAAAATCACCGGTCCGCCATCCAGTTCGTCAGTAACAAAGTGCACCGACGTGCCGTGTTCCTCATCACCATTCTCTAGCGCCTGACGATGGGTATGCAGTCCGGGATATTTCGGCAGCAGCGACGGATGGATGTTCACCAACCGGTCGTGATAATGCGCGACAAACGCCTGACTGAGAATGCGCATGTAACCGGCCAGCACCACCAAATCCGGCGCATAGGCATCGATTTCCTGCATCAGTTGGCGGTCAAACGCATCGCGGTCGGCAAAGTCACTGGCGGCGAGACTATGGCCCGGCACGCTGGCTTCCTGCGCACGCGTCAAACCAAATGCCGAGGCTTTATTACTGAAAACGGCAGCGACGCTGCCGTTAATACGCCCGCTTGCGCAGGCGTCGAGGATGGACTGAAGATTGCTTCCGTTACCGGAGATCAGTACAACCAGTTTTTTCATGGATTAATAACCACTCGCTCTTCTGAGTCAGAGGCTTTAATCACACCGATTTTCCACGCCTGTTCGCCAGCGTCGGTCATCAGCTGTACCGCTTTATCGGCATCGGCCGGGCTCAGCGCGATGATCATGCCCACGCCGCAGTTAAAGGTACGATACATTTCATGACGGCTGACGTTACCGGCCTGCTGTAACCAGCTGAACACGGACGGCCACTGCCAGCTCTTCTCGTCAATCACCGCCTGAGTATTGTCTGGCAACACGCGTGGGATGTTCTCCCAGAAGCCGCCACCGGTCAGGTGAGAAATCGCGTGCACATCCACCTGCTCGATCAGGCTAAGGATGTTTTTCACGTAGATACGAGTCGGTGCCAGCAGGTGATCGGCCAGTGGTTTGCCATCCAGCTGTTTGGTTTCTGGATCAGTCTGGCTGACTTCCAGAATCTTACGCACCAGCGAATAACCGTTCGAATGCGGGCCGCTTGAACCCAGCGCGATCAGCACGTCGCCGTCCTGCACTTTCGAACCATCAATAATTTCTGATTTTTCCACCACGCCGACGCAGAAACCGGCCACGTCGTAGTCTTCACCGTGGTACATGCCTGGCATCTCAGCGGTTTCACCGCCGACCAGCGCACAACCTGACTGCAGGCAACCTTCAGCGATACCGGTGATCACCGCTGAAGCGGTATCCACGTCCAGTTTGCCGGTTGCGTAGTAGTCGAGGAAGAACAGCGGCTCAGCGCCTTGTACAATCAGGTCGTTCACACACATCGCAACCAGATCGATGCCGATGCTGTCATGACGTTTGAGATCCATCGCCAGACGCAGCTTGGTGCCGACGCCATCGGTTCCGGAGACCAGCACAGGCTCGCGGTATTTCTGCGGCAGCGCACAGAGCGCGCCAAAGCCACCCAGCCCACCCATCACTTCCGGGCGGCGAGTTTTCTTTACTACGCCTTTAATACGGTCAACCAGATCGTTACCAGCATCGATATCAACACCGGCGTCTTTGTAGCTGAGAGAGGTTTTGTCGGTCACTGCGGAATCCCCACGCGAATTGCGGTTGGTGGCAAAAATTAAGCGCGCTAATTCTATCAGCGCAGGCAAACGTTTGCGAGTGCCATCTCACGCCGCTTTGCACAGTGCTGATTTTTCGCCAATCCTTAAGATCACGCTAATCGCGCTAAGCCATTGACCAATGACAAGTGGCGCAGCGGCAAAAAGGCGGTATAATCCGGCGATTTTTTTTAGCTCAACTCAATTCCGGGAGAACAATCATGAAGATCGTGGAAGTCAAACACCCGCTGGTCAAACATAAACTGGGCCTGATGCGTGAGCATGATATCAGCACCAAACGCTTCCGCGAGCTGGCCTCAGAAGTCGGCAGCCTGCTGACTTATGAAGCCACTGCCGATCTGGTCACGGAGCGCGTCACCATCGAAGGCTGGAACGGCCCGGTCGACGTCGATCAAATCAAAGGCAAAAAAATCACCGTGGTGCCGATTCTGCGTGCGGGCCTTGGCATGATGGAAGGTGTGCTGGAGCACGTGCCAAGCGCGCGCATCAGTGTCGTCGGTGTCTATCGTGATGAAGAGACGCTGGAGCCGGTGCCGTACTTCCAGAAACTGGTGTCCAATATCGAAGAGCGTTTAGCACTGGTCGTTGACCCGATGCTGGCAACCGGTGGTTCGATGATCGCCACTATCGACCTGCTGAAAAAAGCGGGCTGCAACAGCATCAAAGTGCTGGTGTTGGTGGCAGCACCAGAAGGGATTGCGGCGCTGGAGAAAGCGCATCCGGACGTTGAGCTCTACACCGCGTCAATCGATCAGGGATTGAACGAGAAGGGCTATATCATTCCAGGTCTCGGCGATGCCGGCGATAAGATCTTCGGAACGAAATAAAGAAAGCATCCAGCCGGCCAGAGAGTCGGCTTTTTTTTGGCAAAAACACAACAACTCAAGTAATGCCCTTTAGTTCAGTGCCGCATAAACACCAGCACCTTTGGTAGCGGCGCGATTTATCGCGCTCTTTTTCCCGACATGGCACTTAGCGTGTTGGAATATTGCGTAATGAATTGCGCGGCTCCCTGATGGCGCGGCCTGAACAAACAGCATTCATAACGACTAATGGGGATAGAGAGATAATGACAAGACGCGCGATCGGGGTAGACGAACGTCCACCGCTGCTGCAAACCATTCCACTCAGCTTACAACACCTGTTCGCCATGTTTGGCGCCACGGTGCTGGTGCCGATTCTGTTCCACATCAACCCGGCCACCGTATTGCTGTTTAACGGCGTTGGTACGCTGCTGTATCTGTTTATCTGTAAAGGAAAAATCCCGGCGTATCTGGGTTCGAGCTTTGCCTTTATTTCACCGGTGCTGCTGCTGTTGCCGCTGGGTTATGAAGTGGCGCTGGGCGGCTTTATTCTTTGCGGTTTCCTGTTCTGTGTAGTGGCGCTGATCGTCAAAAAAGCCGGTACCGGCTGGCTGGATGTGATGTTCCCACCGGCCGCGATGGGCGCAATCGTTGCGGTGATCGGTCTGGAACTGGCGGGCGTGGCAGCCAATATGGCCGGTCTGTTGCCAGCCGATGGCACCTCGCCAGACAGCAAAACCATCATCATTTCGATGGTGACACTGGCGGTCACGGTGTTTGGTTCGGTGCTGTTCCGCGGTTTCCTCGCCATTATCCCGATTCTGATCGGCGTACTGGCTGGCTACGCGCTCTCCTCCTTTATGGGCATCGTAAACTGGCAATCGGTGGCTGATGCGCCGTGGTTTGCACTGCCAACCTTCTACACGCCGCGCTTCGAATGGGCCGCGATGTTGACCATCCTGCCTGCGGCGCTGGTGGTGATCGCTGAGCACGTTGGCCACTTAGTCGTTACCGCCAATATCGTGAAAAAAGATCTGATTCGCGATCCCGGCCTGCATCGCTCGATGTTTGCTAACGGCTTGTCCACCATGATCTCCGGTTTCTTCGGTTCCACGCCAAACACCACTTACGGTGAGAACATCGGCGTGATGGCAATTACCCGCGTATACAGCACCTGGGTGATTGGCGGGGCGGCGATCTTCGCGATTCTGCTCTCTTGCGTAGGTAAACTGGCGGCCGCAATTCAGGCGATCCCGGTGCCGGTCATGGGGGGCGTTTCTCTGCTGTTGTACGGAGTGATCGGGGCTTCCGGTATTCGCGTATTGATTGAATCTAAAGTGGATTACAACAAAGCGCAGAATCTGATCCTGACCTCGGTGATCCTGATCATCGGCGTCAGCGGCGCGAAAGTGCATATCGGCGCTGCAGAACTGAAAGGCATGGCGCTGGCCACCATCGTTGGCGTCGCATTGGCACTGATTTTCCGCGTAATCAATCTGTTACGGCCCGAGGAAGTGGTACTGGATGCCGAAGAAAAGCGCGAAAGTTAATGCGCTTTGCCGGGCAGGGAAGCCTGGTTCATCTCTTGCAAGGATCGTGATAAACTTGCGCCGTTTTCTGCCTGCTCATCCGTTGAGGTACTTCTGAACACGCCGGCACAGCTTTCACTGCCACTCTATTTACCCGATGATGAAACCTTTGCCAGTTTCTGGCCGGGGGAAAATCCGTCTCTGTTGGCGGCGCTGCAAGGCGCACTCTCTCAGCAACACGGCAGCTATCTCTATTTTTGGTCACGTGAAGGCGGCGGCCGAAGTCACTTACTGCATGCAGCCTGTGCTGAGATGTCGGCCCGTGGTGAAGCGGTGGGATATGTTCCGCTCGATAAACGCACCTGGTTTGTGCCGGAAGTGTTGGACGGCATGGAGAACCTGGCACTGGTCTGCATTGATAATATCGAATGCATTGCCGGTGATGCCGAGTGGGAGATGGCGATCTTCGATCTCTATAACCGTATTCTGGAAATCGGCAAAACGCGTTTGCTGATCACCGGCGATCGTCCACCGCGTCAGCTCAATCTTGGCCTGCCGGACTTAGCTTCCCGTCTCGACTGGGGACAAATCTATCGTTTGCAGCCATTGTCAGATGAAGACAAACTCCAGGCGATGCAAATGCGAGCAGGGCTGCGTGGTTTTGAGTTACCGGAAGATGTCGGGCGCTTCCTGCTGAAACGCCTCGACCGCGAAATGCGCACGCTGTTTGATACGCTTGATCGGTTAGATCGCGCCTCTATTAGCGCACAGCGCAAGCTCACCATTCCTTTTGTCAAAGAAGCGCTGGGGCTTTAAACAATCTCCAGCACCGCTTCCGGTGGACGGCCAATTCGTGCCTGATCACCGTTGATCACGATGGGGCGTTCGATCAGTTTCGGATGCTCAACCATCGCCTGCAGCAGTTGATCTTCACTCAACTGGCTGTCTGCCAGATTTAACTCTTTATAAAGATCTTCTTTGCGGCGCATCAGATCGCGCGCACTACTCATGCCTAACTGTTGCAGCAGTTTTTTTAGCGCCTGCACGTCAGGCGGTGTTTCAAGATACAGCACCACATCAGTTTCAATGCCTTTATCCTGCAACAGCGCCAGGGTTTCGCGGCTCTTGCTGCAACGCGGGTTGTGATAAATGCTCACCATTATTTTTATCCTTTCTGATACTGACGGAACCGCTTTTGCAGTTCGCGGAACTGATCGATGCGAGCATCGTAACGTGCCTGTTTCAGGCTGCCGAGCGGCACCTGGGCGCTGGCACTGCTCAGGGTGGTGATCGCCTGATCGAGCTGGCCATTGAGTGCTAATCCTTCCGCTCGTGCCGACAACTCCTCATCCCGTAATCCTTGTGCTGCCGAGGCTTGTGCCAGTAAATCCCAGGCATTGACGTCATCGGGATGGGCAAAGGTATAACGATTGAGGATGCGCGTGGCGTTAGCGGGCTGTTTCGCCTCGACATAAGCGTTAGCGAGGTTGAGCTGCAGCACCGGATTGGTGCTGCTTCCTTTGGCACTGGTTAGCATGTTGATCGCCTGCTGCGGCTGGTTCAGACCGATGTCGATATCCGTCATGATATCCAGCAACCAGACGTTATCCGGCTGTTTCGCCAGCATCGGGGTGATGATTTTTTTCGCACTGTCGAAGCTTTTCGCCTGCAGGAACTGCACCGCTTTACCGTATTGCGATGCCATTTGCTCACGTGAGTTGCCTTTGGCGTATTCATTTAACAGCTCATCGGTCAGCTGATTACGGCCAGTAGCGTACATACCCAACGAGCGCACTTTCGCCATGTAGAAGCCTTCCGATGACTGCACCACCACCGGGCGCATCTGGTTGGCACGGTTACGCGCATCGGCCAAACGGCTATCCGGTAAGGGGTGCGTCAGTAAAATTTCCGGTGGTTTGGAGGAGAAGCGGCTTTGATCGGCGAGCTTCTGCAGGAAAGCTGGCATCGCCTGCGGATCGAAACCTGCACGTTGCAGCACCTGAATCCCGATGCGGTCAGCCTCTTGCTCATTGGCCTGAGTGAAGCTGATCATACCCTGTTGCGTACCCGCCAACGTACCGGTTAACGCCGCCATCCCGGCTTGTGGGCTGGCAATGGCGAGCAGAATCGACCCCAACGCGCCCACCCAGGTGAGTGGCGCATTACGCTTCTGCTCTTCCATCGCACGTGCCAGATGGCGTTGAGTGACGTGAGAAATTTCGTGCGCCATCACCGACGCCAGTTGGCTTTCATTGTCGGTGTAGCGGAACAATGATGAATGCAGCACTACGTTGCCGCCGAAAAAGGCGAAAGCGTTCAGTTCGTCATTCTGAATGAGAAAGAAGTGAAACGGCGTGCGCACCGAATTGGCATGCGCCACCAGGCGCTGCCCTAACTCATTGATGTATTGATTTAATAGCGGATCGTTAATCAGCGGCGCACTGGCGCGCAGTTGGCGCACGTAGAAGTCGCCAATTTGTAATTCCTGATTAATGGATAGCGTTGAACCCGCTGTGGTTCCCATATCGGGCAGATTATCACTCACGTCCGCGTGCACGGAGAGTGCGGGCGTCAGCAGCAGCGTAGGAATAAGGGCCGCCAGCACTGATTTTTTCAACCGGTTAAACATGCCTTGATCCTGTAAAAGTCACCTGCAATTGGACAGGTAAGTCGTTCAAATGTTCTGCGCGTACTTTCCTTTGACGCAGCGCTTCTATCTTAACCAGCGCGTGGTAACAAGCAAATGAAGAAGCGACACAGACTTAAAATGAAAAAATGGCTACAGCGGGCGCTGATTGCAGCAAAAAATTGAATAGTCCGCCACGACCAGGTTAGCGCTTTTACAGGTTCAGAAGTTAAAGTTACGTAAAGTTGCTCAAAATAATTGAATCTGGCATGAAATTTTCCAGGTTTACTCTGAAAAACAAACGTCAAAACAGTGAACTGGCCTGTTTTATCCATCAGTGATTTTAATGGTGATTTTTTATAGGGTCGCCGAAATTTTAGTTAAGTATGGTCATATTTTCAGCTCCCCTGGCTTGATAAAAACTAAATAGCTGACAGTCGATTCAAGCCAGTTATTTTTTTAGGCATCTCTTCAGCTCAATCGAAAGCATTATTCAATTAGCCTGACTAATTATTATTTCCGCAATGAAAATCCCGGATAGGCCAAAACTACAGGACTTTTGCCCTGCTCACGCTGTGATATAGATAAGGCACTTTATTCAAACGGACTGTGAATTAGCGCAGTGCATGCCGGAGAGTTATTATGCGTTCTGTTGTCTCTTACGCCCTGATTGCGATCGTGGGTGGGTTTGTTGGCGCCACCGTCAGCAAAAGTGATGATATTTATCAGCGAGTGGTGAGCCATTTTTCTGCCGAGCCAACCGATCCTGAAGGTTTCTGGAGCACGCCTGCTGTCGATGGTTACGGCAAAATCCATTACGAATCTGATGCCGCCTTTAAACCGGTAGTCGGGCTGAGCAACAAAGTGGTGTTTCAAATCACCAAAAGCGAAGGGGACATGAAGCGGCCTAATCTTGGGCTGGAGCGCGTCGCCCGCGTAGTTAACCTCTACATCGCATCAGGCGTGCCTGCCGATCAGCTGCACTTTGTTGTCTCTGTGACCGGTGATGCCACGCCTGCCATGCTGGATAACGCGCATTTCCAGCAATTTTATAAAGCTGACAACCCCAATCTGGCGCTGATCGGCGAACTCAACAAATTAGGCGTCAAAGTGTCGGTGTGCGATCAGTCAGTGGCGTTCCATCACTTCCCGAAAGAGTGGATCGATCAATCGGTTATTCATGCGTTGTCCAGTCCGACCACGGTGTCGACGCTGGAAAATCAGGGTTATGCCTTCCTGCAAATGTAATTGGGCTTAGGGTCTTCTATCGAGGAGAAGTGAAATGCGTCCAGCGTCCTATATTGTTATCGCCGCACTGGCGGGTTTCGTGGGCGGTAATGTGTTACAGCTTCCAGAGCTGGTGGATAAGGTCAGCAGCAAGTTTGCTGACAACAAAAGCGAGCCAGCGGACTTCTGGAGCACGCCAGCCATCGCGGGCTACGGCAAAATCCATTTTGTGAATACGCCGGATTACAATCCCGCGAATACGCCAGGCCTGAGCAATAAGGTCGTTTTTCAGATCAACCGCACGGAAGGGGATGTCCGTCAACCTAACCTCGGACTGGAACGCGTGGCGCGTGTCACCAACCTTTATTACGCTGCCGGAGTGCCGCTAAATCAGCTGAATTTCGTGGTGTCAATCAACAGCGATGCCGTGCCTGCCGCGCTGAATAACGAACAATTCCGCAAAGCTTACGGCACAGATAACCCGAACCTGAAATTGATCGATGAGTTGAAGCAGGCGGGAGTGAAGGTCACGATCTGCGATCAATCGGTGGCGTTCCATCAGCTACAGCGTGACTGGATCGATACGCGCGTCACTCATACGCTCTCCAGTGGCACCACAGTTGCCTCGCTGCAAAACGAAGGTTACGCCTTCCTGATGTTGTAATTCCTGCCTGACAGCAGTTCGCGCTGCTGTCATTTTTTCGTCATCTCCCCGCGATGTTGCTGTCACAGTTCGCCGCTACTTTAAGCGCCAATGAGATCGATCTCATTGCTCATTCACGAGGCGAACATGTCCGATTTAATCAGTGTGGCAAAGCTGGCTGGCGTTTCTCGCGCTACCGCCGCACGCGCATTTTCTGATCCCCATCTGTTGCGGCCTGACACGCTGGAAAAGGTGTTGGCGGCATCAGAGCAACTCGGATTTCGCCCCAATCACATTGCACGTCAGCTGCGTACGCAAAGTTCTACCACGCTGGGTGTGCTGTTGCCTTCACTGCTCAACCCGATCTTCTCACGCCAGTTACAGGCGATGGAACGTCAGGCGCGTGCGGCTGGATACGGTTTGCTGGTGGCAACCAGTGATTATCAGCCAGAGCGTGAAGCGGCGATCGTCGAACACATGCTGCGCCAGCGCGTGGCGGGCCTGGTGCTGACCGTGGCCGATGCGGATAACAGCGCGGTTCTGACCACGCTGCATGAAGCCAGCATGCCGTTTGTCCTGGCGCACAACGTGCCTCAGCAGAGTCACTGGCCAGCGATTTGCGTGGATAACCAGCAGGCGATGCGGGAAGCCACCGAACATTTGCTAAGTCTGGGCCATCGTCATATCGGCATGGTCACCGGGCCGATGCTGCAATCGGATCGCGCTCGCCTGCGTTATCAGGGCTACTGCGATGCGATGCAGGCCGCAGGGCTGAATGCGCTGCCGGTGATTGAAATGGCCAGCCATACCCATTCTGATTTCGCGCTGCTGCAACCGCAGTTGCAGGGCGCAGCACCTCTGACAGCGGTGATTTGTACAAATGATTTGCTTGCCATCAGCCTGATTGGTGCCGCGGCGCGTGCCGGTGTACGCATCCCGCAGCAACTTTCGGTGATGGGTTTTGACGGCATCGATATTGGCGAGCAGATTGCGCCGTCACTGGCGAGCGTCTCTCAGCCAGCCGACATGCTCGGTGCCTGTGCCATCGATATGTTGTTACAACAAGCCAGCCGCGGCACCCGCGTACTGGCCCACCGGTTGCGGAGCGGTGAAAGCATCGCCGCACCCGCCACCGTTTTGACTGCCTCCACCAGGGAACCATAACCACCATGAAATTCCATAAAAAAATGAAAATTCTTGCAGGAGCGATCGCGCTGACCGCCGGTTCGCTGTTCAGTATGATGACGCAGGCCGCCGAAACCGCGATCTGCTACAACTGTCCGCCCGAATGGGCTGACTGGGGTACACAGCTCAAAGCCATTGCCAAAGACACCGGCATCACCGTGCCACAAGACAACAAAAACTCCGGCCAGGCGCTGGCGCAAATGGTGGCGGAGAAGGGCAATCCGGTGGCAGATGTGGTGTATTACGGCGTCAGTTTCGGCATCCAGGCCGACAGCGCGGGCGTCATCACCGATTATAAACCGCAGCACTGGGACGACATCCCTGCCGGAATGAAAGATCCGAATGGCAAATGGGTCGCGCTGCACTCGGGCACCATGGGCTTTATGGTCAACGTGGATGCACTCGGTGGCGCGCCAGTGCCGCAATCCTGGGATGACCTGCTGAAACCTGAGTACAAAGGGATGGTGGGCTACCTTGATCCGGCCAGTGCCTTTGTCGGTTATGTGGCTGCTGTGGCCGTTAACCAGGCGAAAGGCGGCAACATGCAGGACTTCACGCCAGCGCTGAACTGGTTCAGGAAACTGCAGGCCAACCAGCCAATCGTACCGAAGCAGACGGCCTATGCGCGTCTGATTTCCGGCGAAATCCCGATTCTGCTCGACTACGACTTCAACGCCTATCGCGCCAAATATAAAGATCACGCCAACGTTGCGTTTGTGATCCCGAAAGAGGGCACGGTGACGGTTCCTTACGTCATCAGTCTGGTGAAGAACGCGCCACACGAAGCTAATGGCAAGAAAGTGATCGACTATGTGCTGTCGGACAAAGGTCAGGCGATTTGGGCCAATGCCTTCCTGCGCCCGGTGCGTACTTCTGCAATGTCACCCGAAGCGAAGAAATTCTTCCTGCCGGATAGCGATTATGCACGCGCCCAAACGGTCGACTATCAGCAGATGGCCGATGCGCAGAAAGCGTTCTCTGCTAAGTACCTGAGCGAGATTCACTAATCATGTCGATCTCCGACACCCTGGCGGCTTCACGCCGCCAGGCTCGCAGCTTGCCGGGCAGCAAATGGTTATGGCTGACGCTGCCCGCGCTGCTGTTCTTCAGTGCATTTTGGCTGCTGCCGTTTGCGCGCCTGCTGCAAATCGGTATGCAGAACGATCGCACCACCCAGCACAGTGGCTACTGGACGGTAATCACTCAGCCGAATTACCTGCTGAGTTTGCTGAATACCGTATTACTGTCGCTGGCGGTGACATTGGTTACGCTGGTGATTGCTGCCATCGTAGGCTGTTTTCTGGCGCGTCAGCGTTTTGCTGGGCGTGGCACGTTATTAGCCTTATTGACCTTCCCGCTGGCCTTTCCCGGCGTGGTAGTGGGTTTTCTGGTGGTGATGCTCGCGGGCCGTCAGGGCTTGCTGGCGCAAATCAGCATGAGCCTGGTGCACGAGCGCTGGACGCTGGCCTATTCACTCACCGGATTGTTTATCGGCTATCTCTATTTCTCGCTGCCGCGCGCCATCGTTACGCTCGTCGCGGCCAGTGAAAAGCTTGATCGCTCGCTGGAAGAGGCAGCGCGATCACTTGGCGCCAGTCAGTGGCGTATTACCTGGGACGTGATCGTGCCCGGCCTGCAGCCGGCATTGCTCTCTACCGGCGCACTCTGTTTCGCCACCAGCATGGGCGCGTTTGGCACTGCTTTTACGCTCGGCACCGATTTGGCGGTGTTACCGCTGACCATTTATGGCGAATTCACTAACTACGCTAACTTTGCTACGGCGGCGGCGCTGTCGGTGGTGATGGGCGCGGTTGCCTGGCTGGCGCTGATGTTAGCGCGCCGCCTGGCACACAAGGGGGCCGCATGAATCGTCGCGGATTGTTTAGCCTGCAGCTGTTGGTCACCACGCTCACCGCGCTGTTTATGATTGTGCCGGTGGTGCTGTCGATGCTGGCGGGTGTCACCAATAACTACTTTATCGGCCTGCGCAGCGGGTTGACCCTGAAATGGGTGGCGCAAGTGTGGGAGATGTACGCTGATACCTTCTGGCTGTCGTTGCTGATAGCGCTGTTCTGCTTGTTGGTCACTCTGGTGATTGGCGTACCCGCCGCGTGGGGCTTGTTGAAAGCGCCCGGCCGCTGGGCAGCACGTATTGAAGAGTGCCTGATGTTGCCCGTGGCGCTGCCCGGCTTAGCCACCGCGCTCGGCATCATTCTGCTTTACGGCCAGTTTTCCGGCCTGCGTGACAGCTGGGTGTTTATTCTGATTGGTCACGTGCTGTTCACGCTGCCGTTTATGATGCGACCGGTGCTGGCGGTGATGCAGGCGATCGATATGCCGCGTCTGGAAGAAGCTTCCGCCAGCCTCGGTGCCAGCCTGTGGCAGCGCTTCTTTACCGTGGTGGTACCCAACTGCCGCAACGGCATTCTGGCGGGCGCCTTTATGGTGATCACCCTGTCGGTGGGGGAGTTCAACATCACCTGGATGCTGCATACGCCGCTGACCAAAACCCTGCCGGTCGGCCTCGCGGACAGTTACGCCTCAATGCGACTGGAAGTGGGTTCCGCTTATACGCTGATTTTCATTCTGATGATTTTGCCGCTACTGCTGATGCTGAATGCGGTGAATCACTGGCTTAACCGCGCGGTATCGCGCCAAAACAAGGAGGCGGCATGAATCCTGCGGCCGTTACCGTGACGCTGCGCGGTTGTTCACGTCACTTCAATCACCAACTGGCATTGCATCCGCTCGATCTGACCGTGAATCCCGGGGAAACCCTGGTGTTGCTCGGGCCTTCTGGCTGCGGAAAAACCACCACCTTGCGCATCATCAGCGGGCTTGAGCGCTGTGATGCGGGCGGCGAGGTGTGGTTCGACGATCGTAACGTTACCGCGTTGCCGATTGAGAAACGCAATGTTGGCATGGTGTTCCAGAACTATGCGCTGTTTCCCAATCTTAACGTCGCTGAGAACGTGGCTTACGGCTTGAAAGTGCAGGGCGTGGCGCGTGCCGAGCGTGAAGCGCGCGTGCAGGAGATGCTGGAACTGGTGGATCTCAGCGCGCTGTCACAGCGCAGCATTGATAAGTTATCCGGTGGACAGAAACAGCGTGTGGCACTGGCGCGTGCGCTGGCAGCCAGACCCAAAGTGCTGCTGTTTGATGAGCCGCTGGCGGCGCTGGATGCGCGCTTGCGTGACCGCTTACGCCTGGAAATCGGCACGCTGCTGAAGAAGCTGGCGATCACCGCCGTGTACGTCACCCACGATCAGCAAGAGGCGATGGCGCTCGGCGATCGCATTGCAGTGATGGAGCAGGGGCGTCTGGTGCAGATCGATACGCCACAAAATATCTATCAGCACCCCGCTTCAAAGTTTGTCGCCGATTTCGTCGGGGCGATTAACTGCGTGGATGTCGATGCGCGTGGCAATGCACAGCGCTTCTGCCGCCCGGAAGATGTACTGCTCGCCAGCGACAATCGCTATGCGCGTCAGGGCTTTATCCTTGCCAGCACCTTTTTAGGCGCATCGCAGCGGCTGATGATCGATATCGGTCTGGCCATGCCGATTCAGGTCGATCGCCATGCGCGTGAAGCCTGGCATGCCGGACAACCGGTGAGCTGGACGCTGGCGCAAGACGCCGCCCTGCAATTTTCTGCATCCTGAGGAAGAAATTCGTGTCTGAAGCATTGACGCTGATTGCGCAAATAAGTGATTTACATATCAAGGCGAACGGTCGCCTGTCGTATAAAAAAGTGGACACCCAGGCGGCGCTGCTGCGGGTCATCGACACCCTGAATCGTTTGACGCCGCGCCCGGATATGGTGGTGATCACCGGCGATCTGGTGGATTTCGGCAACGCAGAAGAGTATCAAACGCTCCGAACGGCGCTGCGACGTTTGCAACTGCCTTACATGCTGATGGCGGGCAATCACGACGATCGCCAGCAGCTACGCGCGGCGTTCCCGAATCACCACTATCTGCAACGTGGCGAAACCCTCAACTGGCAGGCACGGGTGAAAGGGGTGCAGCTGCTGGCACTGGATTCCAGCGTGCCGCAGCAGCCGTGGGGCTACGTGGACCAAGCGCAGCTGGCCTGGCTGGAAGAGCAGCTGGTGCGCGAACCGCAATTGCCTACCCTGGTGATGTTGCACCATCCACCGCTGGTTTCCGGTATCGGTCATATGGATAAGCAACCGCTGCGTAATCCCGACGCGCTGGCGGCGATTATCCGCCAGCATCCGCAGGTGGAACGCGTGCTGAGCGGTCATTTGCACCGTTCGGTACAGGCGCGCTTTGCCGGAACGCTGGCCTGCGTGGCGCCGGGCGTCTCGCATCAGGTTGCCTTTGATTTATCTGAAAATGGTCCGGCAAATTTCGTGCTGGAACCGCCGGGTTTCCTGTTGCATCGCTGGCATCCACAGCAGGGCATGACCACGCACCTCTGTGCCATCGGCGATTATCCGGGCCCGTGGCCGTTCTATGATGCGAATGGTCTGATCGATTAGCGCCAACGTTTGCTGAATAATTACGCGTGTCTGACAGGATGGTTCGTGCTCAATCTGGTTTGCAGGTGTACAATTGGCGGTTCCCTCACCAGGGGTAGCTAGTCCAACTATAACTATATTGTCAGGCACGCGAATGATGAATTTTCACACCAGGGCGGTTGTGTCATGCTGATGCGCATCCGGCCAAAAACTGACCTGCGTACGCTGATCGCGTTGCTGGCGATCACCAGTATCGTCATTACGCTCGCCAATACCTTGTACGCCACCTGGCGTGTGCAGCGTATGGTGCTGATCGAGAGCACGCTCGAAGCCAATCGCGCTTATGCCACCAAACTGGCTGCCACCACGGAAGTCTTTTTCCAGCTGGCACAGTCGCAGCTGCACTACAGCGCGACGCAGTTGGGCAAGGATTTTGATAATCCAGAACTGGCGCAGCAGGAAGTGAATCGTCTGCGTGAGCAAACCAATAGCTTCAACTCCGTTGCGGTGGTCGACACCAATGGGATAGTGAAAGCGATTTCGCCTGAGTCACTGATGCTCAAAGGCATGCAGCTCACCAGCCAGGCTTCGCGGGAAGCGCTGGCACAGCGCCAACCGATGGTGAGCAAGCCCACCATCTCTGCTGCCAACAATCTGATTGTGTTTGTCTCCTGGCCGATCTGGAGCAACGAAGGACGCTACCTCGGCTATGTGGGCGGCACTATCTATCTGAAGAAGAAAAGTATCCTCAATGCCTTACTCGGTGAGCAGTTCTACCGGGATGGCACGCGCGTGTATGTATTGGATCGCAACAATCAGGTGCTTTATCACCAGAACAGCCAGCTAATTGGTAAAACCGCGCCAGAGATCGTCAGCGAGCGTCAACGCAATGAGAGCACTAATGGCGAGGTGCAGGTCAAAGAAGAAGACACGCCGAAACTGGCGGGTTACGCCATTGTGCCGACCACCGGCTGGATGGTGGTGGCGCTCAAACCAACCGACGTCACCCTGCAACCGCTCTCGGGTTTGCTGCTGAAAGTGCTGAAAAACTCGGTGCCGTTTGCGTTGCTGACCTTACTGATGGCGGTGATCTTCGCCCGTCTGATTGCCTTGCCGCTGTGGCAACTGGCGCGTAAAGCCAGTCAGATGGACACCCAGGGCGTCTCGGGTGAAATTGGCGGTATTCGTGCCTGGTACTTCGAAGCCGCACAGGTGAAACGCGCCTTGCTCACCGGGATCGGACTGGTACAGGACAAAATCGGTCGGCTGAAATCGGAAGTACAAACCGATCCGATGACCAGTTTGCTTAACCGCCGTGGCCTGAGTGCGGTGCTGGATTACTTCGAAACCATGCGTCAGCCTTTTGCGGTGCTGGCGCTGGATATCGACCATTTCAAGCGGGTGAATGACAACTTCGGCCATGATGTGGGTGATGAAGTGATCAAACAGGTGGCGCGTACCCTGCGTAACAGTGCGCGCCAGACCGACGTGGTGTGCCGTAATGGCGGCGAGGAATTTTTGATGCTGTTGCCAGCCACCTCGACGGAAGAAGCGCGGGTGATTGCCGAGCGCGTGCGTACCAGCATCGCCGAGAGCTGGATTGACCATGTTGGGCATATCACGCTTTCAGTGGGCATCGCACATTGGGAGGCCGATAATCAGCCGCAAGATGTGAGCTTGAAACAGGCGGATGCCGCACTCTATCAGGCGAAAAATGCCGGACGTAACTGCGTGATGATTGCCGGGCAGGATGCGCTGGTGAGCAGCATTACCCGCTAATCTTCACATAGCCGCTGCTAACGGCGGCTCTCTCATTCCGCACCAAACAGGTGCCCGGCACAGGTTCATCTGAACCGGGCATCGACTGCAAATTTCTGTACAATCGTCATCCCGTTTTTGGCGTCAAGGAAGTGAAATGCTGGCTCTGCTTTTCCAATGGTACAAACGTCGCTTTAGCGATCCGCAGGCGATTGGCCTGCTGGTAATCCTGTTGATGGCGTTCTGTATCCTGTTTTTCTTCAGTGGATTATTAGCACCGTTGCTGGTCGCGCTGGTGCTGGCTTATCTGCTGGAGTGGCCAACCGTTCGATTACAGCGCCTGGGATGCAGCCGCACCTGCGCCACCAGCATGGTGCTGATTGTTTTTGCCGGTATTTTGCTGGTGATGGTGCTGATTGTTGCGCCAGTGGCCTGGCAGCAGGGCATCAATTTGCTGCGTGACCTGCCGAATATGCTCAACAAGCTCTATGTCTATGCCGCCGGGTTGCCGAAGCGTTTTCCGGCGCTGGTGGATGCGGGCATCATCGATATCATCGTGGAGAATCTGCGTAGCCGCCTGACCGGGTTGGGGGAGTCATTGGTGAAGTACTCACTGGCCTCGCTAGTCGGGCTGATGACGCTGATGATCTATCTGGTGCTGGTGCCGCTGATGGTGTTCTTCCTGCTGAAAGATAAAGAGCAGATGCTCAATGCTGTGCGTCGCGTGCTGCCGCGCAATCGCGGGTTGGCGGGCGTGGTGTGGCAGGAGATGAATCAGCAAATCACCAACTACATTCGTGGCAAAGTGCTGGAGATGGTCGCGGTAGGGTTTGTCACCTGGATTGCCTTCCTGGTCTTAGGGCTCAACTATGCGTTGCTGCTGGCGGTGCTGGTCGGGATTTCCGTGCTAATTCCCTACATCGGCGCGATGGTGGTCACCATTCCGGTGATTGGCGTCGGCCTGTTCCAGTGGGGCTTAGGCACCGATTTCTGGACGATGTTTATCGTTTATCTGGTGGTGCAGGCGCTGGATGGCAATGTGCTGGTGCCGATTTTGTTTTCAGAGGCCGTCAACCTGCATCCGCTGGTGATCATTCTTTCGGTGGTGATTTTTGGTGGTATGTGGGGCTTTTGGGGCGTGTTCTTTGCCATTCCGCTGGCGACGTTAATCAAGGCCGTGGTGCGCGCCTGGCCGGAAACCACGCTGGAGCATCAGCAGGGGTAAATAAAACGGGTGCACATTGTGCACCCGTTTTATTTTATGCCGACTTCAGATAATCCAGCACGATGTCGTGGTGGTTCGACGTTTTGAAGTCGTCGAAGACTTTCTCAACTTTGCCGTTGCCGTCGATCAGGAAACTGATGCGGTGGATACCGTCATAGGTTTTACCCATAAAGGTTTTCTCACCCCAGACACCGAATTCCTGGCAGACCTGGTGGTCTTCATCAGATAAAAGGGTGAAGTTCAGCACCTCTTTTTCGGCGAAGCGTGACAATTTTTCAGGCTTATCGGTGCTGATGCCCAGCACTTCCACGCCCACGGTTTTCAACGCATCCATGTTGTCGCGCAGACCACAGGCCTGAACGGTGCAACCCGGCGTCATGGCCTTCGGGTAGAAATAGACCAGAACGCGCTGTCCCTGGAAGTCGGCCAAATTTACTTGTTCGCCGTCCTGATCGGGCAAGCTAAATTTCGGTGCGGTATCACCGGCTTTCAGTGGATTCATCACAACTCTCCATTTTTTTCTTCATGCTGTGGGTAATACACCCTCGCGGCAAAAAGCACCAGCGGGTGCCACCCTCTGGGTTATTTCACTACACGGTATGCTGCAGGGCAGAGTGTGTGGAGAAATAATCCGGCGTTAGCTTACAGGGTGTTGTTGGCATCGTCGGTGACACTATAAAGACGAATTGAGCCTTGTGCATGCAGTTCTTCACACAGATTGTTGAAGGCCTGTTCAAACGGTGCGCTGGCCTGATTATCCGGGCTGTGTGCCGTCATCTGAATATACAGTGTCGGTGGGACACCTTCCTGTGCCGGGGTAATACGCGACACCAATTCGGCAATGTTCATCTGATGTTTATCGAACAGATCGGTAAAGCGCTCAATGAGATGAGGAGAATCTGGCACTTCCACCTGCACCCATACCGTGGCAGGCATCGGTGGGGTGACGCGCGCATTAGTGCGCTTCATCACAATCAACAGTTCCAGCTCAGCCCCTTTCATCGGTAGCGTGGATTCAATCAGGGTTATCGCGTTCCAGCTCCCCGAAAGCAACATGATGAAGGTGAACTCATCGCCCAGCATCGCCAGACGACTGTCTTCAATATTACAGCCGCAGCTACTGACGTGGCGAGTGATGGTATTGACGATACCCGGACGATCAACGCCCAATGCGGTGATCACCAGATGGTGAGGCTGTGACTGCGACAAAATGGCATTTCCTGTACGTTCGCTAATAACCATAAGGTAAACATAAAAAAAACTGCTGACAAGGGTAGGAATGGCTTGGCTCGCTTGCTTTTCTTTCGAGGTAAAACGTAACATGAGGCACTTGTTTGTCGAGGGGATAGCCCATGTTCACCGGAAGTATTGTTGCGCTCATTACGCCAATGAATGAAAAAGGTAATGTCTGCCGCGAGAGTTTGAAAAAACTGATTGATTATCATGTTGCCAGCGGCACCGCGGCGATTGTTTCTGTTGGCACCACCGGCGAATCCGCTACCCTCAGCCATGAAGAACATGGCGATGTGGTGATGCAGACCCTGGAGCTGGCGGATGGCCGTATCCCGGTGATTGCCGGTACCGGCGCCAATGCCACTGCTGAAGGTATCTCTCTCACGAAGCGCTTTACCGGCACCGGTGTGGTGGGTTGTCTGACCGTGACGCCTTACTACAACCGTCCAACTCAGGAAGGTCTGTTCCAGCACTTCAAAGCGATTGCCGAAAGCACCGATCTGCCACAGATGCTGTATAACGTACCATCACGTACGGGCTGCGACATGCTGCCAGAAACCGTGGCTCGCCTGGCCGGAATTAAAAATATTATCGGAATCAAAGAGGCCACCGGGAACTTATCGCGTATTTCTCAGATCCAAGAGCTGGTTAATGATGAGTTCATTATTGTCAGCGGCGATGACGCGACAGCTTTGGACTCCATGCAACTGGGCGGCAAAGGCGTAATCTCGGTTACAGCCAACATTGCAGCGCGTGAAATGGTTGAACTCTGTGCGCTGGCGCAACAGGGTAATTTTGCCGAAGCGCGTCGCCTGAATCAGCGTCTAATGCACCTGCACCAGACGCTTTTCTGTGAACCCAATCCAATCCCGGTTAAATGGGCAGCGAAACAGCTAGGATTAATCGCGGATGACACGCTGCGCTTGCCGATGACGCCACTGACCGAAGCCGGTCAGGCGAAAACGGCTCAGGCGCTGATTAAAGCGGGTCTGCGATAAATTAGGGAGAATCAATGAGTTATTCAGTTAAGCGCTCGACGCTGGCAACCGTGGTGGGCTTGTCCACCCTGATGCTGCTAACAGCTTGTTCCAGCGATCAGCGTTATAAGCGCCAGGTCAGCGGTGATGAATCTTACCTGCAGGCGCCTGAACTGCATGATTTAAAAGCCCCGGCGGGGATGATTCTGCCTCTGCAGAATGGCGATTACGATGTGCCGCACACTGTTGCGAAGGGTGCAGTAGGTAAAGAACTGGATATTCGTCCTCCGGCTCAAGCTCTGGCGCTGCTGAACGGCACGCGTGCACAGTTCACTGGTAATACCGGTGTGCTGGCGGTTGAGAGCAGCCGTGGCTCGATCTGGTCACAGGTGGTGAATGTGATCCAGTCCTACAAGTTCCCGATTGCACAGCGTGATGATGCTGGGCAGCAGCTGACCACCGATTGGGTGCAGTGGAACCGTGCGGATGAAGACAATCAGTATCGTGGTCGTTATCAGATCAGCGTTCAGAACCAGAGCTATCAGCAGGTGCTGACGGTTCGTCTGCTGGAACTGCAGCAGAAAGGTGAAACGGTGACGGCTCCGGCACAGATCCAACGCTACACCGGCCAGATGCTGAACGACATCAGCACCGGTCTGGATAAGATTGATACCGCCAGCGCCGATGCCGCTGCAGGCCGCGCGACCGGACAGATTGATGTCCAGAGCGGCGCAGATGATACCGGTCTGCCACTGCTGGTGCTGCGTTCACCGTTTAACGTCACCTGGCAGCGTCTGCCAGCGGCGCTGAAGCGTGTGGGCATGGAAGTGACTGATGACAACCGCTCGCAGGGTAGTCTGAAAGTGACCTACAAGCAGCCGGGCAGCAGCGCGTTTGACGCGATTGGTGCGAAAGATCCTGAGCTGCCAAACGGCGATTACAAATTGCAGGTTGGCGATCTGGATAACCGCAGCAGTCTGCAGTTCATTGATCCTAAGGGCCATGTGCTCACTCAGGCGCAGAATGACGCGCTGGTGGCGGTGTTCCAGGGTGCACTGAACAAATAAATTGCCAAAGGGCCGGAGATTCTCCGGCCTTTTTGTTTTGGATTTGGCATAATAGCGCCCGGCGAAGTAAACGATTGCGTCAGGCAGTCATCGCGCGGTGAAACACCGCTGAACACGGGTTCTTTCATGTTTGGAGTTAATGAGATGCAAAAGCGAGCTGAGTTGTATCGCGGTAAAGCGAAAACCGTATACAGCACCGATAATCCGGATCTGCTGGTACTTGAATTCCGCAACGATACGTCAGCAGGAGACGGTGCACGAATCGAGCAATTTGATCGCAAAGGAATGGTGAACAACAAGTTCAACCATTTCATTATGACCAAATTGCAGGAAGCGGGCATTCCGACCCAGATGGAAGCGCTGCTGTCGGATAACGAAGCGCTGGTCAAAAAGCTGGAGATGGTGCCGGTGGAGTGCGTAGTGCGCAACCGTGCGGCAGGATCGCTGGTAAAACGTCTGGGCGTGGAAGAGGGCATGTTGCTCAATCCACCGCTGTTTGATCTCTTCCTGAAAGATGACGCCAAACACGACCCGATGGTCAACGAATCCTACTGCGAGACCTTTGGCTGGGTCAGCAAGGCCAATCTGGCGCGTATGCAGGAACTGACTTTCAAAGCCAACGACGTACTGAGCAAACTGTTTGATGACGCCGGTCTGATCCTGGTCGACTTCAAGCTGGAGTTTGGTCTGTTCAATGGTGAAGTGACGTTGGGCGATGAATTTTCGCCAGACGGCGCGCGTCTGTGGGACAAAGAAACCATGGACAAAATGGACAAAGACCGTTTCCGTCAGAGCCTCGGTGGCCTGATTGAAGCGTATGAAGAAGTGGCGCACCGCCTGGGTGTGAAACTGGATTAAGTCTTCAGCGATGCCTTTTCAGTGCGCATTCCAGCGCACGGTAATCAGGGGGTCGTCATAAGTGAAAGGTCGTCATCGTTGGCGGCCTTTTCTGTTTCTACCCTGCCTGCACGTTATTTAATACGCCTCCTTTCTCTCAATCTCGCGACGCTAACGCCGCAACGCTGGTGATTAGTGATGCCGCCAACTAAAATCATGCAAAACCTTTTAACAGGAGCGAGCCATGCGCTGGCAAGGTCGTCGTGAAAGCGACAATGTAGAAGATCGTCGCAATGATTCACCCGGATTGGGCGGCGGCGGTCGGCAAATCCGCATTCCACGCGGCAAGGGCGGCATCATTCTGCTGATTGTGGTGGCCGTGGCGGGTTATTACGGTTACGACCTCACCGCGCTGCTGGAAGGCGGCACGCCGGTGACACAACAGCAACAGCGCCCGGTGAACTCTGCGCAGGATAATGAGGATGCCAAATTCACTAAGGTGATTCTCGCCACCACCGAAGAGACCTGGGGCACGTTGTTCCAGAAAATGGGCAAACAGTATGTGCCACCTAAGCTGGTGATGTACCGCAACTACACCTCAACCAGCTGCGGCACTGGCCAGTCGGCGATGGGGCCGTTTTACTGTCCGGCGGATCAAACCGTCTATATCGATCTGTCGTTTTACGATGATATGAAAACCAAGCTGGGTGCAGGCGGTGACTTTGCGCAGGGCTATGTGATTGCCCATGAAGTCGGCCACCACATCCAGAAGCTGCTGGGCATCGAGCCTAAAGTGCGTCAGATGCAGCAGGGTGCCACTCAGACACAGGCCAATCAGCTGTCGGTGAAAATGGAGTTGCAGGCAGACTGCTTTGCCGGCGTGTGGGGCCATTATGTGCAGCAGCAAAATATGCTGGAAGTGGGCGACCTCAAGAAAGCGCTGGATACCGCAGAAGCGATTGGTGATGACCGGTTGCAGCAGAAAAGCCAGGGCCGCGTGGTGCCGGATAGCTTCACACACGGCACTTCACAACAGCGCTATACCTGGTTCAAACGCGGTTTTGACAGCGGAAACCCGGGCGACTGCAACACCTTCGCTGCCAACTGATGTCGTTAGTTGATATCACCGCCGCGATGCAGCGAGCGGGCATTCGTCGCTTGTGTGTGATCGCCGGTGAAGCTGACTGGGCGTTGCAGCAGGCAATGGAGTGGCGTGCAGCGCTGACCGGCGACTGGCTCACGCTGAGCGACAGCGATGATTTACCCCAGCGCGTGGCGCCTGCAGCTCTGCGCACGCTGCTGGGTCGTGAATTCCAGCATGCGATTTTCGATGCGCGCAGCGGTTTCCATGCGGAGGCCTTTGCGGCGTTAGCGGGCACGTTGCGTGCGGGAAGCTGGTTGTTGTTACTGACGCCGCCGTGGCAAGACTGGGCCACGCAACCGGACTGCGACAGCCTGCGCTGGGCCGATGTCGGCGAACCGATCGCCACGCCTCATTTTATTCACCATCTGCAGCAGCTGATTGAACAGGATCCGCAGGTCATATTGCTGCATCAGCATCAGCATCAGCATCAACATGAGCGCACATCCGAATTGCTGCAGCAACATCAGCCTGCGCGCGCATCCGGATTACTGCATCAGCATCAACCTGAGCGCGCACCCGAATTACAGCACCCACACCAGCCTGCGCGTACACCTGCCTTACTGGACTTACCCGAGTGGCACTGTCAGGCTCCACAGCAGCAGGCGCGGATCCTGCAACAGCTGCTTAAGATGCCCTGCGGCGTGGCGGTGATCACGGCTGCACGTGGACGTGGCAAATCGGCGCTGGCCGGAATGCTGGCGAAGCATAATCAGCACTGCCTGGTGACGGCACCGGCCAAAGTTTCCACTGAGGTGCTGGCAGCGTTTGCCGGTGAACATTTTCACTTTATGGCGCCGGATGCCATTCTCGCGATGGACGCTGAGCCGTCAGTGCAGTGGCTGATTGTTGATGAAGCGGCCGCCATTCCAGCACCGTTGTTGCAGCAGTTTGTGCAGCGTTTCCCTCGTGTGCTGATGATCACCACCGTGCAGGGTTACGAGGGCACCGGGCGCGGTTTTATGCTGCGTTTCTGCGCTACCTTGCCACAGGTACAATATTTCCAGCTCGATGAACCCTTGCGCTGGTCAGTGCACGATCCGCTGGAGCAGTGGCTAAGCCATGCGCTGCTGTTTGAGGATGCGATAGAAAGCGGACCTAACGGCGAGCTAACGATTTTCCCCGCTACGCCAGAGCAAGGAGCACTGGAAGCGGGCTACCGTCTGCTGGCGAGCGCCCACTATCGCACTTCTCCCATTGACCTGCGGCGCATGCTGGATGCCCCCGGCATGCGCTTCTGGCTGGCAGGCACGCCAGAAAACATTGTCGGCGCACTGTGGCTGGTGGAAGAGGGGGGGTTAGACAAATCACTGGCTGATGCCGTCTGGGCGGGGTTGCGCCGTCCGCGCGGCAATCTGGTCGCACAGTCACTGGCAGCCCATGCGGGATTTGCAGAAGCCGCCACCTTGCGCTCGCAGCGTATCAGTCGCATTGCCGTGTTAGCCGCACAACGACAGCGTGGTATTGGCAGCGCGTTGGTGGCCATGGCACAGCAGCAGGCGGAAGGATGCGATTTCCTTTCGGTGAGTTTTGGCTATACCGAATCGCTCTGGCAGTTCTGGCAGCGTTGTGGCTTTACTCTGGTACGCATCGGCTCACAGCGTGAAGCCAGCAGTGGCTGCTATGCGGCGATGGCGATACGTCCCTTAACGCCTGCCGGAGAACAACTGCAGCAGCAGGCGGCACAGCGATTTGCGCGTGACGCGGTGTGGTTGCGTGACATTATTGATGTTCCCTTCAAGACGACCGATCACTCTCAGACACTGAGCGAGGATGACTGGCCGCTGCTGGCAGGATTTGCCTGGGCGCAACGGCCTTATGAGGCGAGCTATGCCGCGTTGCAGCGCCTGGTGCGAGCATCACCACAACCGATACTCGAAGCCATACTTGTGCAAAAACAAGCGTTGAGTGCTGTAGCGCAGCAAGCGGGACTCAATGGTCGTAAAGCCCTGGTGCAACGCTTACGCCAGGAGACGGCTGAAGCATTGATTCAGTGTGATGCCAGCCGGGCGGAACAGTGGCAGCAGCAGTTGGCATCGTTGCAATAAATCCATTATCTCGTTCAAATTTTCCCAATATCACTCCCGCCTCAGCGGCGTATAGTGATTTGAGGAGGATCTTATGGCACTACGATATGTAATTGTTCAGCAACCGACACACGCTGCGCAGCTGTTTTTGCTGTATCACGGCGTGAATGACAATCCTGATTCGATGGCGCAAGTTGGCAACTGGTTCGCCAAAGCGTTTCCGGAGGCATTCGTTGTCTCAGTGGGTGCGCCCTATCCGGCTAGTGAGCCGCAGGGTCGCCAATGGTTTGCGGATATTCCCGCGCATGACCGCTCGGAACAGCAGGGCGTGAATGCCGTGATGCCGATGTTTGTGGAATCGGTGCGTCACTGGCAGCAGGCATCGGGTGTCCGGCCGGAAGCTACCGCGCTGGTCGGCTTTTCGCAGGGCGGCACCATGGTACTGGAAGGCGTCAAAGCCCATGCCGATCTGGCAGGACGCGCGATTGTGTTTAGCGGTCGTTACAGCACGCTGCCGGAGCGCGTCAGCTCTCGTAATACCATTCATCTGATCCACGGTGATTATGATGATCAGATCCCGCTGGAGCATGCCGAAGCCGCAATGCAACGGTTAACCGCACTGGGTGGGGATGTGACGCTGGATGTGGTGGACGATTTGCCGCATGCCATTGATGATCGCAGCATGCAACTGGCGTTGAATCATCTGCGTTATACCATTCCGCGTCGCTACTTCGACGAGGCGCTCAGCGGGGCTAAACCGGGCGATGATGATGTCATCATGATGATGTGATGGTTGAACAGCGAGGGTTGCTCTTAACGTAACGGCGAGATTAATCGCGCAATTCTATAGCGACTTCGCTATCAGATGCGCGGCGCATCACGCCGCTACGTTACAGGGAGGAGATCAACCGCAATTATTTTTTCTTCGGCCAGTCGTCGTCATCATCCCATTTATCGTTAAAGTCGCGATGCGGTGGTAAATCCGGTTTATTATCCATAAACTTTTTATGATCGATACGTTTTAAGTCTTTATAAACGTTCATTAAAATACCAACCATCAGCAGGATCACTAAGATCCACCAGTACTCTTTAAAGAATTCCATCCCATTGCTCCTTTAGCGTGCTTACTTAAGCGATCAGCTGTTCCATGATGCGCTGGTACATACGACTCAGCATCTGCAAATCTGACGCTTTCACGCACTCATTGATTTTATGAATGGTGGCATTCACCGGGCCCAGTTCCACAACCTGCGCACCCATCCGCGCGATAAAGCGTCCGTCAGAGGTGCCGCCTGTGGTCAGTAACTGTGGCTTAATCTCATTATAGTGCGCGACAGCATTTACCACGGCATCAACCAGTTTGCCGCGTGAGGTCAGGAACGGCTGGCCGGAAACATTCCACTCCAGCGTGTAACGCAGCTGATGGCGATCCAGCAGGGCGGCCACGCGCTCTTTGATCATCTGATCGGTGAGTTCGGTGCTAAAGCGGAAGTTGAACTGCACGAAAAATTCACCGGGGATCACGTTATTACTGCCGGTGCCGGCCTGCACGTTGGCAATCTGCATGCTGGTGGGCGGGAAGAATTCGTTGCCCTGATCCCATTCGGTGGCCACCAGCTCATTCAGGGCTGGCATCGCGCGATGCACCGGGTTATCGGCCAGATGCGGATAGGCCACGTGGCCCTGCACACCGTGGAGGGTGAGATTGGCGGTCATCGAACCGCGACGACCGTTTTTCACCACGTCGCCAACGATTTCGGTACTGGAAGGCTCGCCCACCAGGCAGTAATCCATGCGCTCGTTGCGCGCCATCAAACGCTCAACCACTTTCACCGTGCCGTTAACCGCGCTGGCTTCTTCATCGGACGTGATCAGAAACGCCAGACGCCCTTTGTGCTGAGGATTAGCCGCGACAAAACGTTCTGCAGCCACCACCATCGCCGCCAGCGATCCTTTCATGTCCGCGGCACCACGACCAAACAGCATGCCATCACGAATCGAAGGCTCAAACGGCGGGCTGATCCAGCGATTGGCATCACCCGGCGGCACCACATCGGTGTGACCGGCAAACGCCAGGGTTTCGCCCTGACCACGTGTGGCCCAGAAGTTCAGGGTATCGCCGATGTGCATCTGTTCGACCGTAAAGCCAATCGCTTCCAGACGCGCCACTAACAGCGCCTGACAACCGGCATCATCCGGACTCAGTGACGGACGACGAATTAGCTGCTGAGCCAGCTCAATGACCGGACAGAACATGTTATGACTTCTCCTGGATAAACGCGTGATAAAGGGAATCTTTAAAACCGACCAGCAAGTCGCCATTTGGCGCAGACAATACCGGACGTTTGATAATGGCAGGCTGGGCGAGCATCACGGCTTTCGCGCTGGCCGCATCGGTGACGGCTGCACGCTCCGCTTCTGGCAGATTACGCCAGGTGGTACCGCGCGTATTGAGCAGCACTTCATAGCCAAGCTGATCGATAAACGATTGCAGTAGCGCGTCATCGATGCCATCCACGCGATAATCGTGAAAACGATAGTCGGTGCCGGATTCTGCTAAATAGTTGCGTGCTTTTTTTATGGTGTCGCAATTTTTAATTCCGTACATCACCCACTGCGCTGTCATCGCCTGTTCCCATCCTGTGAAAAATAAAGCGCGAGTTTACCATAGCGCTCTGCTGGCTGTGACCTCTGCGGCGTTAGGCGCTGCGTTTTATTTGTTTTTTAATGATAATTTCAGCGTTATCAATTCTATTAATTAGGTCCAGTAAACGTATTCATTAACGTCCTGAATAGTTCCTGGTGGCATCATCAGTCCCCTAAGAATTATCCTAATCGGAAAAATGTGCTACCCGATAACGCAGGTGATTTTTCCCTGTGTTGTTAACGGCTTGCTGAAATGTGCGTCAGTACGCATTTTCGACAAATTGAAGGTTTTTTGCGCTTTTGCCGATAGTGTTGAGTGGTGGAAACGTATTCACCTGTAGAAAAAATCGGCGTAGAATCACCACTATAATAAGAGAGGGTATGATGGTCGACACCGAATTGGGGAACTGGAAAGAATTTATTGAAGCGATGTTACGTAGTAAGTAATCGCGAAGAGAAAAGCAGGGCACTCCCAACTTGCTGTAATTCAATCCAAATAACAACGGGGCTGCGAATATCGCGGCCCCGTTTTATTTTAGGCTTTAATCGTGTGACTTCTCTTTTAACGGGAAGCGACGACGCACCAGCACAAAGAACAGCGGCACGAAGAAAATCGCTAGTATCGTCGCTGAGATCATGCCGCCCATGACGCCCGTTCCGACCGCATGCTGGCTGCCGGAACCCGCCCCGCTGCTGATCGCCATCGGCAGCACGCCGAAGATAAAGGCCAACGACGTCATCAGAATCGGGCGCAGACGCTGACGTGAAGCCTCCAGCGTCGCTTCCATCAGCTCACGTCCTTTGCTGTTGATCTCATTGGCGAATTCCACGATCAGGATGGCGTTCTTCGCCGACAAGCCAATCACGGTGAGCAAGCCAACCTGGAAGTACACGTCGTTCTCGAGTCCGCGCATCCAGGTTGCCACCAGCGCACCCACCACGCCAAGTGGCACCACCAGCATCACGGAGAACGGAATCGACCAACTCTCATACAGCGCGGCCAGACACAGGAATACCACCAGTAGCGAAATCGCATACAGCGCAGGTGCCTGTGAACCGGAGAGACGTTCCTGATAAGAGGCTCCGGTCCACTGGAAGCCAACGCCTAACGGCAGTTGCCCCACCAGTTTCTCCATCACATCCATCGCGGTGCCGCTACTGACGCCATTGGCGGCCTCGCCGACGATCTCCAGTGAAGAGTAGCCGTTGTAACGTTCCAGACGCGGCGAACCGGTTTCCCAACGGCTGGTGGCGAAGGCGGAGAAGGGCACCATAGTGCCGCTACTGTTGCGAACGTACCATTTGTTGATATCGCCTGGCAGCATGCGGAATTCCGCTGCGGCCTGCACATACACCTTCTTCACGCGGCCGCGATCGAGGAAGTCATTCACATAGGTTGAGCCCCATGCGGTGGTCAGCGTGTCATTGATGGTGTCGAGCGAAACGCCCAGCGCCTGCGCTTTGCGCTGATCGACATCAATTTGCAGCTGCGGGCTGTCATCCAGACCGTTGTGACGCACGCGAGAGAGGGCCGGATTGCTGTCAGCCAACTCCAGCAGCTTGTCACGCATTGCCATCAACTGGGTATGACCAATGCCGCCGTGATCCTGCAATTCCATATCAAAACCGGAGGAGCTGCCCATGCCGGTAATCGCCGGTGGGCTGCTGGCGATCACGCGGCCCTCTTTGATTTTATGGAAGGCTTTGGTGGCGCGATCGATGATGGCGAATGAGGTACGATCGCTGCCTGGACGCTCTTCCCAGTTTTTCAGGCGTACAAACAGGCGCGCCACGTTTTGGCCGTTACCACCCGGACCGGCACCGATGGTTGAGAACACCGACAGCACGTTGTCTTTCTCGGCGGTCATGTAATAGTTTTCAACTTTCGCCACCACGTTGGAGGTCTGCTGCAAGGTCGCGCCCGGCGGCAGCTGCACCTGCGTCAGGAATACGCCCCGGTCTTCCAGCGGCAGGAACGAGGTCGGCAGCTTGATAAACAGAAACGCCATTACGCCGATGATGCCGAGATAGAGCACCAGCCAGCGCCCGCCCTTCATCAAGATACGCGCGACTCCGCGTTCGTAGCGTTCCGCGCTGGCATTAAAGTTGCGGTTAAACCAGCCAAAGAAGCCGCGACGTCCATGATGATGGCCTTGTTCAAGAGGTTTGAGCAGCGTTGAGCACAGGGCTGGCGTCAAAATCATCGCCACCAACACCGACAACACCATCGCCGACACGATGGTGATCGAGAACTGGCGATAGATAGCGCCCACGGTGCCGCCGAAGAAGGCCATCGGTACGAATACCGCCGACAGCACCAGCGCAATACCCACCAGCGCCCCCTGGATCTGTCCCATCGATTTTCGCGTGGCGGCGCGCGGTGAAAGTCCTTCCTCACTCATGATGCGTTCAACGTTCTCCACCACCACGATGGCGTCATCCACCAGCAGGCCGATGGCGAGCACCATGGCGAACATGGTAAGCGTGTTGATACTGAATCCGCAGGCATACAGCACCGCGAAGGTGCCGAGCAGCACCGCCGGTACGGCAATGGTCGGAATCAGCGTGGCGCGGAAGTTCTGCAGGAACAGATACATCACCAGGAACACCAGCAGAATCGCTTCCAGCAGCGTTTTCACCACGTCGGTGATCGAGGCTTTCACAAACGGCGTAGTTTCGTAGGCGATTTTGGCTTCCAGCCCGTGCGGGAAGTAGTGTGACAACTCTTCCACACGTGCGCGCACCAGCTTATCGGTGTTCATTTCGTTGGCGCCGGACGCCAGCTTAATACCGAGACCGGACGCCGCCTGACCGTTGTAGCGGCTGAGGAAGTCGTATTTTTCCGCCCCCATCGCCACGTCAGCCACATCGCCCAGCGTCACCACCGAGCCGTCACTGTTGGTTTTCAGCGTGATGGCTTTGAACTGCTCTGGGGTTTGCAACATCGACTGCGCATTGACGGTGGCATTGAGCGCTTGTTTATCCACCGATGGCAAGCCGCCAACCTGGCCGACCGCCACCTGGGTGTTCTGCGATTCAATCGCCGTCACCACGTCATCGGTGGTCAGCGCATAGGCAATCAGCTTGTTAGGATCGAGCCAGATACGCATCGCGTATTGCGAACCATAGGCGTCAACCTGACCCACACCATCGATGCGGCTCAGCGGATCCTGAATGTTACTGGCGACATAATCTGAAATATCCTGTTTGTCCATACTTCCGTCGGTAGAGACAAACGCAATCATCAGGATATTGCTGTCACCGGTTTTATTCACCGTGACGCCCTGAGATTGAACGGCGGCGGGTAATTTACGCAGTGCGGATTGTAGCTGGTTTTGTACCTGCTGGCGGGCTTCATCAGGATTGGTGCCAGCGGTAAAGGTGAGGGTGATTTGCGCCTGCCCCGTGTTACTGCTGTTTGAGGACATATACATCAGGTTATCGATACCGGTCATGTTCTGTTCGATAACCTGGGTAACGGTGTTCTCCAGCGTTTCCGCAGAGGCACCGGGATAATTGGCAGTAATACGCACGTTAGGCGGTGCGAGGTCGGGATACTGCTCAATGGGCAGGGAGATGATCGCTAGTGTGCCGCAAAGACAAAGCAAAATAGCCAAAACCCAGGCAAAAATGGGGCGGTCGATAAAAAAATTCGACATGGAACCGACACTCCTCAGCTGCGTATTTTTTACTTTTATTATGTAAAACGTGAAGCGCAGTCGGCTTCACGTCGGCGGAGTGCAAGGTGCTATCCCAAAAACTCCTGATGCTGCCTACTGTACGCGGCGCAAATTAGAGAATCGTGGATAAATTATGGAGAAAGTGTAAATGTCGTGCTGGTTTTCTGTGCGCTGCTACACATTGCGGCTCTCGAGCCAGAGCACTGTGGCGGCGACGCGTGAACGAACGTCCAGTTTACGCAGCAGATTGCGGATGTGCACTTTTACCGTTTCTTCGGAAATATGCAAGGTGGCGGCAATCTCTTTATTAGATAACCCGCGCGCCACTTCCTGCAATACATCCAGTTCACGCTCGGTGAGTTGTTTGAAAGGATTGGCGCTCGGCTGGCGCGTTGCCAGATATTCTGCCACCACTTCACTAAACACATTCTCACCCATTGCACCGCGCATGACCTGCGCCAGCAATAATTCCGGCTCACTGTCTTTCAGCAAATAGCCATCAGCGCCGGCATCGACCATGGCGTAAATATCATTGCGTGCGTCGGAAACGGTCAGCACCAATATGCGCGAAGCGATCCCTTCATGGCGCAGGGCTTTCAGGGTATCTAAACCCGACATGCCTTTCATGTTCAGATCGAGCAATATCACATCGGGCGAGAGGCGACGTGCTTCAGCCAGCGCTTCTGTACCGTTGTTGGCTTCGGCCACCACTTCCAGACGTGGTTCCAGTGCCAGCAGTTGGCGGATGCCACGACGCATCAGCGGATGATCGTCAACGATCATAATAGTCAGGGAAGAGGGGGCCATAAATTCTCCAGTCAAAGTCCATTCAACATAAGTGTATCGCGTTAAGCCAGCCGGTGTGCCGGTCGCGGTGGGAAACGCAGCGTAACGCGCGTGCCACGCGTCTGCGGAGTAATCAGTAAGCTGCCAGAAAGCCGGGCAGCGCGCTCCGCCATTATCGTCAGACCGTAATGGCCTGGAGGTTCTTCCAGGCTACGGATGCCGCAACCGTCATCTTCAATCGTCAGCAAATGGAATGCGTCTTCATCGCGCTGATAAAAAATATGGATTTGCTGCGCCTGTGCGTGACGAATGGCGTTCAGCAGGGCTTCACGTGCGATCTGCAGCACATGTACCTGCTGTTGCGCATCCAGCGTTTGCAGGCCCGATTGATAATCGAAGGTGATCGCGGCCTGCGATTGTTCCTGCAGCGGGGCGATCATGGCCTGCATCGCCTGCACTAAATCCGCCTGTTCAATGGTCAGTCGGAAGGTGGTGAGCAATTCGCGTAGCTGCTGATAGGCCTCGGCCAATGCGCGATCAAATTCGGCAATAATGGATTGCGCCTGAGGCTGGGTATTATCGACATTGCGGCGCAGCAGCGTGAGCTGAATGCGCAGGAAAGAGAGCGACTGCGCCAGCGAATCATGCAGCTCACGCGCGATAGTTGATCGCTCTTCTATTAATAGCATCTGCTGGTACTGTTTTTGCGTCTGCCAAATCCATAGCGAGCGCGCCAGCATGTGGGCCAGGCTTTGCATCAGTTCATCGGCAGGAGGCGCTCGCCGCGTTTGCCAGCACAGTTCGCCGAGTCGTTGGTCCTCTTGCTGCAACGGCAAACTTTGCCATTCGAGATCGTCTTCCGCCACGCCCGCCTGAAAATTAATGCCGTCGCTGGTGATGCTCAATACGGTCAACGCTTCACGACGTTGCACCAGCCGCAGCAATCCCTGGAACAACTCTGGGTTCAGTGGGCTGCTGGTGAGGATCTGTGAGCTTTCATAGAGTAATTTCAGCGTGCGATTGGCTTGGGTGAGATCTTCCGTTTTATTGCGTACCGCCAGCTCAAGCAGGCGATAGTGCGAGTGCAGCCGTTCGGCCATGGTGGTAAAGGCTTGAGCTAACACGCCGAGTTCTGTGGGTTGGGAAATCGATAACGGCGGAAAGCTGAAATTCGCCTGCTCAACGTATTGGCTGGCCGTGACCAGTGAATCCAGCGGGCGCACCACGTTGCGACGAATAAAGCGGATGGTCCAAAGCGCCAGTGCCACAATCGCCAAAAAGCCGAACAGGCTGCTGGCCGCCACCAGATGCATTTTCAGTTCGGCGTAATGTTGCAGTGCCAGCACAAAACGGTCGATTTCACTGACGTACCCGGCAACGCGTTGCTGATAGATCTGCGCGCGCTCGGGCTGTAGCGTTTGTTGCAATTGCGGCCAGCTATCGCGCAGATAGCGATAGCGGCTGGCGACTTCCTTCGGCACCCACGGGCGCTCCAGATGCTGCAGAGCCGGTGAGCTGAGGGTTTGCTGATAGATTTGGATGTGCTGCGCCAGCTGCTGCGGATCGCGCGTGCTATCCCAGGCGAGGCGGTATATTTGCATGCGCAGCGAACCGGCGACATTCACCGCTTCGGCATCACGTAAACTGCTAGAGAGCGTTAACAGCGCCAGGCCGGTGGTGAGCAGCGATAACAACACAATCGCGCTCAAAGCACGGGCCATGGTGCGGGTAACAGGACGTTTCACTATCACAATAAAACCCTTATAAGAGCGTGGGATTATAAGGCAGCGTCAGGCAGACAGCGAGCCGGAATCGTCACATCAGGTTACTTTTAGCAGAGAAATCCACTTCTCTTTACCTTTCCCTGGATTGCATGTCGTTAGCTGGCGAATTATTGAACGGCTTTACGGCCAGCTGTGCCTGCTTTTCATTACTTCGCTGATAATTTGTAGCGTAATCACTTTTATGAACGGACGACAACAGGAGCAAATGATGAAGACACCCATTGCCATTCTGACTGCTGCACTGCTTGCCACCGCAAGTTTCACGGCCTTCGCCGCGCAACCCTTAAGTGCTGAGCAGGCGGAAAACCTGCAAAGCAGCGGTACCGTTTCCATCAGCGGCGTTCGCGGTTCCATCGATGATGCAACCCGCCAGCTGTCGCAGAAAGCGGAAGATATGGGCGCCAGCCATTACCGCGTAATTGGCGTGCAAAACCCAGGCGATTCCAGCCTGTGGAGCGGCACCGCAGAGATTTACCGTTAATCCCCTCCCGTAGTTTTTCCCTGTAGCCACCCCTTTACCGGCCATTCACTGGCCGGTTTTTTTGTGCACCGCGACCGATTCTTACAAATCAACTCGTGCAACCAAACGGTATTTTTTGCTTCGTTCATGCAGAACGGGTAGGATTCATCGCCGTAAATTCCCGGCTCACCGCGCGACATCGTTCCGCCGTATCGGTAGCGGGTTTTACCCCATTTCGCACCGCCGCACGCAAACGATTGGTCAGGCGATGATTGATGGTCAGGACAAACAGGAAAGCTATGAATTCAACTAAAAAAACCGCAGCCGAACAACGCGCTGCGAAAAGACGCTGGCTCAATTCCCACGACAGCGGTTACCACAAAGCAATGGGTAACCGTCAGGTACAAATGATCGCCATTGGCGGTGCCATCGGTACCGGCCTGTTCCTTGGTGCAGGCGCGCGCTTGCAGATGGCTGGTCCTGCTCTGGCACTGGTTTATCTGGTGTGCGGTATCTTCTCCTTCTTTATCCTTCGTGCGTTGGGCGAACTGGTATTACACCGCCCATCAAGCGGCAGCTTTGTTTCTTATGCACGCGAATTCCTCGGGGAAAAAGCGTCATACGTGGCAGGCTGGATGTACTTCGTTAACTGGGCGATGACCGGTATCGTGGATATCACCGCAGTTGCGTTGTATATGCACTACTGGGGCGCGTTTGGTGATGTGCCGCAGTGGGTGTTTGCTCTCGGCGCTCTGGCGATTGTCGGTACCATGAACATGATCGGCGTGAAGTGGTTCGCCGAAATGGAGTTCTGGTTCGCATTGGTGAAAGTGCTGGCGATCGTGGTGTTCCTGATCGTCGGTGTGGTGTTCCTCGGCAGCGGTAAACCGCTAGACGGCAATACCACCGGCTTCCATCTGATCACGGACAACGGCGGTTTCTTCCCGCACGGCTTGCTGCCGGCGCTGGTGTTGGTGCAAGGCGTGGTGTTTGCCTTCGCCTCGATTGAGTTGGTGGGCACCGCGGCCGGGGAGTGTAAAGACCCGAAAACCATGCTGCCTAAAGCCATCAACAGCGTGATCTGGCGTATTGGTCTCTTCTACGTCGGTTCGGTGGTGCTGCTGGTACTGCTGCTGCCATGGAACGCCTATCAGGCAGGGCAGAGTCCGTTTGTGACCTTCTTCTCCAAACTGGGCGTACCTTACATTGGTAGCGTGATGAACATCGTGGTGCTGAGCGCAGCGTTGTCGAGCCTCAACTCGGGCTTGTACTCCACCGGTCGTATTCTACGCTCCATGTCGATGGGCGGTTCTGCGCCTCAGTTCATGTCGAAGATGAGCAAACAGCAGGTGCCGTTCGCCGGTATCCTCGTTACCATCGCGGTGTACGTGGTCGGTGTGGTGCTCAACTACTATGTGCCATCGCAGGTGTTTGAGATCGTATTGAACGTGGCTTCACTGGGCATCATCTCTTCCTGGGGCTTTATCGTGGTGTGCCAGATGCGTCTGCGCAAAGCGATTAAAGAAGGTAAAGCGGAAGACGTCAGTTTCAAGCTGCCGTGGGCACCGTTCACTTCATGGTTGACGCTGCTGTTCCTGGTGAGCGTGCTGGTGTTGATGGCGTTTGATTATCCAAACGGTACCTACACTATTGCATCCATCCCACTGATTGCCGTGGTACTGGTGCTGGGCTGGTTCGGTGTGCGCAAACGCGTGCATGCGGAAGCCATGAAAGAGCACGACCATCATCATGACGAACAGGATGATGGGGCAGCTAAGCTGGCGGAAGATAGCTCGCGTTAATCGCAGCCATTCTCATCAACGGGGGCCTTTTGGCCCCCGTTTTCATTTCAATTGTCCTTCCCTTGATCCCACATCGGGATATACACCTTTCGGGTGATATAGCCCTGCAAAAGCTCAGGGTATTTTACGCCTCATCTCAAGCTGGCTAAACGAGGTGAGCGCATGACGCACTCCATTCTCCCTGAAAGCAGTTGGCACGTATGCGGTCTGGTCATCCAGGCGCGATCTCACGCCATCCCGGCGGTAAAGCAGGCATTGCTGTTGCTTTCTGATTGCGAAATCGCCGCCGAAGACAGTGCACGCGGCACGCTGGCCGTGACCCTGGGTGCTGCTGATAGTCGCGCCTTGCTGAATAACATCGAAGCCACCCGCAATATCCCGCATGTATTGGCCGTTTCTCTGGTGTATCACCAGCAAGACGAAACGGAATATCGTCACAAGGAAGCATCATGAAAGTCAGTCGTCGAGAATTTATGAAGGCCAATGCGGCCGCAGCGGCGGCAGTGGCCGCCGGACTCACTATTCCCAGCGTCACCAAAGCCGTGACCGCACTGGGCGCCCCGATCCGCTGGGAAAAGGCGCCGTGTCGTTTTTGTGGCACCGGTTGTGGCGTGCTGGTGGGCACGCAAGAGGGACGCGTGGTGGCCTCACAGGGCGATCCGCAGGCGGAAGTAAACCGTGGGTTGAACTGCATCAAAGGTTATTTCCTGCCCAAGATCATGTACGGAAAAGACCGCCTGACGCAGCCGTTGCTGCGCATGACCGATGGCCACTACGACAAAGAAGGCGAGTTTACCCCGGTGAGTTGGGATCAGGCCTTCGACATCATGGAACAGAAGTTCAAAGCGGCGCTAAAAGCCAACGGGCCTGAATCCATCGGCATGTTCGGTTCCGGTCAATGGACGGTATGGGAAGGGTATGCCGCCTCTAAATTGATGAAAGCCGGTTTCCGCACCAATAATCTCGATCCTAATGCGCGTCACTGCATGGCCTCGGCGGTGGTGGGCTTTATGCGTACCTTCGGCATGGATGAACCGATGGGCTGCTACGATGACATCGAAGTGGCCGATGCCTTTGTGCTGTGGGGCTCGAACATGGCCGAGATGCATCCGATTCTCTGGTCACGCCTGACGGCCCGTCGCCTGAGCGATGACAATGTTAAAGTCGCGGTGCTCTCTACCTACCGTCATCGCAGTTTTGAACTGGCTGATAACGGCATGGTGTTTACGCCGCAAAGCGATTTGGCGATTCTTAACTTCATCGCCAACTACATCATTCAGAACAACAAAGTCGATAAAACCTTCCTGCAGAATCACGTGACGCTACGTAAAGGCGTCACGGATATCGGCTATGGATTGCGCCCAAGCGATCCGCGTCAGGCCTCAGCGAAAAACCCGGATAGCGGCGAATCCACGCCGATCAGCTTCGACGAGTACGCCAAATTCGTTGCCGAATACACGGTAGAGAAAGCCAGTGAGATGAGCGGTGTAGAGCAGGATCAGCTGATTGCGCTGGCCGAACTCTATGCCGACCCAAACATCAACGTGGTCTCCTACTGGACCATGGGCTTTAATCAACATACGCGCGGCGTGTGGGCCAATAACCTGTGCTACAACATCCATCTGCTGACCGGAAAAATCTCGCGCCCCGGCACCGGTCCCTTCTCGCTCACCGGGCAACCCTCCGCGTGCGGAACCGCACGTGAAGTCGGCACCTTCTCGCATCGCCTGCCCGCAGACATGGTGGTGAATAACGATAAGCACCGTGCGACGGCTGAGAAACTGTGGAAGCTGCCGCAGGGCACCATTCCCGCCAAAATCGGCCTGCATGCGGTCGCTCAGGATCGCGCGCTGAAAGACGGCAAACTGAATGCGTACTGGGTGATGTGTAACAACAACATGCAGGCGGGCCCGAACCTGACGCAGGAGCGCATGCCAGGCTGGCGTGATGCACGCAACTTTATCGTGGTGTCCGATCCTTATCCCACCGTCAGTGCTTTGTGTGCGGACTTGATCCTGCCGACGGCGATGTGGGTGGAGAAAGAGGGTGCTTACGGCAACGCCGAGCGTCGTACTCAGTTCTGGCACCAACAGGTGAAAGCACCGGGTGAGGCCAAATCGGATCTGTGGCAGATGGTGAATTTCGCTAAGCGTTTCCGCGTAGCAGAGGTCTGGCCGGAAGCGTTGATTGCCCAACAGCCAGAGCTGCGAGATAAAACCTTGTATGACGTGCTGTACGCCAACGGCCAGGTTAATCAATTCCCGTTGAGCGAAGTGGCCGACGATCGACTGAACGACGAGGCGCGCGATTTTGGCTTCTACATCCAAAAAGGCCTGTTTGAAGAGTATGCCAGCTTTGGTCGCGGACACGGTCACGATCTGGCGCCATTCGATGCCTATCATGAAGCGCGCGGATTGCGCTGGCCGGTGGTGAATGGCAAAGAAACGCGCTGGCGCTACCGCGAAGGCTTTGACAGCTACGTCAAAGCGGGCGAGGGCGTGCGTTTCTATGGCAAACCAGATGGCAAAGCCACCATTTTTGCCCTGCCGTATGAGCCGCCCGCTGAAGCACCGGACGCCGAGTACGATATGTGGTTCTGTACCGGCCGCGTGCTGGAACACTGGCACACCGGCACCATGACGCGTCGCGTGCCGGAGCTGCATCGTGCCGTGCCGCAGGCGCTGCTGTATATCCATCCGCTGGACGCCAAAGATCGCGGTTTCCGCCGTGGCGAGAAGGTCCGCGTGATGTCACGCCGTGGCGAAACCGTCGCCACGGTCGAAACGCGCGGACGTAATCAACCGCCAAAAGGGCTGGTGTTTATGCCGTTCTTTGATGCTGGCGTGCTGGCCAACAACGTCACGCTGGATGCCACCGATCCGCTATCGAAGCAGACCGATTACAAAAAATGCGCCGTTAAGCTGGTCAAAATTTAAGGCAGGATGCAATGAAACCCTTATTTACTCTTATCACCGTTGCCGCCCTGACGCTGGGCGGCGTGGTTTACGCGGGTCATGAAGTGGATCTCACACAATCCCCGGAAGTCACGGCCACGCAGCAGGGCACGATCCATCAACCGAAAGAGCAGAGCCGCAAACCGCTGAACTACGTGAATCAGCCGCCGGTGATCCCGCACAGCGTTGATGGCTACCAGGTGACGAAAAACGTCAACCGCTGCCTGCAGTGCCACGGCACGCAAAGTTACCTGACCACCGGCGCACCGCGCGTGAGCCCAACACACTTTACCGATCGTGATGGCCTGGTGAGCAGCACGGTATCGCCGCGCCGCTACTTCTGTTTGCAGTGCCACGTCCCGCAGACCGATGCCAAACCGGTGGTGGAGAACACCTTTAAACCGGCCAACGGCTTTGGGCAGTGAGGATATCAATGAAACAGAGATTATTACGCATCTGGCGCTGGTGGCGACGCCCCAGCCGCTTAGCACTCGGCACGCTGCTGATTTTGGGTTTTGCCGGTGGGATTATTTTCTGGGGCGGTTTTAATACCGCAATGGAGATGACCAACCGCGAGCAGTTCTGCATTGGCTGCCATGAGATGCGCAACAATGTGTATCAGGAATACATGCAGACGGTGCACTACAACAACCGCAGCGGCGTGCGTGCCACTTGCCCGGATTGCCATGTGCCGCACGAATGGGGCCCGAAAATGCTGCGCAAATTGCAAGCCAGCAAAGAGGTGTACGCCAAGATCTTCGGCCTGATCGACACACCGCAGAAGTTTGAAGAGACGCGTATCGAGCTGGCACAGAATGAGTGGCGCAGGATGAAAAATAATAACTCGCAGGAGTGCCGAAACTGCCACAACTTCGAGTACATGGATTTCACCGCGCAGAAGACCGTGGCAGCAAAAATGCACAGCAAAGCGGTGGAGGATGGGCAAACCTGTATTGATTGCCACAAAGGTATTGCGCACCATCTGCCGGATATGAGCGCGCAAAAGAACGGTTTTTGATTTTCGCATTGTCATCAATTCGCGCGATAAATCGCGCCGCTACTTCTCTCTGCACCTTGTCGTAGCGGCGCAACGTATTGCGCGACCGTTCTCGCCCTTCATTGCGCATTGACCGCACGAATTCAGATAGTTTTCCCTGCACCCTGTCGTAGCGGCGCAACGTATTGCGCGACCGTTCTCGCCCATCATTGCGCATTGACCGCTCGAATTCAGATAGTTTTCCCCGCCGCTAACGCCTATTATCTCAGGCTCCCTCATTAAGCGGTGGAGCGGCCATGTCGTTAAAGATCAACATCATTAAAGATAAGTTACTGTCAGATAATTACTTTATCCTGCGTAACTTCACCTACGAACTGACCCGTAGCAACGGCGAAGTCATCCGCCACAAACGCGAAGTCTATGATCGCGGCAACGGCGCCACCATCCTGCTTTATAACCGCGATAAAAATACCGTGCTGCTGATTCGTCAGTTCCGCATTGCGACTTACGTTAACGGTAATGCCAGCGGTGAATTGATTGAGACCTGCGCGGGGCTGCTGGATAACGACACGCCGGAAGATTGCATCCGCAAAGAAGCCATCGAAGAGACCGGTTATGAGGTCGGCAAGGTCGAGAAGCTGTTTGAAGCCTATATGTCACCGGGTGGCGTAACAGAAATCGTCCATTTCTTCGCGGCAGAGTATAGCGATGCAATGCGCGCCAATGCCGGTGGTGGCGTAGAAGATGAAGAGATTACCGTGCTGGAGTTGCCTTTCCCGCAAGCGCTGGCGATGGTGAAAGATGGCCGCATCCTCGACGGTAAAGCGATTATGCTGCTGCAATATGCGCAGATTGCAGGTTGGTTAAAAGCCTGACCGGTGCATCATTAAGGGCGACTTTCATGGCCGCCCACAGTCATTCAAGCCATCACTTCCAACGGCTCGGGCACGCACTCCGGATGTGCCTGCATACGCGCCAGCGCTTCGGCGTACGAAGGCATTGAATTAGCCGCACCAGAACGCTCGACACATAACGAAGCAAACGCCGAAGCGAACAGAGCCGCCTGTGGCAGTTCATCGCCAGACGCTAAACGCGCTGCCAGCGCACCGTTAAACGCATCGCCCGCGCCGGTGGTATCCAGCGGTTGTGCCGGGAACAGCGGAATGCGCAGCGGCTGCTGTTCCGCATTGGACAACAGGGCGCCCGCCATCCCCAGGGTAATAATCACCTGACGCGCGCCTTTGCGGTGCATCACTTCTGCGGCTTTCTGCGCACTGGCAAAATCCGTCACCTTTACGCCGGTAATCTGCATCGCTTCGGTGCTATTGGGCGTCAGTAAATCCACCTTCGCCAGCAGTGCATCACTCACTTTTTGCCACGGCGCCGGGTTTAAAATCACAAAGGTGCCACCCGCACGCGCATTATCAATCATGCGCTGAATGGCATTCAGGTTGTTCTCTAGCTGCACCAACAAGATATCTGCTGCGGCTACCGTAGGCTGACAGCGCGACACTTCCGCCGCCGTCACCGTGGTGTTCGCGCCTGGGAACACCGAAATCATGTTCTCAGCATCATCCCCGGCCACATAAATCAGTGCGTTGCCGGTAGGCTTCTCTTTACAGGTAAACAGCGTAATCGCATCAAAGCCGGTTTTTTCGAGGTGACGACGGGCGAAAGTGCCAAAATCATCATTACCGACCTTGCCGATATAGTGCACGCGCGCCCCGGCACGCAGCGCCGCCGTGGCCTGGTTTGCGCCTTTGCCGCCCGGTCCCATCATGCTGTTATGGGCAGTCAGTGATTCACCCGGCATCGGGAAGCGGTTCATCACCGCGACGACGTCGAGGTTGAACGAGCCAAACACACACACTTTTCCTTTCATCATGCACTCCTGAACAGGCGTTCGGCGGCTAAACAGGCACCGCGACAGCCGGTGTGATCGGTGGATTGACTAAACACGATCTTCAAATTGTCACGCGTGGCCGGTGGACGCAGATGCTGCTGAATCTGACTGCGTAACTGCGCCAGCGGGAAGTCCGCCATCGCCAGCACTCCGCCACCCAGAATCAGGTATTCGGGATCGAGGATGTTCATTTCGGTGGCAATCAGCTGCGCCAAACGATAAACAAATGCCTGCAACTCCGGATGGTCGCCATGTTGCGTAAACAGCGCCGACATATCGGTATTCGGCACGTGAGCCTTAGCCCAGTGACTCAACCAATGGCCCGAAGTCACCGTCTCCGCACAACCCCGGTTGCCGCACGGGCAGGGTAGATCGTTACCGGCAATCGGCACATGGCCCAATTCACCCGCGCCGCCGTGCTGGCCGTGGTAAAAGCGACCATTGATCCACAAGCTGTTGCCCATACCGGTACCGGGATACAAACCTACCGCGATATCCGGCAACTGCTCCAGCTGCATTAAATCCCACATCATCAGATGGTTAACATCTTTATCCATCGCCACTGGCACGCCAAGACGCTCGGTGAGGATCGCCGCCACAGGCTGATGATCCAGCGCCTGAATAAACGGCAGCGAAATCACCTGCTGACGATCGCGGCTGAGAATGCCCGGCAATCCCAGCATCACGCCGCTCACCGGTTGCTGCTCCAGTGTTTCACTGATTAACTGCCCGAGTGCCGTCAATGCGTCGGGCTGCTGCGCCCAGCTGGCCGTCGGCACCTTGCGGAAGCTGGACCAGATGCGTCCCTCTTCCATCAGCTGCAGACGTGTGCCGGTGCCGCCAATGTCGATGCCCAGCCAGCGTGGAATCATGCGGATACCTTCGCCAGGCCCTGAGCTTCATCAATGCTGTCACGCATCATGTCCCAGGCCGTTGCCAGATCGTCATGGATGTTAAACAGGCCCGAGGTACCGACGATCAGTACTTCTGCACCTGCTCCAACCAGCGTGTTGTAAGTGCGCGTGTTGCAGGAACCATCGATCTCAATCAGATATTTGTGGCCATGCTGCTGCTTCAGGGCTTTCAGTTCCTGCACTTTGGCGACCATTTCCGGGATGAATGGCTGTCCGGCATAGCCAGGATCCACGGTCATCACGGTGATTTTGTCCAGCAGATGAATATAGTGATGGATAAACGATACTGGTGTGGCCGGGTTCAGCACCACGCCGACTTTCTTGCCAAAGCTGCGAATCAGGTTGATCACGCGGAACGCATCGCGGTTGATGGTTTCTGCATGTGGGCAGATGTAGTCGGCACCCGCTTTGGCAATCACTTCAATGAAGTCGGTCGGGTGTTCCACCATCAAATGCACATCCAGCGCCACTTTGGTGTGTGGACGAATCTGCTCAATAAAGAACGGCGACAGCGTGATGTTCTTAACGTAGTGACCGTCCATGATATCGATATGGAGGAAGTCTGCGCGGGAGTCCAGCACTTCCAGCTGGTGCTTGATCTCCATCAGATTCATACACATCAACGACGGGGAGACTTGAATACGCATTAGACTTCCTTTTTTTCGGTCAGAGGATTAAGGGCCGCAGCGAGCTTGCTCAGCTTGACGGCACGATGTTCATTAAAACGGGCTTTGAATTGTTTGAAGGCCAGTACCACAATCAGCACAGCGCCCCACATCGCCAGGCTTACGTGCTGGCTGATGTTCATCAGATTGAAACCGGTAGAGAGCACTTGCAGGGCAATCAGCGCCAGTACCACCCCCGTGACGCGGCCGAAGCCACCGTTCGGGTCGGTGCCGCCGAGAATAATCGCCAGCACGGTCAGCAGCAGATACGCATCGCCGTAACCCATACGCGCTGAGTTAAATCGCGCCATCATGATCAATCCGGCTAACACGCACAGCAGGCTGGAGATGACGTACACCAGTACCACCATGCGATGCGTGTTGATGCCGCTGAACCAGGTGGCGTTAATGTTGCTGCCGCCCATGTAGATGCATTTACCGGCGCGGGTTTTGCCCAGGAACAGCGCCAGCAGCGCAGCGGCAATCAGGAACACCCATAACGGCAATGGCATACCCAACAGCGTGTTGGAACCGAGTGCCTGCACCACCGATGGCATGCCGCTGACAGCGGCACCTTTGGTTAGCCAGATGCCGATGCCGTTCAGCGTCATCATGGTTGCCAGCGTCACCAGAATCGGGTGAGCACCAATTCGCGTCACCATCACACCGGTGATGACACCGATAAAGGCGGCAATCAGCATTGCGCCGACGATGGCGATAAACAGCCACAGCAGTTGCTGGCCGGTGCCGGCATCGGCGGGCAGGGCGCTCATCAGCGTCCAGGCGATAAACAGTGCAGTCAGGTTGGCGGTAGCGATAATCGCCAGGTTCAGGCCGCCGCTGAGGATGGCGATAAACATGGCCAGCGTCAGCAAGCCCAGTTCCGGCAGCTGGAATGCCATGCTCATAAAGGTCGAGTCGGTCATAAAGCGGCCCGGCAGCATGAAGGTGAAGATTGCCAGCGCCAGCGCAATCAGCAGCATCAGGCCAATATTGGTGCCGTCCGGACGCAGAGCAGAGAGTGATTTCATGTGAATGCTCCTGTCAGACGAAACTGACGTCAGTTTCTTTACGTTTTTTGTAGTGAGTGACGGCAATCGCCACCATGATCACGCCGCCTACCACGATGTTCATGAAGTAGTTGGAGACGCCAATCAGGTTGAGGCCGTTCTTCAGGATGGCGATCAGGAACACGCCCATCAGTGTGCCGCTCACCGTACCTTTACCGCCCATCAGGCTGGCACCGCCCAGTACCGTGGCCGCCAGTACATCCAGCTCGCCACCGACTAACGCATTCGGTACCACTTCACCCATGCGATACACCTGCACCAGGCCGCCAATCGCCGCCATCGCACCGAGCCAGCCGTAAGCGAAAACGTGAATCAGACCGACACGAATCCCGATACGACGTGCGGATTCCGCATCGCCGCCCACCGCATACAGCTGGCGGCCGAGGTTGGTTTTGTTGAGCAGCAGCGCAGTCAGTCCGGCAATCACCAGCATGGTGATCAGCGGCAGGCCAATCTGGAAACTGTTGCCTTGCCAGGTGAAGGGCAGCACGCTGCGCAGCGTGATCCACCAGTCCGGCAGGGAATAAAGGCTCTTACCGCCGGTCACCCACATCAGCAGACCAAACAGCAGCGACTGCATACTGATGGTGATGATGATCGACACCACGCGCAGCGAGGTAATCAGCAGGGCGTTAATCACGCCAAAGGTGGTGCCGCAGACAATCGCCAGCAGGATGCTCAGCGCCGCGTTATCAAACTGGAACTGCACAAACAGCGAAGCGATCAGGTATTGCACCACCGACGCCACCGCGGCGAAGGAGATATCGATCCCGCCGGTCACCAGCACCACAAACAGGCCGAGGGCAAAAATACCGGTCACCGCGTAACTTTCGGCCAGATCCAGCAGGTTCTGTACGGAGAGGAACTGGTCGCTGGCCACCGAGAAAAACAGGATGAAAGCCAGCAGCACCCACGCCAGCCAGCCTTGACTGGAGTGCGGGCGTAAACGAGAAAAATCAGGCATTGATCACCTCCGCCAGCTGTTCTTGCTCAACGGTATCGGGTTGGTATTCGGCATGAACGGTGCCATCACGGAAGTGCAGAATGCGGTCGCAGTTGTACCAAACCTCTGGCACTTCATCGGAAATCAGAATGATCGACAGACCTTCCTTCGCCAGCTCGTGGATCAGCTGATAGATGCTGGCTTTAGCGCCGACATCCACGCCCACGGTCGGCGAGTCCAGAATCAGAATGCGCGGCTGGGTCAGCACCCATTTCGCCAGCACAATCTTTTGCTGGTTGCCGCCGGAGAGGGTAGAGATCGCCAGATTGGGATCGGCCACGCGCACACCGAGCTGTTGAATCCATTGCAGGATCAGCTTGTTCTTGCGGTATTCGTCGATGATGTGAAAACGGTTTTGCAGTTTGTCGAGGATCGGCAGCACCATGTTGTCAGCCACCGATTGCTGCTGCACCAGACCGAGGGTTAAGCGGTCTTCGGAGACATAACCGATACCGGCTTTGATGGCATCTTCATGACCGCGGAAACGCACGGGCTTGCTGTCGAGCCAGATTTTGCCGCTATCGGGTTTGGTCATGCCAAACAGCGACAGTGCCAGTTCGGTACGACCGGAGCCGAGCAGGCCGCACAGGCCGAGTACTTCGCCCTGATACAGCTTGAAATTGACGTCATGGTATTGACCGGCGCGTGTCAGGTTCTCGACTTCGAGAATGGCGCGGTCGGCATTACGCGTTGGCGCTTTCAGTTGATAATCGAGTTTCAGCCCGGTCATCAGTTCAGTCAGATGATGTGGCGTCATCTCTTTAGCGGGCCAGCAGCCCATCTTGCGTCCGTCACGGATCACGGTCACGCGATCCGAAATCTCTAATACTTCATCCAGACGGTGGCTGACGAACACCACGCAGATGTTTTTGTCTTTCAGGTAGCGCACAGTGCGCAGCAGTTGGTTTACTTCGGTGCGGGTCAGAGAAGCCGTCGGTTCGTCCATGATCACCAGGCGCGCATCGGCGACCAGTGCACGGCAAATCGCCACCTGCTGACGTGCAGCAATCGACAGCGCCGAGACTTTCTCATCCAAATCGAGATCGAATTTCAATTCTTCAATAATACGGGTTGCCGTTTCACGCAGCTTCGCCTTGCGGTGCCAGCCGAGCAGGCCAATAAGGTTGTGCTCAAAGGCGATGTTCTCGGCCACGCTCAAATTCGGGAACAACGACAGATCCTGATAAATCACCTGGATACCGAAATCACGCGCCTGACGGGTGGTCAGACGCGGGAAGGTCGGGCCATCACCCAGGGTAATGCGGCTGCCACTGTCCGGGGCGTGTACCCCGGAAATGACTTTGATTAAGGTGCTCTTGCCACAGCCGTTGGTGCCAGCCAGGCAGTGCACTTCGCCCGCCAGTAAGCTCAGCGAGATATCGCTCAGTGCGCGGTTGCCACCAAAATTTTTCGACAGGTTGTCGAGCGCAATTAACGTCTGTGGGATCACCTCTTTCATCATTACAGCCCCATTTTCACCAGTTTTGGCAGGTTTTCTTTATCCAGGCTTTCGGTGTTGTTACCGAGGATGGTGTGGGTCGCCTCGTCAACTTTCACTTTACCCAGACCGTCGATGGTCATACCGTCGGTGATCGGCTCTTTCTTCTGCATCATGTCGGCGATACGCACGAACACTTCGCCAGCGGTTTGCGGGTTCCAGATGTAGCCGCCTTTGATCGCGCCACGCTGCACCAGTGAAGCACCCTGGCCTGGGCTGAAGGCGCCAATGACGCACACCTGATCAATCTTGTTGCGGTTCATCACTGCACGACCGGCACCGATTGGGCCCTGTGAGCCGAATGCCATAATGCCTTTCAGATCCGGGTATTTGGACATCAGTTCGTTAGTGGTACGGATGGAGTCATCCAGCGATTCGCCGACGCCGAACTTGTCGGTCACCATCTGCATTTTTGGATAGTGCTCTTTCTGGTAGTTCAGCGCGGCATCGGTCCACTGTTGATGCAGTGGCACAGTCAGGCTGCCGACGTACATGGCGTATTTGCCCTCTTCATGCATGCATTTCGCCAGTGCTTTCATATGGTTGATGCCGTGAGTCGGGGCATCCACCAGTTCGAAGTCCCAGTTCGCGCCTTTCTGATCCGGTGATTCGTGGGTGATCACCTGAATGCCGGCTTCACGTGCACGTTTCAGTACCGGTTCCAGCACTTTCGGGTCATTCGGTACTACGCCGATGATGTCGACTTTCTGCGCAATCAAATCTTCGATCGCACGCACCTGCAGGGCAGGGTCGGCGGCGGTTGGGCCTACCATCCATGCATCAATGCCGCGTTTCGCCGCTTCACTCTTGATGCCCGCTTCCATGGCGTTGAACCATGGAATACCGCCAATTTTCACCACGATGCCCATGCGTAATTTGTCAGCAGCGTGCGCGCCGGTAGCGGCAAACAGAGCAAGCAGAGAACAGGCGATAAGATGTTTTTTCATAAAGACTCCGGATTAATTTTTTATAAGCTGCATTGAATTGTTGCGCTGTGAGCAATCAATAATATTGACGCCGTTCCAGGCTAATTCTTGTTCCAGCTCTTTGTCTTTTAATTGGTCAGTGATGAGAAAGTCCACATCGCGATAATGACAAATACGCGCGAATGAGGGCCGCAGGAATTTACTGGCATCCAGCAGCAGATGTTTTCTTTCTGCTGCCAGTAACATCTGTTGTTTTAAATGTGCGTTGTTTTCGTTACCTTCACGTAAATAACCGTCATTGCCTAAACTGCTACAGGAAAAAAAGATCTTATTGATCTGAAATTCCCGTAAAGGCTGTTCAGCGACAACACCGTGGAAATCTTCATAACGGTCAGAATATTCTCCCCCCAGACAGATGGTGCGGATACTGCCGCGCGCCGCAAGGGTTTGCACAATTCTGATAGAGTTGGTTAATACCGTTAATTCAATATCCGGTAGCTGTCGCGCCAAATACCAGCAAGTGGTGCTACTGTCGAGTAATATACAATCGCCGGGGCTGATGAAATCGAGTGCACGTTTGGCTATTGCCATCTTTGCATCTACATGTTCATTCATGCGCTGGCGGAAAGATAATTCATACTCGTTGACACCCCTCGTATTCCCCTGAATGTTAGCGGCTTGTCGTTTTGCTGGTACTGCACCGCCGTGGCTACGCTGCAACAGCCCACGTTTCTCCAGCTGAGTTAAATCACGACGAATCGTTTCTTGCGAAACCTGACACAACGTGACTAATTCAGCGACAATAACCCGACCATTTAAATTTAGTTCGTCAATAATTCGCTGCTGTCTTTCAATCGGCAACATGACTTCCCTCCGATGGCTATAAAGTACTGGATACCGCAGCGGGAAAATGTGGACTGCGCACGAGTCCGCAGTGGTCAAAATGCCCGGCGACGTTAGAGTGATATGGGTTAAATTTTTATGTAAATGAGATGTCTATTTTTCATGTAATAGAGATCTGATTCACATAAACACGCGTGTTAGCGCTAAATCGCGGGATCGGTAGCAAACAATTATTACCGTATGAAAACACCTTATCATGACCGAGTATGACCGTTTGTGTGTATTTGACCGATTTGTGATGTGCGCAAAATTGTTTTTAGCCAAACCCGTCTTTGACGGCATGACGTCGAGCGGACGGAGGTGTTACCCAGATACACGCTTTCAGACAAACATGACTCCACAGTCCGACGAATCCGATTGAGCGGAAATCAGTCGAAATGGATGATGGAATTCTTGCTTCTCCAGCCTCAGATCGCCCTCAGGCGACGGCTTTTTCAGCAGTTAGTACCGCTTTTAGGGCCAGCTCACAGTTTCGGCCTGCTGACCACGTTGTCGTTACGCTATGATTTCTTTTCAGGGAATTTGGGGACCTTTTTTTTTGATGTCTTATTGGATGAAGTCGCTGCTTTTATTGCCCTTTGTGTTTGTCGCGTGCGTTCAGGCTGAGCCATTACAAAAGTCATTTTCTGACTGGCAGCTCACCTGTAACAACGCGGCTTTTTGCGTGGCACGCAGCTTTCCGGGGGACAACGGATTAGTGATGACCCTATCACGTGGCGCTGGTGTTAACGATCGCCCGCTGCTGCGTATTGATTACGGCAGCGCGTACAGCGGAGAGCTGCCCGGCGGACCGCTGAAGGAAAATTTGCTGCTGGATCAACGTCGCCTGACGCCAGACCTCAAACACTGGAGCGTGGAGCCACACCATCTCGCCACCAGTAATGCCATCGCCATCGACGAATTTCTGGCGCAAACGCTGGATGCCCATACTCTGCAACTGACCTATCAGGCTAAAGCCACTATCCCACTCAGCGGCATGAAAGCCGCGCTATTGTTGATGGATGACGTTCAGGGGCGGGTAAATGGTGCCAGCGCCTGGGTGAAGCGGGGCGATCGCGCGCCATCGGACGTTCTCCCTGTGCCGCAGGTACCGCAACTGCCCGCTCGCTTACCGCAGCCAGCGCCGTTAACTCAGGAAGAAACCAGCGGGTTAATTGATTACGGTACCTGGCGGGTTAACACCGACAACTGTTCGCTCGATCCGCTGAGACGTGAAGTGAGTGTAGCGCCGCTCACCGACACTAAAGCGCTGCTTTTGATCAGTTGTGAAGCCGGTGCCTATAACGTGATTGATTTGGCCTTTGAGGTGACGCGTAGCCAGCCTTACGTTGCTCGCGGGCTGACGTTGACCTTGCCATTCACGCCACCCGGACGCAGTGACAATCAGATGGAGTTGGTGAACGCTGAATTCGATGCCAGCAGCGGTTTGCTTTACACCTTCAGTAAAGGCCGCGGTCTGGGAGATTGTGGTGTCGCCACGCGTTGGCAGTACGACGGAAATGACTTTGTGCTGGCAGAGTATGCTGAAGAGAAAACCTGTGACGCATGGCATAGCAGTGATAAATGGCCCACGCTGTGGGTCAGCCAGCCCCCGTCATAATTCGCACTGCAGATGCGTTGGCTGTTTTCATTCACCCCAGTCACTTACTGATGTAAGCTCCTGGGGATTCATTCAATTGCCGCCTTTCTGCATCACGAACTATCTAGGGAGAAGGTATGGCATTGATCATCATCGGTGAGCCATTTTGATTGCCCACCAACTCCGCCAACAGATTATTCACGCCATCGCTCATCGGTGTGAAGCGTGACAGCGGTGAACGCGTCACCACCACAAATACTCCGACGTTATTCTGTGGCACCATCGCCATGTAAGTAATAAAGCCGCCGCCGCCGCCGGTTTTTTCGATAATCCCTGGACGTCCCTCTTTTGGCCCCATATACACCCAGCCCATGCCTAAGGCATCGGCACGGCCAGGCACATCCATACCTTCCACTTTGGTCAACTGGTCACGGCGATAGATCAGCGTTTGCAGACGATCAACCTGCGGCGTGCGGTGATTAACCGCCGAGTTGAGGAATTGCTGCATCCAGCGGCCCATATCATCCGGCGTTGAATACACGCCACCGCTGCCAATTGCCGCCAGGGTGTTATTGCACGGGCTGGCCCCTTTCTCAGGGATCATCAGGCGCTGGCACTGATCGGGGGATGGCGTAAAGGTGGTGTCTTTCATTCCCAGCGGACGCGTCACCAGCTGTTGCAGCAGGGCGGGATAAGGCGTGCCTGCCGCTTTCGACAGCGCATCACTCAGCAGGTCAAAGCCGAGGTTGGAATAGGAGGCTTGTGTTCCCGGCGTGGCTTTCAATTGCGCACCCTGCAGCCACTGCCAACGATCGGCTTTGGTTGGCCAGACAAACACCGGACGATGCGGTTTTCCGCCCGGCTGTTCGCGCGGCAGGCTACCGGTATGGGTAGCGAGGTTGATCAGGCGAATCGGCTGACCGTTGTAATTCGGGACGCGTGCGCCAGCCGGAGCATACTTGCTCAACGGGTCATCAAGGCGAATCTGTCCGCGTTCCGCCATTTTGACCATCACTTCGCTGGTCATCAATTTGCTCAGCGAGGCGATGCGAATCACGGAGTCGAGCTGAGGGCGCACGTTATTGCCAGGGCTGGTATCGCCAAAGCTGGCAAATACGCGCTGATTGCCATCAATCGCCACCAGCGCCATGCCGGTTGCGCCGCTGCCATAGAAGATATGCTCGGCATAACGATCAACGATCTGAGAGGCCAGCAGCGGATCGGCTACCGTCTGCGCCATGCTTTTTAATGGAAGCACTGAAACCATTAAGGCCAGTAAAAAAGGAGTACGTTTTTTCAACGGGAAAGCGTCCGCAACAGGATTCGGAGGAAAGCTTATAGTAATCAGTTTGTGCGAGGCGTGAAGAGGGAAGGGAGGATTTTTTTCTGTATCAGGCTGTGATCAAAAAACGGCCCTTACGTCAAAAGACGCAGGGCCGGATCGATTAGTGCGGCTTGAGTAATGCTTCGGTATGGCTCACGATATTTTCCACCGTAAAGCCAAATTCCGGGAACAGCTTGCCTGCCGGCGCAGACTCACCGAAGGTGGTCATGCCGACAATCGCGCCATCCAGGCCGACATACTTGAACCAGTAATCGGCGATACCCGCTTCTACCGCCACGCGCGCTTTTACGCCGGATGGCAGCACCGATTCGCGGTAGGCTGCATCCTGCTTGTCGAATACGTCGGTGCAGGGCAGAGACACCACGCGCACCTTGTGGCCGCTGGCACCGAGTTTATCCGCCGCGCCCAGCGCGATTTCAATCTCAGATCCGGTGGCGATGATGATCGCTTCTGGTGTGCCCGCGCAATCCTGCAACACATAGCCGCCTTTGGCGATATCGGCCACCTGTGCTTTGCTGCGCTCTGGCTGCAGCAGATTTTGACGCGACAGAATCAGCGCGGTCGGGCCATGATGGCGCTCAACAGCGGCTTTCCACGCCACGGCCGTTTCCACCTGATCGCACGGACGCCAGACGCTCATATTTGGCGTCACGCGCAGGCTGGCGAGCTGTTCCACCGGCTGATGCGTCGGGCCATCTTCGCCCAGACCAATCGAGTCATGGGTATACACCAGCACCTGGCGCGCCTTCATCAACGCCGCCATACGCACCGCATTACGCGCGTATTCGACAAACATCAGGAAGGTGGCAGTGTAAGGAATAAAGCCGCCGTGTTGGGCAATACCGTTGCCAATCGCCGTCATACCAAATTCGCGCACGCCGTAGTGAATGTAGTTACCGGCGATGTCTTCTTTAATCGATTTCGAACCTGACCAGATGGTGAGGTTACTCGGCGCAAGGTCAGCAGAACCGCCCAGCAATTCGGGCAGCAGTTTGCCGTACACTTCCAGCGTATTTTGCGACGCTTTACGGCTGGCGATTTTTTGCGGATTGGCCTGCAACTCATCAACAAACGCCTGAGTCGCCTCACTCCATTGCGCGGGCATACCGCCATCCAGACGACGGCTGAACTCAGCGGCGAGATCTGGATGCGCCGCTTTATAGGCAGCAAACTTCTCATCCCAGGCTTTCTCTCGCTGACTGCCGGCTTCTTTGGCATCCCACTGTTGATAAATTTCTTTCGGGATTTCAAACGCTGGATGGTGCCAGCCGAGTTTTTGACGGGTCAACGCTACTTCCTGCTCGCCCAGTGCCGAGCCGTGTGACTCTTCTTTACCGGCTTTGTTTGGCGACCCAAAACCAATGACCGTGCGGCAGATAATCAGCGAAGGCTTATCGGTGACACTCTGCGCTTCTTTGATGGCGGCTGCGATAGCTTCCGGATCGTGCCCATCAATGCCTGCTGCACTGCCGACGACATGCCAGTTGTAGGCCTCGAAGCGTTTGTGCGTGTCATCGGTGAACCAGCCTTCGGTTTCACCATCAATCGAGATGCCGTTATGATCGTAGAAACCAATCAGTTTGCCGAGGCCGAGGGTGCCGGCCAGCGAGCTGACTTCATGTGAAATACCTTCCATCAAACAGCCATCGCCCATAAACACATAGGTGTAATGATCGACGATGTCGTGGCCGGGACGGTTAAACTGCGCCGCCAGGGTGCGCTCGGCAATGGCCATGCCCACCGCATTGGCCAAACCCTGTCCCAACGGACCGGTGGTAGTTTCCACGCCTGGCGTATAGCCAATTTCCGGATGGCCAGGGGTTTTGGAATGCAGCTGGCGGAAGTTTTTCAGCTCTTCCATCGGCAGATCGTAACCGGTGAGGTGCAGCAGGCTGTATTGCAGCATCGAACCGTGGCCGTTGGAGAGGATAAAGCGGTCGCGGTCAACCCACGCCGGATTGTTGGGATTGTGTTTGAGAACGTCGCGCCATAGCACTTCGGCGATATCAGCCATTCCCATCGGCATACCGGGGTGACCGGAATTTGCTTTCTGTACCGCATCCATACTCAAAGCACGAATCGCGTTAGCCAACTCTCTGCGTGAAGACATAGGGTACTCCCTTGTGATTGGGCAATAGCGGACGGGCAGACGCCCGTCCGGCGTGAGAAGTGTGGTGATTTACAGGCGTGATGCCAGCACATCTTCCAGCTTCTGCTGGTCAATGGCGAATTGACGGATGCCGTCAGACAGTTTTTCCACTGCCATCGGATCCTGGTTATGTTCCCAGCGGAACTCCGCTTCAGAGAGCGGAGCAGGCTGGTGGAAGCCTTCGGTTGATGGCTCCAGCTTGCGTTCCAGCGGTGCATCGCTGTTCGCCAGCTCTTCCAGCAGGTTAGGGGAGATGGTCAGACGGTCACAGCCGGCCAGCGCCTGAATCTGTTCAACCTTACGGAAGCTGGCTCCCATGATCACGGTGCTGTAACGATGCTTTTTGTAATAATCGTAGATACGACGCACAGATTTCACGCCAGGATCTTCATCCACCACATACGGGTCGAGCGGTTTGCGTGAGTTGTACCAGTCATAAATACGGCCTACAAACGGGGAGATCAGGAACACGCCCGCTTCAGCACAGGCACGCGCCTGCGCAAAGGAGAACAGCAGCGTCAGGTTACACTGGATACCGTTTTTCTCCAGTTCTTCAGCGGCTTTGATCCCTTCCCAGGTTGAGGCCAGTTTGATCAGGATGCGCGAACGATCAATGCCGTTCTCTTCATACATCCGTACCAGTTTCTCCGCTTTGGTGACACACATGCCACGATCGAAGGAGAGGCGCGCATCCACTTCGGTCGAAACACGGCCCGGTACGCTTTTCAGAATTTCCATACCGAGGTTGATCGCCACTTTGTCACTGGCGTTGATGATTTGCGTCTCTTTGCTGCCGCCCTGTTTTTTCGCATAGTCGATAGCGTCATCAATCAGATGTTTATAAGCATCGAGACCGGCAGCTTTCAGGATCAACGAAGGGTTGGTGGTCGCGTCTTCCGGGTGGTAATGGCGAATGGATTCGATGTCGCCGCTGTCCGCCACCACGGTGGTGAACTGTTTCAATGCATCTAGCTGGTTCATCGCTTAACTCCTTGATTAGCAATAATGTGGGCAAACGAGTCGTGCCCTTTCCTGTTGAGTCGTGGCTCAACACAGTGCTACAGACGTTGCACGAAGAAAATGCGTTTTCTCTGATTGTGGCGCTGAAGGGCATCTGTCACGGAAGGGGGTGCCTGATCGGTTCAGCTACGTGTTTTGCCAACATTAAGAATAGCAGGCTGCGCCAAAGCCGCAGGCGAAGCCGTGGCAATCTGTGCCCTCGTTCTTTGAGCGCCTTCACCCTCTTTTGTGCCGCAGATTCCTATACTGGTGTTTTTTCAGCCGTGCCAAAGGATGCCAAATGGACGATCAACTCAAGCAAAGTGCGCTCGATTTCCACCAATATCCCACTCCCGGAAAAATTCAGGTTTCCCCCACCAAACCGCTGGCGACGCAGCGTGATTTAGCACTGGCCTATTCGCCGGGCGTGGCGGCACCTTGCCTGGAGATTGCTGCCGATCCGCTGGCGGCGCACAAATACACCGCACGCGGCAATCTGGTGGCGGTGATTTCGAACGGCACGGCAGTGCTCGGTCTCGGCAATATCGGTGCGCTGGCCGGTAAGCCGGTGATGGAAGGCAAAGGAGTATTGTTCAAGAAATTCGCCGGCATTGATGTGTTCGATATCGAAGTGGATGAGCTGGACCCGGATAAGTTGATTGAGGTAATCGCCGCGCTGGAGCCGACCTTTGGCGGCATCAACCTTGAAGATATCAAAGCGCCTGAGTGCTTTTACATTGAGCAGAAATTGCGTGAGCGCATGAAGATTCCGGTGTTTCACGATGATCAGCACGGGACCGCGATTATCTGTACTGCGGCGGTGCTAAACGGTTTGACCATCGTGAAAAAGGCCATCTCAGATGTGCGGCTGGTGGTGTCTGGGGCGGGCGCATCAGCCATTGCCTGCCTGAATTTGCTGGTGGCGCTCGGCATGCAGAAGCACAACATTGTGGTGTGTGATTCTAAAGGGGTGATTTACCGCGATCGTGAACCCAATATGACGCCGACCAAAGCCGAGTACGCCATAGAAGATAAAGGCGCGCGTACGCTGGATGAGGTGATTGCCGGTGCGGACATCTTCCTCGGCTGCTCGGGTCCGAAAGCGATGACGCCAGAGATGGTGAAGAAAATGGCACCCAATCCACTCATTCTGGCGCTCGCCAATCCCGAACCGGAGATCATGCCGCCGCTGGCCAAAGAGGTTCGGCCGGATGCGATTATCTGCACCGGACGCTCGGATTTCCCTAATCAGGTGAACAACGTGCTGTGTTTCCCGTTTATTTTCCGCGGGGCGCTGGATGTGGGTGCCACGGCAATTAACGAAGAGATGAAACTGGCGGCGGTGCATGCGATTGCGGCCTTAGCGCAGGCCGAGCAGAGCGATGTGGTGGCCTCCGCCTATGATGATCAGGATCTGAGTTTTGGACCGGAATATCTGATCCCGAAACCGTTCGATCCGCGTTTGATTGTGCAGATCGCGCCTGCTGTGGCGAAAGCGGCGATGGAGTCCGGCGTGGCGACGCGGCCCATCGCTGACTTTGATGCCTATCGCGAGCAGCTCACCGAATTTGTGTATAAAACCAACCTGTTTATGAAGCCGATTTTCTCGCAGGCACGCAAAGATCCGAAACGCGTGGTGATGGCCGAAGGGGAGGAGGTGCGCGTGCTGCATGCGACGCAGGAGCTGGTATCACTGGGGCTGGCGAAGCCGATTCTGATTGGTCGCCCAAATGTGATTGCGATGCGTATTCAGAAGCAAGGATTAAAAATTGAAGCGGGTAAAGATTTTGAGATCGTCAACAACGAGTCCGACCCGCGCTTTAAAGAATACTGGAACGAGTATTACCAGATCATGAAACGGCGCGGTGTGACGCCTGAAACCGCTCAGCGCGCGGTGATCGGTAATCCAACCTTGATTGGCGCGATCATGGTGCATCGTGGCGAGGCTGACGCGTTAATTTGTGGCACCATCGGCGATTACCGCGAGCATTACGATGTGGTGGAGAAGGTGTTTGGTTTCCGCGACGACGTGAAGGTCGCTGGGGCAATGAACGCGCTGCTGCTGCCGAGCGGGAATACTTTTATTGCGGATACTTACGTGAATGAAGATCCGAGTGCGGAACAGCTGGCGGATATCACATTGCTGGCGGCCGAAACGGTGCGTCGTTTTGGTATCGAACCACGCGTGGCGTTGCTGTCTCACTCCAGCTTTGGCACGTCCAATGCGACGGGCGCACGCAAGATGTGCGATGCATTAGCGCTGATTCAGAGCCGTGCGCCAGAACTGGAGATTGATGGTGAGATGCACGGCGATGCGGCGTTGGTGGAGAGTATCCGACGTGAACTGATGCCCGACAGCCCGCTGAAAGGCACGGCTAATTTGCTGATTATGCCGAACGTGGAAGCGGCGCGTATTAGTTATAACCTGTTGCGCGTGTCGTGCTCGGAAGGCGTGACGGTGGGGCCGGTGTTGATGGGGATCAGCAAGCCGGTGCATGTATTGACGCGGATTGCATCGGTTCGGCGCATTGTGAATATGGTGGCGTTAGCGGTAGTGGAGGCGCAGACCGAGCCGTTGTGAGGTGATGACGTGGTTAAGGGCTAAGGGCCTGGGGGGGTTGGTGTGGGCCTTAGCCCCTCTGCTGCTGCCGGGCAGTCCTCGCGCCGCTAACGCGGTGCCCTCGGCTTCCACGTCGTGCCGACGGACCGTTCGGGGAGCGACCATCCCTGGTCGGCCCCGAACTGATCCACGCATCCCTGCGTGGATCTCCTGGCCCAACGTAAAAGCCTCAGCGCTGCGGATTGCCCTTGCAGCAGCAGAGGGGCTAAGGCCATCAACATTTGTGCTTTCCTGCAAAAGAACTATTCACCCAATCCCAGCCAATCCTTCACCGGCAAGAAATCACTGTAGAGCGCTGCTTCCGGCGTGCCGGCTTCGGTTTGGTAATCATATTCCCAGCGCACCAGTGGCGGCATCGACATCAAAATCGATTCGGTGCGGCCGCCGGTTTGCAGGCCGAACAGCGTGCCGCGATCCCACACCAGGTTGAATTCAACATAGCGTCCACGACGATAGAGCTGGAACTGACGTTCGCGATCGCCCCATGGCAGCGCCTTGCGCTTCGCGACAATCGGTAAATAGGCATCCAGATAACCCTTGCCCACTGCCTGCATAAAATCGAAGCAGTGATCAAAGTCTGGCGTATTCAGGTCATCGTAAAACAGCCCGCCGATGCCGCGCTGTTCATTACGATGCTTGAGGTGGAAATAGTCGTCACACCATTTTTTGTAGCGCGGATAGACGTCTTCACCAAACGGCTGGCACAGGTCAAACGCGGTTTGATGCCAGTGCAGCGCATCCTCTTCGAAACCGTAATACGGCGTGAGATCGAAACCGCCGCCGAACCACCATACTGGATCGGCACCCGGCTTCTCAGCAATGAAGAAACGCACGTTGGCGTGACTGGTGGGGATGTACGGATTTTCCGGGTGGACGACGAGTGACACGCCCATGGCTTCAAAACTGCGGCCGGCCAGTTCAGGGCGATGTGCGGTGGCAGAGGCGGGCATCTGATCACCGTGTACGTGGGAAAAATTCACGCCTGCCTGCTCAAACACCGCGCCGTTGCGTAGTACGCGACTGCGTCCGCCGCCGCCGCCTGGGCGCTGCCAGTCATCTTCGGCGAAGGTCGCTGTACCATCGGCAGCGGCCAGCTGGGCGCAAATTTCATCCTGTAGCGTCAATAAAAACGCTTTGACGCGGGAAATATCGGGATTGCTCATGAGTCACTCGTTCCGGAAATTTGCCGCGATTCTACCACAGGAAAAAGCTACGCCTGGCGACGATCGTACTCGTTGAAGTAATTGACGATGCCATCGGCAATCGCGCTGGCGATCTTCTGGCGAAAGGCAGTGGTACCCAGCAGTTGCTCCTCACGCGGGTTGGTAATAAAGGAAGTTTCGACCAGCACTGACGGAATTGAGGGCGACTTCAACACCGCAAACGCCGCCTGCTCGGTGTGCTGGCTGTGCAGATGATGCACCGGGCGAATTTGATCCAGGACGTGTTTGCCCAGCGTGAGACTATTGCGGATAGTGTCCGTTTGCACCAGATCGAACAGAATCTGGTTCAGGTAGTTATCTTTCTCCTGCACTTCCGCGCCGCCGACCTTATCGGCATCGTTTTCACGCTGTGACATATAGCGCGCCATGGCACTACTGGCGCCGCGATTCGACAGGGCGAATACCGACGCGCCGTTGGCATCCGGGCTGGTGTAACCATCGGCATGAATCGACATAAACAGGTTGGCGCCGTGCTGATGCGCGATCTCCACGCGTTGATACAGCGGGATAAAGTGATCGCTTTCTCGCGTCAGTCGCACTTCCACTTTAGGGTGATTTTGCAACAGCGTACGCACGGTGTTGGCGATTGCCAGTACGATGTGCTTCTCTTCCGAGCCTTCTTCGCCCACCGCGCCCGAATCAATGCCGCCGTGACCGGGATCGATCATCACGATGCGTTTACCGTTAGTCGCCGGTTTCGGCGGGGTGTGACCTTTGCTGACGCGCAAATCGGCGTTCTCTTCTTTCGCCATCACCGCGCGCGGTGACAGCACCGCCAGCGCCAGGCCAGAGAGAATCAACTGGCGGCGATTGGTCAGCCGCTTCAGCAGTGAAATTTTACTCATAATGGGGTCCCTGACAGAAAATCCTGCCCAGTGTTATATCGTAACAACTGCCTTGCGGCGACTTCACAACCATTTCAGCGCATTACTTTGTATTACACGTTACTAACAGCAATTTAGCCGTTTTTTTCCACCGTTGCGCGGCGGGAGGGTTGCGCCTGGCAAAGAATGCGTGATAATCAGCGAATTGTGCTTAATAGCAGGGTAACGCCGATGGAAATCCGCTCATTCCGCCAGGAAGATTTTGAAGAAGTGATCACGCTCTGGGAGCGTTGCGATCTGTTACGTCCGTGGAACGATCCGGAACTGGATATCGAACGTAAAATGAACCACGATCCGGAGCTTTTTCTGGTGGCGGAAGTCGGCGGTGAAGTGGTCGGCACGGTGATGGGCGGTTACGATGGCCATCGCGGATCGGTCTACTATATGGCGGTGCATCCCGATTATCAGGGGCGCGGATTTGCTAATGCGCTGATGAATCGCCTGGAGAAAAAGTTAATCGCGCGTGGCTGTCCGAAGATCAATCTGATGGTGCGCGAAGAAAATGACCAGGTGCTCGCCTTCTACGAGAAACTCGATTACGAGCCGGTGGATTCGGTGTTGCTGGGTAAACGTTTAATCGAAGACCGCGAATATTAAGCCGCCGATGATGGGGCTGAAATATTTGCCAGATGAATACGATGCAAAAGGGCAGCTACGGCTGCCGTTTCTTTTCTGGCCGATTCTGTTATTGCAGGCGCGCACCTGGCTGTTACTGGTGATGGCGGGCGCGTCCCGTCAGCAGGGTAACGATCTGCTGGCGCTGTTCTATCCCGATCGTCAGAGCTTTTGGATTGGATTGGCGCTGGGCATTCCGGCGGCAGCGGGTTTGCTGCTGACCGGCTATCGCCAACGCTGGCCGCGACTGTGGCAGAGTTGGCGGCAGGTGCTGAGTGTGTCGTTATTGATCAGTCTGTTGTCACAAGGCTACGGGCTGATACAGGGCGCTTTTCCGGACTCTCCGTGGCCGTTACTTTTAACGCTGTTTGATCTGCTGGCGTTGATTTGGCTGCAAACCCATCAGCGCCTGCGCGACTGTTTTCTGCCGGAACATCACATCGAATAAACTTTTTGCCGGTTTGCGACTCCAACAGGCACGCCAATCGGCACAAGAGATCAAGGAGCATTCATGAAAGTTGTTCGTCCCGCACTGCTGGTTAGCGCCATGATGCTGGCAGGTTGCGCCAGTTCAGGTTCCTCTACCGCCTCCAGCGCGAGCGAAAGCCATTGGTATAATCCGCTGAGTTATCACTGGTCGGCACTCAATCCAATGAACTGGTTTGGCGGCTCGTTAACCGTGACCGAACAAGGTGTGGCAGGCTTAAGCAGCACCACCCCGATGTCAGAAGCGGCGATCGGTAAAGCGTTAAACAATGATTATCAGCTGCGTCAGGGCATGCGCACGCAGAATGGCCAGGTGGTTGATTTCTGGCAGGCGCTGGAAGATGGCAAAGTGAAACTGGTGATCAACGGCCAGAGCAGCGTTGAACGCGTTGAAGTGATGGATGCCGATGCAAAGAGTGCAGACGGCAGCAAGATTGGCGATCTGTTTAGCGCCAAATTCAGCAAAGCCTTCGACAACTGCAAACTCACTACCGGATTAGATGCGCGCGATGTTGAGTGCCGTGCTCCGGGCAGTCAGCACATCTCTTATGTCTACAGCGGCGAAGGGCATGGACCAGAGGGATTGATGCCGGCTGACGACACCTTGAAAAGCTGGAAAATCAGCAAAATCGTCTGGCAGCGCTAAGCAAAAAATAATTGCGTTAACGCACAATCACTGTGTGGCTTTCCGGTATGATATGGGCGAAAAATCGTCCCAACTTTCATGCCGGAGAGCAGTGCAATGCCTCAATTCCAGAGCGGGATCCTGTTGGAACACCGCCGTTTCGCCATTTGGCTAGAAGCTCGTATTTCGGGCGATCTCGATGCTGTCCGCCAGGGGAGCAAAACCTTCCTGCAACAACTCGATGCGCTGCAACAGAAATTTGCCGATGCCGGACTGGGCGCGGTGATCGCTTTTGGCGATGCGCTGTGGCGCGATCTGCAAGGTGCGGATTCAGCGCCAGAATTGAAAGCCTTCTCCCCATTGGGCAAAGGCATTGCACCCGCCACGCAACGCGATCTGCTTATCCATATCCAATCTCTGCGTCATGACGTGAATTTCTCGCTGGCACAGGCGGCATTAGCGGCCTTTGCTGACGCCGTGAATATTGAAGAAGAGACCCACGGCTTCCGCTGGGTGGAAGAGCGCGATCTTTCCGGCTTTGTTGATGGCACGGAAAACCCGCAAGGCGAGGCGCGTCAGCAGGTGGCAATTATTGTTGAAGGCCCGGATGCCGGTGGCAGCTATGTTTTCACTCAGCGCTGGGAGCACAATCTCAAACTGTGGAATCGTAAGGCAGTGGAAAAGCAGGAAGCGATTATTGGCCGCACCAAAGTGGATAATGAAGAGTTGCCGGGCGATCAACGTCCCGCCACCTCGCATCTCAGCCGCGTTGATTTGAAAGAAGAGGGCAAAGGGCTGAAGATTCTGCGCCAGAGCCTGCCGTATGGTTCGGCCAGCGGCACTCATGGCCTGTATTTCATCTCGTACTGCAACCGCTTGTATAACATTGAGCAGCAACTGCTGAGCATGTTCGGCGAGCGTGACGGCAAAATGGATGCGATGCTGCGCTTCACTAAGCCGGTAACGGGCAGCTACTTCTTTGCGCCTGCACTGGATGCCCTGCAAGCGCTGTAATACGCCAGTGAGCGGCCTTGCGTGCCGCTCACCACCAATCCCGTCTGTTGCATAATCTCTCCCGCCGTCTTATGCCTTTTTAGACTTTGAAATCCCCAAACGATATATAAAACCGTTACTGGTTTGCCCTGAGTTATAAATACACTGACAGCATCTAATGGCATTGGCGATTTCGCCGACGAGCAGGGTGCAGCATGACACTTCCGATTGCGAAAAAATGGATGAGCGGAATCGCCTTGTCACTGGCGTTAGCCGGTGCAGCGCAGGCAACAGAGTTGTTGAACAGCTCTTATGATGTCTCGCGCGAGCTGTTTGTTGCCCTGAATGCGCCGTTTGAGCAGCAGTGGAATGCTGCGCACCCCACTGACAAGCTGACGATTAAACAATCGCATGCCGGGTCATCAAAACAGGCACTGGCTATCTTGCAGGGCCTGCGCGCGGACGTGGTGACTTACAACCAGGTGACGGATGTGCAGGTGTTGCATGATAAAGGCAACCTGATTCCAGCCGACTGGCAAGCCCGTCTGCCGAACAACAGCTCACCGTTTTACTCCACCATGGCTTTTCTGGTACGCAAAGGGAACCCTAAGCAGATCCATGATTGGTCGGATCTGGCACGAGACAAGGTGAAGCTGGTATTCCCGAATCCAAAAACCTCCGGTAATGGCCGTTATACCTATCTGGCCGCCTGGGGCGCAGCCGACCAGGCGGATGGTAAAGACAAAGCCAAAACCGAAGCCTTTATGACGAAATTCCTGAAAAACGTCGAGGTGTTTGATACCGGCGGCCGTGGCGCGACGACCACCTTCGCCGAACGCGGTTTAGGGGATGTGCTGATCAGCTTCGAATCGGAAGTGAACAACATCCGCAATCAGTACAGCAAAGATGACTACGAAGTCATCGTGCCTAAGACCAATATTCTGGCGGAGTTTCCGGTGGCGTGGGTCGACAAAAACGTCGAGCACAACGGCACCGCTGACGCGGCCAAAGCCTATCTGAATTTCCTCTATTCCCCTGAGGCGCAGAAAATCATTACCGGTTTCTATTATCGCGTGAACAATCCACAGATGATGGCGGAACAGAAAGACCGCTTCCCGCAGACCGCGCTGTTTAATGTGCAGGATGCCTTTGGTGGCTGGGATAACGTGATGAAAACCCATTTTGCCAGCGGCGGTGAGCTGGATAAATTACTGGCAGCGGGGCGCGGTTGATGTTTGCTTTAGCGCAAAAGCGCGTGCTGCCAGGGTTCGGTCTCAGCCTCGGCACCAGCCTGCTGTTTACTTGCCTGATCCTGCTGTTGCCGATCAGCGCACTGCTGATGCAACTGTCCAACATGACACTGGCACAGTATTGGGATGTGGTTACCAATCCGCAGCTGATTGCGGCGTATAAAGTCACGCTGTTGTCAGCGGGCGTGGCGTCCATCTTCAATGCGTTCTTTGGCATGTTAATGGCATGGATTCTGACCCGTTACCGCTTCCCCGGCCGCGCGTTGCTGGATGGCTTAATGGATCTGCCGTTTGCATTGCCTACCGCCGTTGCCGGTCTGACGCTGGCGGGGTTGTTCTCGGTGAGTGGTTGGTATGGTCAATGGCTGGCTCATTTCGATATTAAAGTCTCTTACACCTGGCTAGGCATTGCGGTGGCGATGGCCTTCACCAGCATCCCGTTTGTGGTGCGCACCGTGCAACCAGTGCTGGAAGAGTTAGGCCCGGAATATGAAGAAGCGGCTGAAACGCTGGGTGCGACACCGTGGCAGAGCTTCCGCCGTGTGGTGCTGCCAGAGGTGGCGCCCGCGCTGTTAGCGGGCACGGCGTTATCCTTCACGCGCAGCCTGGGTGAGTTTGGTGCGGTTATCTTTATTGCGGGTAACATCGCGTGGAAAACCGAAGTCACCTCGCTGATGATTTTTGTTCGCCTGCAAGAGTTTGATTATCCGGCGGCCAGTGCTATCGCCTCGGTCATCATGGCCGCTTCGCTGCTGTTGCTGTTCGCGATTAACACCTTGCAGAGCCGCTTTGGCCGTCGCTTAGGAGGCCACTAATGGCGGAGATTTCGCAGATTAATCACGCTGAACGTCAGCCGGTGAACTGGGGTAAATGGCTGCTGATTGGCGTGGGCGCGCTGGTCTCTTTCCTGCTGCTGGTGGTCCCGATGATCTCGATCTTCTGGGAGGCACTGAGCCAGGGGATCGTCGCCTCGCTCTCTAATTTAAAAGATGGCGACATGCTGCACGCCATCTGGCTGACTATCCTGGTGGCGTTGGTCACGGTGCCGGTCAACCTGGTGTTTGGTACGCTGCTGGCATGGCTGGTGACGCGCTTTACCTTCCCCGGCCGCCAGTTGCTGCTTACGCTGTTTGATATTCCTTTTGCCGTGTCACCGGTGGTGGCGGGGCTGATGTATCTGCTGTTCTGGGGCATCAACGGCCCGGCGGGTGGTTGGCTGGATGCGCACAACATCCAGATTATGTTTGCCTGGCCGGGCATGGTGCTGGCCACCATTTTTGTCACCTGTCCGTTTGTGGTGCGTGAGCTGGTGCCGGTGATGTTGAGCCAGGGCAGCAATGAAGATGAAGCCGCGGTGCTGTTAGGGGCATCGGGCTGGCAGATGTTCCGCCGCGTGACGCTGCCGAACATTCGCTGGGCGCTGATGTACGGCGTGGTGCTCACCAACGCCCGTGCCATTGGTGAGTTTGGTGCGGTCTCGGTGGTCTCGGGATCGATTCGCGGTGAGACCTACACCTTACCGCTTCAGGTTGAATTACTGCATCAGGATTACAACACGGTTGGCGCCTTTACCGCGGCTGCATTGTTGACCCTGATGGCCATTTTGACGCTGTTTCTGAAAAGCGTGGTGCAGTGGCGATTAGAGCATCAGCAGAAGCGCCAACAGGAGAAAAATCATGAGCATTGAGATTAAACACATTAACAAAGCGTTCGGCCGTACGCCGGTGCTAAATGATATCTCTCTGGATATTCCTACCGGCAAAATGGTGGCGCTGCTGGGGCCGTCGGGCTCGGGCAAAACCACGCTGCTGCGCATCATCGCGGGTCTGGAGCATCAGAACAGCGGGCAGATTCATTTCCACGGTAAAGATGTCAGCCGTACTCACGCGCGCGATCGCCAGGTCGGCTTCGTGTTCCAGCACTATGCGCTGTTCCGCCATATGACCGTGTTCGATAACATCGCCTTTGGTTTAACCGTGTTGCCGCGCCGCGAGCGCCCATCCGCCGCTGAAATCAAACAGCGAGTGACGCGCCTGCTGGAAATGGTGCAGCTGGCGCATCTCGCCAATCGTTTCCCGGCTCAGCTTTCGGGTGGACAGAAGCAGCGCGTGGCATTGGCGCGCGCGCTGGCAGTGGAACCGCAGATCTTGTTGCTGGATGAACCTTTCGGCGCGCTGGATGCGCAGGTGCGTAAAGAGCTGCGTCGCTGGCTGCGTCAGTTGCATGAAGAGTTGAAATTCACCAGCGTGTTTGTGACGCATGACCAGGAAGAGGCGATGGAAGTCGCAGACAGCGTGGTGGTGATGAGTCAGGGCAATATCGAACAGGTCGGCACGCCGGATGAAGTGTGGCAGGAACCGGCCACCCGCTTTGTGCTGGAGTTCCTCGGCGAAGTGAATCGCTTCGACGGTGAGGTACACGGTTCACAGTTCCATGTGGGGGCGCATCGCTGGCCGCTGGGCTACACGCCCGCGCATCAGGGCGAAGTTGAGCTGTTCCTGCGTCCGTGGGAAGTCGATATCTCACGTCAGAGCAGCCTCGAAACCCCGTTGCCGGTGCAAGTGCTGGAGATCAGTCCACGTGGCCACTTCTGGCAATTAGTGGTGCAGCCAAGCGGCTGGCAGGGTGAGGTCTTCTCCGTGGTCTATGACGGCGATCACACCGCTCCGATTCGCGGCGAACGCCTGTTTGTTGGCCTGCAGCAGGCACGACTGTACAACGGCACGACGCCGCTGCGTCCAGTTGCCTTTGCCGAAAGCGCCTGATATTTTTGACACTCCTTCGGGCGGGACTTTCCCGCCCGATTTATTTGCCTCTCTTCTGTCTGGAATCAAACCGTGACCATACTGGAAAATACCATCGGTAATACGCCGTTGATCAGGCTGCAACGCCTGACGCCCGAAAACGGCAGTGAAATCTGGTTAAAGCTGGAAGGCAATAATCCGGCCGGTTCGGTAAAAGATCGTGCGGCCTGGTCGATGATTCACCAGGCGGAACTGCGCGGTGACATTCAACCCGGCGATACGCTGATTGAAGCCACCAGTGGGAATACTGGCATCGCCCTGGCGATGATCGCGGCGATGAAAGGCTACAAATTGCGCCTGCTGATGCCGGATAACATGAGCCAGGAGCGGCAGGACGCGATGCGTGCCTACGGCGCGGAATTGATTCTGGTGACGCGCGAACAGGGCATGGAAGGCGCACGCGATTTAGCGCAAGAGATGGCCGATCGCGGTGAGGGCAGGGTGTTGGATCAGTTCAATAATCCCGACAATCCCCTAGGCCACTATCTCACCACCGGCCCGGAAATCTGGCAGCAGACGCAGGGCCGCATGACCCATTTTGTCTCCAGTATGGGCACGACGGGCACTATCACTGGCGTCGGTCGCTATCTGAAAGAGTTTGCGCCAGCGGTGAAAGTCATTGGTTTACAGCCGCAGGAGGGCAGCAGTATTCCGGGTATTCGTCGCTGGCCCGAGGCTTATCTGCCGGGGATTTTCCGTCCTGAATTAGTGGATGAGGTCATCGATATGGCACAGCGGGAAGCCGAGGAAACCATGCGTGCGTTAGCGCAACGTGAAGGGATTTTCTGCGGCGTGAGTTCCGGTGGCGCGGTGGCCGGTGCGCTGCGCATCGCTAATGCCCATCCCGGCAGTGTCGTGGTGGCGATAGTTTGCGATCGCGGTGACCGCTATCTCTCCACCGGCGTGTTCCACTGATCTTCTCTTCCCCGCATTTTATCTGGCCTGCGCGTGCTGTTGTGGTGCGACCGGGCCATTTTTGTCTATAGTCTCCCTGATAATCCTCTGGTGTTGGCACTGTAAGGATCGAGTAAAATCGGCTGCGCTCATTGCCAACTCAGGCCAAAATAACGGCAATTTTGTACGAGAGATAAAGATGAAAATTCTGCTTGTTGATGACGATGTAGAACTTGGCACCATGCTGAGCCAGTACCTGATTGCGGAAGGCTTTGAAACGCAACTGGTTTTAACCGGAACCGCCGGGATTGAAGGGGCGCTGTCGGGCAACTATACCGCGATGATTCTCGACATTATGCTGCCGGATATGAGCGGTATTGATGTGCTGCGTCAGGTGCGCCAGAACAGCCGTTTGCCGGTGATTATGTTAACCGCCAAAGGCGACAACATCGATCGCGTTATCGGCCTGGAAATGGGTGCGGATGATTATGTACCAAAGCCATGCTACCCGCGTGAGCTGGTGGCGCGTCTGCGTGCCGTACTGCGTCGTTTCGAAGATCAGGCACCGGTTCAGGACAAAAAAGAACTGCTGCGCTGGGGTGAGCTGAGCCTGAATCCGGCCACGCGCATCACCGAATGGCAGGGCAAAGCCTTTGATCTGACCGCGTCAGAATTCAACCTGCTGGATCTGCTGCTGCGTGCGCCCGATCGCGTGGTGTCGAAGGATGAACTGTCAGAGAAAGGGCTTGGTCGTCCGCGTGAAGCTTACGATCGCAGCGTGGATGTGCACATCAGCAATATCCGCCAGAAGCTGGCCGCGCTCACCGCCGACAGCATCAACATTGAAACTGTGCGCAGTATTGGTTATCGCATTCGATGAAACACAGCTACCGCGGCCGCATGTTCTGGAAGATCTTACTGGGCTTCTGGATTGTATTTGTCATCATCAGCCAGCTGCTGTGGCTTGGTTTTACGCTTTCCGGTAATCGTCACGAACCACCCGAAATTGTGGCTATCCGTCGTATTGTGAATTTACAGATGGCGTCCGCAGTTTCTGTCTTGGAGCGCGGCGGACCGAGTTCACTGGATGACATGATGGCCGATTGGGAACCCAACGACCGCCAGTTCTTCTCAGTCATCCAGCATGATAAACCTGCCGCTACGCCCGGCAATGCGCCGCCGGAAACCTTCAGTGAACCCTTCCATGGTCCGTTCCCGGATATCATCGTCCGTTGGGTGAAAGGGCAGGATGGCAAAGAGTACGAGTTGCGTTACGACGTTAAAGGATTGCGCGAGGATAGTTCGATGGGTGGCGGTGGCCCGCGACGTATCCTCAACATCCCAGAGCCGATGTTCACCTTTGCCGGGGCGCTAGGATTACTGTTCAGCTTATTACTGGCCTGGAACCTGACGCGCCCAATGCGCCAGCTGCGTGAAGGCTTTGCCCGCGTATCCAGCGGCGATTTGTCGGTGCGACTCTATCCGGTCATGCGTCGTCGTCATGATGAACTCTCCAGCGTGGCGCAAGACTTTGATGCCATGGTGGAGCGCCTGGATACGCTGGTGAAGGCGCGCGAGGAATTACTGCACGACATCTCCCACGAACTGCGTTCACCGCTGGCGCGCCTGCAACTGGCAACCGGTCTGGCGCGGCAAACGCCGGAATCAGTGGAATCCTCTCTGAACCGCATCGATGAAGAAGCGCGTCGTCTCGACAAGATGATTGGCGAATTGCTGACGCTATCGCGTGCGGAACATGAAAGTATGCCGGGTGAGCAGTATTTCGATCTCACTGGCCTGCTGCACGCGGTGGTCACGGACGTGCGCTATGAGGCACAGATTCCGGGCGTAAAAGTCGACTTTCAGGTCGATGAGAACGCCGACTACACCGTGCACGGCAATGCCGAGTTGATTCGCCGTGGTGTAGAGAACGTCCTGCGTAATGCGTTGCGCTTCTCGCACAAAGGCCAGCATATCAGCGTGAGGCTACAGGCGGAGAATCAATGGCTGGCGATTCGCGTGCGCGATCAGGGCCCGGGCGTTGACGACGAAAAGCTTTCCAGCATCTTCGATCCCTTCGTACGCGTTAATTCGCCACTGATGGGCAAAGGATACGGCTTAGGGCTCTCCATCGTGCGTAAGGTGATTCTGGCGCACCACGGTGAGGTACAGGCGGTCAATCGCCCTGAAGGTGGCTTAGAGCTAACGTTACGATTGCCACGCTGGAAGCAAGACTGAAGGTTTAAGCGCTCACAATCTAACCGCGTTCTTGTGAATCCATAGTAGCGCGCCCATGCAGTCCGGTTAGCACAGGCAAGCGCGCAATGCATTGCGACTCATACTACGAACCTATTCGCACTAAGCCGTGCATCTAACGCAGTAAAAAGCAGCACGCACTGTGTGGAGTAGGGCAGGACGACCGGGCAGAGGAGCAAAGCGTCCCTCGCCATGGATGGCGAGGGCCGAGGCCCAGGGATGGTTTATGCCGTCTTTGCGATCTGCCCGGTCGTCCTGACCGACCGCACTAGCCCTAACGCCACTGCACCATCCCTAACGCCACCGCACCCTGCAGTTCCAGCCAGCCACACAAACAAAAACGGCACCCATTGGGTGCCGTTTTTACTATCCAGACGCTGCTTACTTCTTGATGCGGATAACCGGGGTTTCACCCACAGTTACCTGACCGGAGAGTTTGATCAGATCTTTGATTTCGTCCATGTTCGAGATCACAACCGGCGTCAGCGTAGATTTTGCTTTCTCTTCCAGCAGTGGCAGATCAAACTCGATCACCACGTCGCCTTTTTTCACTTTCTGGCCTTCTTCGGCGATGCGTTTAAAGCCTTCACCTTTCAGTTCAACCGTATCGATACCGAAGTGGACGAACAGCTCGATGCCGTTGTCAGATTCGATTGAAAAGGCGTGGTTGGTCTCAAAAATCTTGCCAATGGTACCATCAACCGGTGCAACCATTTTGTTGCCAGTCGGTTTAATGGCGATACCATCACCCACGATTTTCTCAGCAAATACCACATCAGGTACGTCTTCGATATTCACGATTTCGCCTGACAGAGGCGCAACGATATCAATAGTCCCTGACGCGCTCTCTGATTTTTCGCCAAAAAGTTTAGAAAACAAACCCATGATCTTCTCCTAAGCAGTAATTTGGGGCCAGCGTCTCGTGGATCAGCAGAGCGTTTTTTCTTTAATGAACTTGTTCACCAGGTTCATTAAATCTTCCGCTGTGGGTTGAGCCAGAGCCTGCTCCGCCAATGCCTTCGCATCTTCGAAATTAGTATTACGAATAATCTTCTTGATGCTCGGGATTGAAATGGCACTCATGCTGAATTCGTCCAGCCCCATTCCCAGTAACAGTAGTGTAGCACGTTCATCACCAGCCAGCTCACCACACATGCCGGTCCATTTCCCTTCGGCATGTGATGCGTCGATCACTTGCTTAATGAGGCCCAAAACAGATGGCGTCATTGGGTTATAGAGGTGTGAAATCAAATCATTACCACGATCGACCGCCAGAGTATACTGCGTCAGGTCATTTGTCCCAATACTAAAGAAGTCGACTTCTTTCGCCAGATGACGCGCAATCACCGCTGAAGCCGGTGTTTCCACCATAATGCCCACTTCAATGGTCTCATCAAAGGCTTTGCCTTCTTCACGCAACTGGGTTTTCAGCAGCTCCAGCTCGGCCTTCAGCGCACGCACTTCTTCCACCGAAATGATCATCGGGAACATGATGCGCAGTTTGCCGAAGGAAGAGGCACGCAGGATAGCGCGCAGCTGAGCATGCAGAATCTCTTTGCGGTCCATGGCGATACGAATCGCACGCCAGCCGAGGAACGGGTTGTCCTCTTTCGGCAGGTTCATGTACGGCAGGTCTTTATCGCCGCCGATGTCCATGGTACGCACGATGACGGCCTGAGAGCCCATGGCTTCCGCTACCGCTTTATACGCCTGGAATTGCTCTTCTTCGGTTGGCAGCGAGTCACGGTCCATAAACAGGAACTCGGTACGATACAGGCCCACGCCTTCCGCACCGTTGCGCTCTGCACCAGCGACATCGCGCACGGTACCAATGTTGGCGCACACTTCCACCTGATGGCCGTCCAGCGTGATAGCGGGCAGATCTTTCAGTTTCGCCAGTTCGTGCTTTTCAGACAGGTATTGCGTCTGAATCGCTTTCAATTCTTCTTGTTCTGCATCGGTAGGATTAACGTAAATCTTGTTATTCACGCCATCGAGGATCAGGAAGTCACCGTTTTTGATTTGCGTGGTGACGTTACCGGTACCGACAATCGCTGGGATCTCCAGAGAACGCGCCATGATGGACGTATGCGAAGTACGGCCACCGATATCGGTGATAAAGCCCAGCACCTTCTTCAGGTTCAGCTGTGCGGTTTCTGACGGCGTTAAATCTTTCGCCACCAGAATAGATTCTTCTGCGATAGCACCCAGGTCGACAATATGCAGACCGAGGATGTTTTGCAGCAGACGCTTACCGATGTCACGCACGTCAGCCGCACGCTCTTTCAGGTATTCGTCGTCGAGTTCTTCCAACGCCTTGGCCTGGCCATCAATGACAGAGTACGCCGCAGCGTCAGCCGTTGCGTGATCTTTCTTAATCAGGTCGATGATTTCCTGCTCAAGCTCTTCGTCTTCGAGCAGCATGATGTGACCTTCAAAGATCGCCGCTTTCTCTTCACCGAGGGTTTCACCGGCTTTGACACGGATGGCTTCGAGCTGTACTGCCGCTTTGCCACGTCCATCAAGGAAGCGTTGAACTTCTTGCTCAACCTGATCGTCAGTAATTTTTTTACGGCTGATGACGATCTCATCTTCCTTCAGCAGAAGTGCTTTGCCGAAAGCGATACCCGGTGATGCTAAAATGCCTGAAATCATAACCCTACCTTTTAATCACGATGGCTCATTGACCCAATGCGTTGCCACTGTCGCGGAACAGTACTCTAAGGAAGCAAGAACGCGGACAGGTTGTCCGCGATCAAGATATTTGCACTCAATGGGGCAAAGGAGTCGGTTTAGTTGCTTGCCTGAGCGGAATTACTCCAGCTCAGCCATCAGTTTCACCAGGTGCTCAACCGCTTGCTGCTCATCTTCACCTTCAGCAGACAGCGTAACAACCGTACCCTGAGTCAGACCCAGAGTCTGCAGTTTGAACAGGCTTTTCGCGCTGGCAGATTTGCCATTAGAGGTCACAGTGATGTCTGACTGGAAAGCCTTAGCTTCTTTCACGAACTGAGCTGCAGGACGGGTATGAAGGCCGTTAGGTGCGGTAATGGTAACTTCTTGCTGGAACATTCTATTTCCCCAACTTTATCAGGTTTGGTGTTATGGATCTAAAGTCTAGCCTGGAGCCGTCACTTTAGCCTGTATAGGTGCGCTGGTGTGGCATTAAGCTGACCAAAAAATGCGCTTAGTAATGTGCGTCTTTCAGCAGCAGATCAAAAACTGTGCGAAAAGGTCACCTTGCTAAGTATGCCGTGATTCGCCGTTTCGCCAAATCAGTAATTCCATTCAGCTTGATCCACTTCAAAGCCAGATTAATTTCAGGCACCGAAATAATTGGGAGCTTAAATACCAGAGCCGTGTCATTGAAATCAATCTGTCTGGTGATAAAAGTGAGATCTGCGCCACAAAAAAGCACCCATTAGGGTGCTTTTTTCATCGTTTTCAGACTATGGCGGCTACTGCTGCAGCTCTTTTTCAGTGAACAGATCGGCAAACAGGGCGGTGCTTAAATAGCGCTCGCCAGAGGAGGGCAGGATCACCACGATATTCTTATTGGCGAATGCTTCGTCTTCCTGCAGCTTCAGTGCTGCAGCCACTGCCGCACCTGAAGAGATACCGGCCAGAATGCCTTCTTCTTCCATCAGCTGACGTGCGGTGCTGATGGCTTCTTCGTTGGTAATCGCAACGACCCGATCAACCAGTTTCAGGTCAAGGTTGCCAGGAATGAAACCTGCGCCGATGCCCTGAATTTTGTGTGGACCCGGCTTGATCTCTTCACCCGCGATAGCCTGAGCGATGACCGGAGAGTCAGTCGGCTCTACCGCGACGGTGATTAAGTCTTTTTTGCCTTTGGTGTTCTTGATGTAACGGCTCACGCCTGTCAGCGTGCCGCCGGTGCCCACGCCCGCAATGAACACATCCACTTCACCGTCGGTGTCTTCCCAGATTTCCGGGCCGGTGGTTTTCTCATGGATCTCCGGGTTAGCCGGATTGCTGAACTGCTGCAGCAGCACAAATTTATCCGGATCGCTGGCAACGATTTCCTCGGCTTTAGCAATGGCACCTTTCATACCTTTTGCGCCTTCGGTCAGCACCAGATTCGCGCCCAGTGCTTTCAGCAGCTTGCGACGTTCAACAGACATGGTCTCTGGCATGGTCAGCGTGAGTTTGTAACCGCGAGCGGCGGCCACGTAAGCCAGTGCAATACCGGTGTTACCGCTGGTTGGCTCAACCAGTTCAACGCCCGGCTTTAAGATTCCGCGTTTTTCTGCGTCCCAAATCATATTGGCACCGATACGGCATTTGACGCTGAAGCTCGGGTTACGCGATTCGACCTTCGCCAGGATGCGTCCATTACCGATGCGGTTCAGTCGAACCAGCGGCGTATGACCAATTGTCAGAGAGTTGTCTTCATAGATCTTACTCATAGCTCGTCCTTAACTGTATGAAATATTGGGAACCCTCAGAGCATACCTGTTCTTCCGGTGTGCGGAAGGAAAGAAATCGCATATCTATATAGCCCACAACCATAAGCCTTACGCAAAAATGCATAAGGCTTTTTGACGCTTTAGTGACGTGCATGCTGTAGGCGGTAGCGATCAACCCACATCGCAGTCGCGCCACATACGGCCACCGGCATGATAGCCAGGTTCAGAATCGGAATCATGGTGAACAAACTGACCAGCGCGCCAAATTGCATGTTCGCCGTTTTATGCTGACGTAACGCACTACGCATCTGCTGAAAACTCACTTTGTGGTTATCAAACGGATAGTCGCAGTACTGCACCGACAGCATCCACGCGCTAAACAGAAACCATAATACCGGTGCCACCGTTTGTCCAAAACCGGGGATAAAGTAAAGCAGCAGCAGTCCCAGTGCACGCGGTAAATAGTAGCCAAGCTTCTGTAATTCGCGCTTCATGATGCGCGGGATATCATTAACCATCGCCATCCAACCGCTATCCGGCAGCGGGTGACCGGTGAGGCGACCTTCCAGTTGCTCAGCCAGCAATCCACAAAAGGGGGCGGCAATCCAGTTCGCGATGGTGGAGAAGAAGTAGCTGAATACCAGCACAATCGATATGACGGAAAGCGGCCACAGCAAATAACTGAGCCACTGTAGCCAATCAGGGATGTGCGACATCAAGGCCGGAATCCACTCTCCGAGCCGTTGAAACAGCCAGATAAAGGCGCCTCCTAGCAGCAAAATGTTCACCAGCAGAGGAATAATGACGTAACGACGAATGCCAGGCAGACGTACCAGTCTCCAGCCTTCGGCAAAGTAATGAATACCATTTAATGATGAGGGCGATTTCTCAACGGGCATAGCGAGCCTTTCTCCTTTATGTGGCGGCGCGAACATCATAACCTGGCTTTTTGTCGGTGGCAGGCGCACTTTGCGCGAAAAATCAGCAAAAAAGCGTGGGGCAGCTATCTTATTTGTCAGAAAATACTGCACAGACTTGCACTTGTTTAGCTGGGCAAATACAGTTAGAGGATAAAGTTTGCCGTGGTGGCAAGGTATTGGAACAACAGAGAATACAATGATGCAGGATTTGCGTCTGATATTAATCGTTGTTGGCGCGATCGCCATAATAGCGTTGCTACTTCACGGACTGTGGACCAGCCGTAAAGAGCGCTCTTCCGTGTTTCGCGATCGCCCGCACAAACGTCTGAAACAGCGCGAAGAAGCGGATGAAGATCTGCTGAGCGAAGAAGATGATGATGGTGTCGGCGAAGTGCGTGTCCGTCGCAATCGTGACGCGCATGTCGAACCCGAATTCGACGCACCTGTGACTAAGCCTGTCAGCGCGCCACGTGCGCCTGAACCTGCGCGTCAGCCATTCCCGCGTCATGAAACCCCATTGATGGGTGATCCGCTGCTGGATGATGAGCCGGAAGTGCGCCAGCCTGCACCTGCGCCACAACCGCCGGTGGTTAAACCTGCGCCGCAGCCACAACCGCAGCCTCACTCCGTTCAGGCCGATCCCTTACTGGATAACGAGCCACTTTCTGCCACGCAGCCTGCGCCTGAGTTCCAGGCCGCTGAAGAGCCCGAATACGAAGAAGAAGCGCCGGTCGCACACGATGAACCAAAACAGTCTGCTGCTTCTACCCAGAGAAAAAATGAAGCGGTACTGGTGCTGCATGTTGCCGCCCACGCCGGCGGCGAACTGAACGGTGAAGCTCTGTTGCAAGGTATTTTGCAAGCGGGCTTCCAGTTTGGTGAGATGAATATTTTCCATCGTCACCTGAGCCCAGCGGGCAGCGGTCCTGTGTTGTTCAGTCTGGCGAACATGGTGAAACCGGGGTCCTTTAATCCCGACACTATGGGCGATTTCAGCACGCCAGGTATCTCCATCTTTATGATGGTGCCGTCGTATGGCGATGCGAACCAAAACTTTAAGCTCATGCTGCAATCTGCCCAGCGTATTGCGGACGATGTCGGCGGGGTTGTGCTGGATGATGAGCGTCGCATGATGACGCCACAGAAGCTGGAAACTTATAAAGCGCGTATTCGCGAAGTTATCGGCTGATAGCCGCGAGCAAAATCAAATATTAACGAAACAACCCCCGCATGTCGGGGGTTTTTTATCGGATAAAACACTATGAAATCGGTTCAGGAGCAGATCACCGCGCTGCGCACCTCGTTACGTCACCATGAGTACCTCTATCACGTGATGGATACGCCGGAAATTCCGGATGCAGAATATGACCGACTGATGCAGCAATTGCGTGAACTGGAAGCGGCACATCCCGATCTCATTACCCCGGATTCGCCGACTCAGCGCGTGGGAGCAGCACCGCTGGCCGCCTTCGAACAGGTGCGCCACGAGGTGCCGATGCTGTCACTCGACAACACTTTCGATGAAGCCGGTTTCCTTGCCTTCAATAAGCGCGTCCAGGATCGCCTGAAAAGCAGCGACGATCTGACCTACTGTTGCGAGCTTAAGCTGGATGGCCTGGCGGTCAGTCTGTTGTATGAAGATGGACTGCTGGTGCGTGCGGCGACACGCGGTGATGGCACCACGGGTGAGAATATCACCGCCAACGTGCGCACCATCCATGCTATTCCACTGCGCCTGCACGGCGACAATATTCCTGCGCGTGTTGAAGTTCGCGGTGAGGTCTTTATGACCGAAGCGGGCTTCGAGAAACTCAATGAGGATGCACGTCGCACCGGCGCGAAAGTGTTTGCCAACCCGCGCAACGCTGCGGCGGGATCGCTACGTCAGCTCGATCCGCGCATTACCGCTAAACGTTCTCTGACTTTCTTCTGTTACGGTTTCGGCCTGCTGGAAGGCGGTGACATGCCCGCCAGCCACTGGCAGCGCCTGCAGCAATTTAAAGCCTGGGGTTTACCGGTCAGCGACCGTATTCGTCTGGCGCATACCGCGGAAGAGGTGCTGGAGTTTTATCGTCAGGTTGAGCAGGATCGCCCGACACTCGGATTCGATATTGATGGCGTGGTCATCAAGGTCGATTCGCAGGCACTGCAGGAACAATTAGGCTTTGTCGCCCGCGCCCCGCGCTGGGCCGTGGCCTTCAAATTCCCGGCGCAGGAGCAGATGACCTTTGTGCGCGATGTTGAGTTTCAGGTGGGACGTACCGGCGCGATTACGCCAGTCGCTCGTCTGGAGCCGGTGCAGGTGGCTGGCGTGGTGGTGAGTAATGCCACCTTGCACAATGCGGATGAAATTGCGCGTCTTGGCCTGCGCATTGGCGACAAAGTGGTGATTCGCCGCGCCGGAGATGTGATTCCGCAGGTGGTCAACGTGGTGGAATCTGAACGACCGGATGATACCCGTGAAATCGTCTTCCCCAGCCATTGCCCGGTGTGTGGCTCGGATGTCGAGCGCGTGGAAGGCGAAGCCGTTACCCGTTGTACCGGTGGGCTGATTTGTGGTGCCCAGCGTAAAGAGGCGCTCAAACATTTTGTTTCTCGTCGTGCGATGGATGTTGACGGCATGGGCGACAAAATTATCGATCAGCTGGTCGAAAAAGAGTACGTACAAACACCTGCCGATCTGTTCCGTCTGACGGCGGGCAAGCTGACGGGACTGGATCGCATGGGGCCGAAATCTGCACAAAATGTGGTGGATGCGCTCGAAAAAGCGAAACTCACCACGCTGCCTCGCTTCCTGTATGCGCTGGGGATTCGTGAGGTCGGTGAAGCCACTGCGGCCAATCTGGCCAATCATTTTGGCGATCTTGAGAAGGTGATGAACGCCGATCTGGATGCGCTGATTGCGGTGCAGGACGTGGGTAAAGTGGTGGCGGCACACGTGCGTAATTTCATGGAAGAAGAGAGCAATCGCGAAGTCATCCGCGAACTCACCCAAGAGGTGGGCGTGCATTGGCCGCAGCTGGAAGTGGTGAATGTTGAAGAGATCGACAGTCCATTTGCTGGCAAGACCGTGGTGCTGACCGGTTCGCTGTCGCAGATGAACCGTGATGATGCCAAAGAGCGACTGATGGCGCTGGGCGCGAAAGTGAGCGGCAGCGTGTCGAAGAAAACAGACTTATTGATTGCTGGCGAAGCGGCCGGTTCCAAACTGGCGAAAGCGCAGGAACTCGGTATTCCGGTGATTGATGAAGCGGAAATGATTCGGTTACTGGGAGCTTAACGTGGACAAACATCAGCTGGTTGAAATTGCCAATACCGCTATGCCGTTCGGCAAGTATAAAGGCCGTATGCTGATTGATGTGCCAGAAGAGTATCTGCTGTGGTTTGCGCGTAAAAACGAATTTCCGGCAGGGAAGCTGGGCGAGCTGATGCAGCTGACCCTGGCGATTAAAATAGAAGGATTGCAGGGGTTAGTTAAACCGCTAAAGCGCAGTGAATAACAAAACGGCCCGCAATTGCGGGCCGTTTGCTTAGGATTTTTGTGCTTCGACTTGCTGCTGTGCCAGCCGCTTCTCATTGCCCGCCTTATAGCGCTGGGCGATGAAGGAGCACACCATCAACTGCACCTGATGGAAGATCATCAGTGGCAGCACGATAATCCCCACTGAGCTGGCCGGGAACAGGATATTGGCCATCGGCACGCCATTAGCGAGACTCTTTTTCGAACCACAGAACAGCACCACGATTTCATCGGCGCGGCTGAAACCAAACAGACGCGAGGCACCCAGGTTAATCGCCAGCGCGACAAACAGAATCAGCACGCTGCCTGCCAGAATCCACAGCAGCGTATCCACACCGACGCGATGCCAGATACCGTTGACCACTGCTTCGCTGAACGCGGAGTAAACCACTAACAGAATCGAGGTCTGGTCAGTTTTACCAATCAGGCTACGATGCTTCTCCACCCAGCCGCCAATCCAGCGACGAGACATATGACCAATCACAAACGGCACCAGCAGTTGCAGCATGATTTTGCCAATCTGCTCCAGACCGTTGCTCGGCGCATCGCTATGGACGTTCATCACCAGATTCACTAGCAGCGGCGAGATGAATACGCCCAGCAGGCTGGATGCCGAAGCGGCACAGACCGCAGCCGCCACGTTCCCCCCCGCCATGGAGGTGAAGGCAATCGCAGACTGCACGGTGGCAGGCAGAATACACAGATAAATGAAGCCGGTATAAATCTCTGGCCCGACGTTCACCGGATGCCACCACACCAGCAGCAAGCCAAGAATCGGGAACACCACGAAAGTGCTGCACATGATCCACAGATGCAAACGCCAGTGGCTGCTGCCGGCAATGATTTTCTCGCGCGACAGCTTGGCACCGTGCATAAAGAACAGCAGGGCGATGGCGGCGGTGGTCAGGTATTCAAAGAAATCGACAAACCCGCCTTTGGCCGGGATGAAGCTGGCCAACAGCACAGTGATGATGAGTTTGACCATCATCGGGTCGAGTCGTAAAAAGCCCATTGTTACAATCCGGTTAAAATAAAAAAAGATGGTGCTGATTGTGCGCCAGCTAGGTTTAGAAATAAAATTGATTTATTGCATCAATCTATGAGCGATATCGATGAATTACACCTTACGTCAGTTACGCACCTTTGTGGCTGTGGCGCAGCAGGGCAGTTTTAGCCAGGCAGGGCAGGCGATTGGGCTCAGCCAGTCGGCGGTCAGCCACAGTATCAAGGAGCTGGAAGCGGAAATGGGCGTGCGTTTGCTGGACCGCACCACACGTGAAGTGATGCTGACGGAAGCGGGGCACCAACTGGCATCGCGGCTGGAACGTTTGCTGGAGGAGTTAAATACCACGCTGCTGGATGTGCGCAGTTACGGCGAGCAGCGCAGTGGCACCGTACGTGTTGCCGCCAGCCAGACACCTTCGGCAAATCTAATGCCGCAGTGTCTGGCGAGTAGCCAGCAACGTTATCCGGATATCCGCGTCATCCTGCACGATCGCGCTCAGCAGTCAGTGCTGCAAAGCGTGCGCAATGCGGAGGTGGATTTTGGCATTGTCATCGGGCCGCTAGGGGATGCCGATCTGGATTACGAAGCGATTTTGCAGGAGCCGTTCTTATTGTTGTGCCATGCGGATGATGTTTTGGCCCAGGTCGAGCGAGCGGAATGGACGATGCTGGCGGGGCGCAACCTGGTTTTGCAGGATTATGCTTCAGGAAGTCGTCTTCTGGTGGATGCGGCGCTGCAGCAGTTATCGATTCAGGTGCAGGTGGTGCAGGAAATTGGTCATCCCGCCACGCTGTTTCCGATGGTGGAAGCCGGTATTGGCATCAGCATTTTGCCTGCGCTGGCGTTACCGCTGCCGGCGGGGCGGAAACTGACGGTGCGACGTCTCTATCCGGAAATCCATCGAAATCTGATGCTGATTAAACGCAAAAATCGCTCTCTGACACCCGCTGCGGAAGCGATCTGGCAGGAAGTGCGCCAACAAGCAGGCCTGCTGGCGCAACAACGTGCTCTCAAACCGGCGTTTTAGACGTAAACGTTGATCTGATTGGTCTCGGTCGGACGGTTAATGCCATCGGCTTTCTGGGCGCTGGTGGCACTTTCCGTTGTGGGCTGCTGTGCTTCTTGTTTCTGTTGTGCTTTTTCTGCTGCCTGCTGCTCGATTTGTGCAATCTGCGCTTCAATCATCTGAATCTGCGATTGCAACATCTGTTCCTGTTCAGATTTTTGCTCATCTGTCAGGGAGTCATCACTGGATAAATCTTTAATTTCTTTGGTGATGCTTTGAATCTGTTTATTCAGGCTGGCAATTTCTGACGTTGAACCGCTACCGCTGCTTGCGGTACTGACACTGCTAACACTTGAGATAGTAGACATGGTTTTCTCCTTGCAATAGACCATTATCGTTATCGGCAAGGGGATAAAACGGCTTGAGCACACAAAGCGTTAAGTGTTTGCAAAGGTTTTGTGAGGGTGGGCAAATAGCAGATAGCAAAAAGGCGCCTTTAGGGCGCCTTTCTACATTGGTGGGTCGTGCAGGATTCGAACCTGCGACCAATTGATTAAAAGTCAACTGCTCTACCAACTGAGCTAACGACCCGAAGTGGTGGGCGATGACGGGCTCGAACCGCCGACCCCCTCCGTGTAAAGGAGATGCTCTACCAACTGAGCTAATCGCCCACTTCGGAACTGCTTAACAAGAGTGTCATCTGACTAAGATGTGGTGGGCGATGACGGGCTCGAACCGCCGACCCCCTCCGTGTAAAGGAGATGCTCTACCAACTGAGCTAATCGCCC
>NZ_JAERJM010000003.1:260424-264193 GCF_018257655.1 Pantoea sp. JGM49 | reverse complement strand
GTGGTGGGCGATGACGGGCTCGAACCGCCGACCCCCTCCGTGTAAAGGAGATGCTCTACCAACTGAGCTAATCGCCCATATCTTACTCTTCAAACTCTTGTACACTGCGAGCCACTTTTAGAGTGGTGGGTGATGACGGGCTCGAACCGCCGACCCCCTCCGTGTAAAGGAGATGCTCTACCAACTGAGCTAATCACCCCCGCTGTGTGGAGTCGCATTATAGGGATCCTTCGAAGTGAGTCAACGCTTTTTAAAACATAAATGTGCGTTCGCTTTAAATTTAGGCAGCATGCCGCGCTTTTAGCCAATGTGCTGGTTTTATTAGCAGAAAAACGCACTTCAATCTGTGATGCCGCCGCGAGAGTCATTGAGGAAAGCGTCCCACCTGCTAGAATATGCGCACTGTTTTTTCGCGTTAACCCGTTTTTTTGTCATCCAGACAAAGAAACCTGCGCATCTAAGGCAATGCTGAATGAAAATCAAAACTCGCTTCGCACCCAGCCCAACGGGCTACCTGCATGTGGGCGGTGCCCGTACTGCTCTTTATTCCTGGCTTTATGCTCGCCATAACAAGGGCGAATTCGTTCTGCGTATCGAAGATACCGATCTGGAACGTTCAACGCCGGAAGCCATTGAAGCCATCATGGATGGCATGAACTGGCTCAACCTGCAGTGGGATGAAGGCCCGTACTATCAGACGAAGCGCTTTGATCGTTACAACGCGGTCATCGATGAGATGGTAGCAGCAGGTACGGCTTATAAATGCTATTGCTCTAAAGAGCGTTTAGAAGCGCTGCGTGAAGAGCAGATGGCGAAAGGCGAGAAGCCACGTTATGACGGCCGTTGCCGTGACAGCCATGAACATCATGCGGCGGATGAGCCTTGCGTGGTGCGTTTCCGTAACCCACAAGAGGGTTCGGTGATTTTCGATGACCAGATCCGTGGCCCGATTGAATTCAGCAACCAGGAGCTGGATGATCTGATCATCCGTCGTACCGATGGTTCACCGACCTATAATTTCTGTGTGGTGGTGGATGACTGGGATATGGGCATCACTCACGTGATCCGTGGTGAAGACCACATCAACAACACGCCACGCCAGATCAACATCCTTAAAGCGATTGGTGCAGAAGTGCCAACTTACGCGCACGTCTCCATGATCCTGGGTGATGACAGTAAAAAGCTGTCGAAACGTCATGGCGCGGTGGGTGTGATGCAGTACCGTGATGACGGTTATCTGCCGGAAGCGCTGCTCAACTATCTGGTGCGTCTGGGCTGGTCACATGGCGATCAGGAGATTTTCAGCGTGGCAGAGATGGCCGAGTTGTTTACTCTGGATGCCGTGAGCAAGTCTGCCAGTGCGTTTAACACCGAAAAACTGCAGTGGCTGAACCATCACTACATTAATACGCTGCCGCCAGAATACGTGGCAACGCAGCTGCAGTGGCACATCGAGCAACAGAATATCGATACCCGCACCGGTCCGGAACTGGCGAAGCTGGTGACGCTACTGGGTGAGCGTTGCAAAACGCTGGTCGAGATCGCGGCCTCTTGTCGTTACTTCTATGAAGAGTTTGAAGCCTTTGATGCTGACGCGGCGAAGAAACATCTGCGTCCTGTTGCGCGTCAGCCGCTGGAAGTGGTGCGTGACAAACTGGCTGCGCTGAGCGACAGCGAGTGGAATGCGGAGAATGTGCACAACGCGATTCAGGGTGCAGCCGATGCGCTCGAGTTGGGTATGGGCAAAGTGGGCATGCCACTGCGCGTAGCGGTCACCGGTGCAGGTCAGTCTCCGGCACTGGATGTGACGGTCGAAGCGATTGGTCGCAGCCGCAGCGTAGCCCGTATCGAAAAAGCGCTGGCCTTCATTGCTGAGCGTGAAGCCCAGGCTTAATTGAGTTAGCGGCAGCCTGTAACGTTGCCGCTTCACTTATCGCGGGCATTAAAAAAGCCGGGTGCATGATGCGCCCGGCTTTTTTTAATCTTCTTTAATTCCTAGCCGTTCCAGCACGCCACTTATCCCTTCGCGTAGCAACAAAGCAGCCAGTTGATCTTGCTCAGCGGTTGTCATTTGCTGGACAGAATTTATTAATAACGCAGGTAATGTATTTTGTTGAGCACCGTAATTAGCCGCCGGCTCGGTCGCGTGGCGGGTGGACTGAACAAAGCTTTTTACACGCTCATCAATATGAATCAATCGCGCCTTACCACCCTGTACACCTGGCTTGGGCGTGGTTGTCCAGTTTTCGCGTTTGATCCATTTATTCACCGTTTGCCGACTGTAGCCCGTTTCCAGCGCGAGCTCCTCGGGGGTGAGCCATTCCTTTTTCACGATGCTGTCCCTGTTAAATACATTAGCTGTACATATTACAACAAAACGTAACGGGGAAAAGTAATCAGGCAGGAAAATGCCTCTTGTCTCATGACAAAAGGCATAAATCGGATATTAAGCTTCGCTGGTTTCAGCTTGCGCAGGACGGAAAGCAAGGAAATAGGTGAGACCAACAAATATTGCACCGCCCACGCCGTTGCCGAGGAAGACGGCAATCACGTTTGGCGCAAATTCTGCCCAGCTCATTTGTCCGGCAAAAATCGCGGCGGGCACAATAAACATGTTCGCCACCACGTGCTGGAAGCCAATCGCCACGAAGGCCATCACCGGGAACCACATGCCGAAGATTTTGCCGACCATATCTTTACTGGCGAAGGCTAACCATACCGCCAGACACACCAGCCAGTTGCAACCAATGCCGGAAATGAAGGCGTGGAGGAAATCCGCATTCACCTTCGCGTGTGCAATCGCCACGGTCTTTTTCAGATAATCGCCTTCGGTCATGCCGAGCATGTGGCCAAAGAACCAGGCGACCGCGATGCTGCCAATAAAGTTGGCAATGGTGACCCAGAACCAGTTGCGCAGCACGCTCACACCACTGATGCGGCGAGCGAACCACGCGATCGGTAAGGTCATCATGTTGCCGGTCAACAGTTCGCCACCGGCCAGAACGGTTAGAATCAGGCCAACCGGGAACACCGCCGCGCCGAGGAAGCCGCCAAAGGAGCCCCATTCAGCAGGCAGTTGGTTGATAACATGCAGATCCAACAGAAAACCAGTGGCAATAAAGGCACCGGCCATAAAACCAAGGATCAATAAGGTGGAAACAGGCAAACGGCTTTTAGCCACGCCCGCTTGAATCGCCAGTTGGGCGATCTCTTTCGGTGTATGCAGCGACATATTTCACTTTTCTTTTATTGAACAAGGGGAAAATGCTGGCCGGTCAAAGAGTGATATACCCTGGAAGGTTGACCGGTTAATTAGCGCGCTAAGTTTTACACTTACCCGTAACGAACACAAGATTATTCCTAACATCTTTAACCCTGATTTAACCTCGGTTGCAGGGTGTTAAATGCGAAAATACGTTAACGGAATGCACAGTTGCGTTGAAAAAAAAGCCATTACGGTAGGGTGTTGCCGCCTTTTTCAGCGATTGAACACAGAACGAGAATTTGGCGTTGACACTCAGGGAGCGGTTTCATATGATGCCGTCCGTCGAGTTAAATCGGCTGTTTTTCGGTGCTGGGGGTATAGCTCAGCTGGGAGAGCGCTTGCATGGCATGCAAGAGGTCAGCGGTTCGATCCCGCTTATCTCCACCAAATCGTTTCTAACGGTGCACTGAAAAAGATTTCCAGATGTGGGGGTATAGCTCAGCTGGGAGAGCGCTTGCATGGCATGCAAGAGGTCAGCGGTTCGATCCCGCTTATCTCCACCAA
>NZ_JAERJM010000003.1:0-260417 GCF_018257655.1 Pantoea sp. JGM49 | reverse complement strand
TGTGGGGGTATAGCTCAGCTGGGAGAGCGCTTGCATGGCATGCAAGAGGTCAGCGGTTCGATCCCGCTTATCTCCACCAAATCTCTGTTCGTCCTGAACATTAGCATCACAATCTAACACTAACTAAATTCATAATTGCTCATTTCGTATGCAGAATGGTGTCATTATTCGTGTGACGACAACTCCCAGCGTTCTGAAATGCGCCCATCTTTTGATATCAAGTATCTCGACGAATTGCGCCGTAAATCGCGCGTGCTTCTTCCTGTGCGCTGAGATGATCTCACCCATTCAGCACCAGCTGCTCATTAGGGGCGCAATGAATCGCACCGCAGCAGCTTCTCACGCGCTGAGATGATTTTATCCGTTCAGCGTTCAGCGTTCAGCGTTCAGCGTTCAGCACTGCATCTGAGTGCGCCATAAATCGTGCCGCCAGAGCTAAGTGTGCACTGAAATTATGCACAATCTGGTCGCGACGCAATTCATGGCGCTAAGAATTAAGCGGTTGCGGCTTGTTCTTGAGCAGGCAACACGCGGAAGCCGTGTGTGCCATCGCGATCCAACTGCGCCACCAGACCGTATTCCCAATCCAGATACGCCTGCATCACAGCAGGTGCGATATCGGTGCCTTCATACGGACGGCGATAGCGATCAATCGCCGGAGACAGCAACTGCTGGTCGCCCTGCTCGGTGGGCAGCTGCGCTGCGCGCCAGGCCGCATTGCCGCCCTCCAGCACAAACACTGGCTTGCCGGTGAGTTCCGCCACCTGTTCAACCGCATATCCGGCCAGCAGGCTGCTGCCGCAGGTCAGCACATAACGTCGTGCCGCTGGTAGTGCGGATTTGCCCTCCTTTTGCAGCGTTGAACGTAGCAGCCAGCCCGCTCCCGGAATATGACTGTTGAGGTGATTGGCGCGCGTGGTGAAGTCCAGTACCTGGGTCTGACCTTCCTCCAGCCACTCCGCCAGTTGCTGCGGAGAAATAAACTCGGGCTGCGCAACCGCAGGAACCCGCGCTTTCCAGGCGCCGGATGCACTGAAATCACTGGCCTGCAACTCTTCCAGCACTGACACCTGCCAGCCAAGCTGCGCCAGCCAGGAGGCGGTCATATTGGCGCGTACGCCGTCGTCATCAATCAGTACAATACGTGCACCGCGCACGCTGGCGTAATGATCGGTTTCCTGCACCAGCTGTCCGCCTGGTACATGACGACTGCCGGGCAGATGACCCGCCGCATACTCGTCAGCGTCGCGCACATCAAACAGGTAAGTGGTGCGCGGTTCCTGCTGCCAGCGCTTGAGCGTTGCCAGTGGAATACGTTCTACGCCAGCGCGATCGGCAATGCCTCGTGCGTGACTCGCCGTCTGTCGCTGTGCGGTTACACTGGCATCACCGTAACGGCGTGACTGACCTTTATCCAGATCGTGGCCTGCCAGCGTCCAGCCAATCGTGCCGTTGCGCAGCGCAAACACCGGATTAGGGATACCGGCATTCACCAGCGACTGGGTGCCGATGATGCTGCGCGTGCGGCCCGCACAGTTCACGATCACCGTGGTTTCCGGTGATGGCGCGAGATCACGCACGCGCAACACCAGCTCACCGCCCGGCACGCTGGTGGCGCCTGGAATGCTCATGGTCTGGTATTCATCAAAGCGGCGCGCATCCAGCACCACCACGTTGGCGTCGCTGTTGATTAAGCTGTGTACTTCATCAGCTGACAGGGAAGGGGTGTGATTGTGATGTTCTACCAGTTCACCAAAGGCCTTACTCGGTGAATTCACATCAATAAACAGCTCCCCGCCGGCTGCCTGCCAACCCGTTAAATCCTCTTTTAACAGCGCCACATTGCTGTAGCCCAGCGCGGCAATACGCTCTGCTGCTGCCTGTGCCAGACCCTCGCCGTTATCATATAAAGTGATGGCTGTTGTGGATTGTGGAATGCGGTCCAATAGCTCCAGCTCCAGTTTGGAGAGCGGGATATTCACCGCAAACAGCGGATGGCCGGTGGCAAACAGCGCTTCGTCGCGCACATCAACAATCGCCACTTCCTGCTGCTGACGCAGAGCCTCAAGAATGTCCGCAGCCTGGCGGAAAGGGAATACGGGTTTACTCATGTGATAGATCCCAAATGTTCGGTAAGTAACGGTTGCTGTAACCGGAGATAAACTGTTTTTCACTGCCGTCTTCGCGATATACCGCGCGTTTGACCGCGCCAATGTTGGCGCCATAGACGTGGATGCTGATTGACACGCGATCGTCATAGGCATTGCTCACGCGATGAATATCCCCCACGGTGGGAGAGACGGCTTCGACGTTGCCGGGATCAAGCCGTATCGGCGCACCTTCTGGCTGCAGGCCGTTCGGCCCCGGCTGCCAGGATTGCGAAATCTCCGCACCGCGCAGCATGCCAATCAATCCCCAGACGCGATGATCGTGAATCGGCGTTTGCTGGCCTGGCCCCCACACGAAGCTCACAACTGAAAATCGCTGACGGGCATCGGCATACAGCAGATATTGTTGATAGTGTTCGGGATGCGGCTGAGAGTAAGCCTCGTCCAGCCAGTCGTCATATTGGATCAGCTCGCCCAGCCAGGCGCTGCCCTGTTGCAAAACAGTGGCTTCATCGGGATTCTGGTCGAGCAAGATGGCAAGGTTACCGACAAAGTCGCGTAAGCGATGATGCTGATAGGCACTCATGATTTATCTCCCGGCAAAGCGGGATCAAAAGCCGTAAGTTCCAGTCCGTAAGACAGGTTGTTGAGTTCGCCTGACGATTTTAACGCGGCAAAACGATCCCCCTTAACATCGCCCAGACGCAGTGTGACTTTATCAGCAGCGAACAGCGGATGGAGCGTGGAGATCGCCAGCGCAACACCGGTAAAGAGAGCTGCCAGCCGCATCAGGCGCCTCTTTTGTTAGCGGCGTTTAGCGCCGCGACTTTCTTACGCGTCAGCGGAATCAGCTCCTCGCCATATTCCACCGCATCATTCAGCGGATCGAAGCCGCGAATCAGCACACTGTGAATTCCCAGGCGATAGTAATCCAGCAGCGCATCGGAAACCTGATCGGCGGTGCCAACCAGCGCTGTGGAGTTGTAGCCGCCTTGCACCAGTTTAGCCACGCCGGTCCATAACACTTTGTCCAGGCGATCGCCTTCATTGGCGGCAGCTAACAGGCGCTGAGCGCCAACACTTTGCGGCTTGGGTTTACCAAAGGCGAAGCCGGTCTCTTGCAACTGCTTCTCGGCCAGTTCACGGATATGCTCGGCACGTTCCCAGGCCTCTTTCTCGGTTTTCCCGATAATCGGACGGAACGAGATATTGAAATCAATCTCACGCCCGTGCTGAGCCGCAGCGGCTCGCACATTGCGCACCGTCTCTTCCGCACCTTTCAGCGGTTCGCCCCACAGGGCAAAGACATCGGCATGGCGCGCAGCGACATCAATCGCTTCCTGAGACGATCCACCAAAGTATATCGGCAGCTTTTTCTGCGCAGGTTTGATGGCGGAAAACGCCTGCTCAGCCTGGTAAAAATGTCCCTTGTGATCATAAGGCTGGCTGGATTCCAGACTCTGCTTTAGCACGGCAAGAAACTCATCGCTGCGCGCATAGCGTTCGGCTTTATTCAGGAAGTCACCATCACGACGCTGCTCGACATCGCTACCGCCGCTGATGATATGCACGGCCAGCCGACCATCGGTCAGTTGATCCAACGTTGCCAGCTTGCGTGCGGCCAGTGTCGGTGCGACAAAGCCCGGACGGTGTGCCAGCAGGAATTTTAGTGTTGAGGTGTGTGCCGCAGCATGTGCGGTCACCAGAAAGCCGTCGGGTTGATCGGACCAATAGCCCACCAGAATGCGATCAAATCCCGCTTCTTCATGGGCGCGGGCGAAACGCGCGATGTAATCTTTATCGAACAGCGGACCGCTGGCGGGAATGATTTCGGAAGCCAGGCGGTGGCCAATCATGCCAAGAAATTGAATGCTCATACGATTCTCCAGATGTGACGTTATGGAGAAAAGCTACGGGCGCAGGCAACCGGGACGGAAATTCAATATTGTGAAAAGGTTTTGCGTCAGGCGGGGAAGCGGCGAATGACGGGGATAAAAGGGGTGAAATGCAAGATAGAACAGAAAGGCATAATTAAGAAGAGAAGGGCGAGCCGCAGCTCGCCCTGAACATCAGAAGGCCAGAACCAGACCGGCGATAGCGGCAGAAAGCACGCTCACCAGGGTTGAGCCGTACAGCAGTTTAAGGCCGAAGCGAGAAACCACGTTACCCTGTTCTTCGTTCAAGCCCTTAATCGCACCCGCCACAATCCCGATAGAGGAGAAGTTAGCGAAGGATACGAGGAACACAGACAGGATTCCTTCTGCGTGCGGTGACAGCTGACCAGCAATCTTCTGAAGATCCATCATCGCCACGAATTCGTTAGAAACCAGTTTGGTTGCCATGATACTGCCAACCTGCAGCGCTTCACTGGACGGCACGCCCATCACCCACGCAAACGGGTAGAACACGTAACCCAGCACACCCTGGAAGCTGATGCCGAAGATTAGATCAAACAGCGCGTTCAGACCTGAAATCAGGGCGATAAAACCAATCAACATGGCGGCAACGATGATCGCCACTTTGAAACCGGCAAGGATATATTCGCCCAGCATTTCGAAGAAGCTCTGACCTTTGTGCAGATCCTGCAACTGCAGATCTTCTTCGCTATCGACGCGGTAAGGGTTGATCAGTGACAACACAATGAAGGTGCTGAACATGTTCAATACCAGCGCGGCCACCACATATTTCGGCTGCAGCATAGTCATATAAGCGCCGACGATGGACATGGAAACTGTCGACATTGCCGTAGCAGCCATGGTGTACATGCGACGCTGTGACATTTTGCCAAGGATATCCTTATACGCGATAAAGTTTTCTGACTGTCCCAAAATCAGAGAGCTTACGGCGTTGAAGGATTCCAGTTTGCCCATACCGTTGACTTTTGACAGCACGGTACCGATGCCGCGGATCACCCAAGGCAGGATACGGAAATGCTGCAAAATACCGATTAGCGCCGAGATAAACACGATCGGGCACAGAACATTCAGGAAGAAGAACGCCAGGCCTTTGTCGTTCATGTTGCCGAATACGAAGTTAGTCCCTTCGGCAGCATACTTTAGTAGATGGTCAAACAGACCCGCGAACCCTTTGACGAAGCCGAGGCCCGCTTCAGAGTTGAGGAAGAACCACGCCAGCAAAACTTCGATCACCAGAAGCTGTACGATGTAACGAATGCGGATGCTTTTACGATCGTGACTGACCAGCAAGGCCAGTACGGCTACCACCACTAATGCCATAAGAAAGTGCAAAATATGGGACATGTCGGCTCCAAATTTGAGGAGGGTTGTATTTTGTTGCGTATTCTATGTAACGCGTTACTTAAAAACGAGATCAAAACCACATTATAAGTATTCGGTATCGACAAATTTCTAAGAATAGTCTCACCGCTCACAACCTCTTCACAAAGCCTTCACAAGAAATATCCATAAAAACATTGTCTATAAAATAACCCGGGAGTAGAGTGATTCCTGTTGCAAACATTTTGGCAAGAACTGGCTTTACCGCAAGGTATAGCAATGGCTATACTTCATAGCACCATCTATTATTACGATAACTATAATCAAATTTCACTTGCCTTGAGCGCCCGTTAAGCTGCATGGGTCAACAAGCGTTAGGACAGGGTCCACACTATGTCAGAAAGTCGCACCGCTGAGCGCGCCGCTCGCGGAGCCAGAAAAATCAAGCTCGCGCTGCTTGGCCCTGCCTTCATCGCGGCAATTGGTTATATCGATCCCGGTAACTTTGCCACCAATATTCAGGCGGGTGCGGCCTACGGCTACAAACTGCTGTGGGTGGTGGTCTGGGCCAATGTGATGGCGATGCTGATTCAGCTGATGTCAGCCAAACTTGGCATCGCCACCGGTAAAAACCTTGCCGAGCATATCCGCGATCGCTTTCCACGCCCGGCAGTGTGGTTCTATTGGGTGCAGGCGGAAATCATCGCCATGGCCACTGACCTCGCCGAATTTATTGGTGCGGCACTCGGCTTTAAATTATTGCTGGGGATTTCGTTACTGCAAGGCGCCGTGCTCACCGGCGTCGCCACCTACCTGATTTTGATGCTGCAAAGCCGGGGGCAGAAGCCGCTGGAGTTGGTGATTGGCGGCCTGCTGTTGTTTGTCGCCGCTGCCTATATTGTTGAGCTGTTTTTCTCGCAGCCGAAAGTGAGTGAATTGGTCACCGGTATGGCGTTGCCTTCGCTGCCCACCTCTGACGCCGTGTTCCTCGCTGCCGGTGTGCTGGGTGCCACCATCATGCCGCATGTGATTTACCTGCACTCGGCACTGACGCAACACGGTAACATTGGCAGCAAAGCGGATCGCTACTCGTCCACTAAACTCGATGTGGCGATTGCCATGACCATTGCCGGCTTTGTCAATCTGGCGATGATGGCGACTGCGGCGGCAGCTTTCCACTTCAGCGGGCACACCAGCATTGTGGATCTCGACCAGGCGTATTTGACGCTGCAACCTTTGTTGGGCCGCGCAGCAGCCATTGTGTTTGGATTAAGTCTGGTGGCGGCAGGCTTGTCTTCTACCGTGGTGGGAACACTGGCGGGACAAGTCGTGATGCAGGGCTTCATTCGCTTCCATATTCCGCTGTGGCTACGTCGCACCATCACCATGCTGCCTTCCTTTATCGTGATCTGGGCCGGATGGGATCCAACGCGCATTCTGGTGATGAGCCAGGTACTATTGAGTTTCGGTATCGCACTGGCATTGATCCCGCTGTTGGCCTTTACCGGCAACCGCGAGTTGATGGGCGATGAGATGGTCAATTCGCGCCTGATGCAAAACGCCGGACGCCTGATAGTGGTGCTGGTGGTGGCATTGAATCTCTATCTGTTGGTCGGTGAGGCGCTCGGCTGGTAACCCTTCGGCTGGTCAAGACGAAAAAAAGAAAATCCCGGCTATCAGGCCGGGATTTTTGTATTAGTGGTGGTGGTGATCATGCCTGTCATCATGACGATGGTCATGGCGCCAATGCTCACGGCGTTCCCGTTCATGCCAGCGGCGTTCACGCTCACGTTCGTAAGCCTGATGACGACGCCACTCTTCATGACGCCACCAGCGATGATCGTTATAACGATAACGGTCATTCCACCAGCGCGGCTCACGCCAGCGTCCGCCATCCCAATAGTAACCACGACGATCGCGATCGCCGAGATGCAGCGTGACACCCGGAGCCAATGTAAGGGTGGCGCTGTTGGCTTCTGCTGTGTGCATCGCCAGGGGTGAAAGTGTTGCCAGCAAGGCGGCAAACAAAATTGCACGTTTCATAACTTCTCCTTTTCAGTGGCTTATCACTGCCACCGTTGCGCTAGTGTGCCACATCGGTCCAGTGTTGCCTTGAGAGTGAGTCTGAAAACGTTGTGGGAAATCTGAATTGAGAATTTTCTGCTGCGGAAAATACCCGGCCTGAGCCGGGTAGGTAAGCGTTTACACTAATATGTTATGAATCGCTTCGATCTCTTCAGTTGTCAGCTCGGGCTGGCTTAGCATCTCAACGGCATCATCAATTTGCGCAGTTTTACTTACACCAATCAGCACCGAAGTCACGCGTGCATCACGCAGCACCCAACTCAGCGCCATTTGCGCCAGCTTCTGCCCATGCTGCTGGGCGATCGCCTGCAGCTTACGTACTTTTTCCATCTTCTCTTGCGTCAACTGGCTCTCATTAAGGAATTTACTGCCGCTGGCGGCACGGGAATCCTCAGGGATGCCTTGCAGATAGCGATCGGTGAGCACACCACCCGCTAGCGGAGAGAAGGCGATGCAGCCGACGCCATTATCACCCAGCACATCCAGTAGACCTTGCTCTTCCGGTGCACGTTCGAACATGGAGTATTTCGGCTGATGAATCAGGCAAGGCGTGCCCAGATCGCGCAGAATGGCAATCGCTTCGGCTGCTTTATCTGCCGGGTAATTGGAAATGGCGGCATACAGCGCTTTGCCCTGACGCACCACCTGATCGAGCGCGCGCATGGTCTCTTCCAGCGGCGTTTCCGGATCGGGACGGTGATGATAAAAGATATCGACATACTCCAGCCCCATGCGTTTCAGGCTCTGATCCAGACTGGAAATCAGATACTTGCGCGAACCCCAGTCGCCGTAAGGGCCGTCCCACATGGTGTATCCGGCTTTGGTGGAGATCACCAGCTCATCGCGCAGCCCGGCAAAATCTTCGCGCAGAATGCGACCAAAATTGGACTCCGCAGAACCCGGCGGGGGGCCGTAGTTGTTGGCAAGGTCGAAGTGCGTGATGCCGCGATCAAAGGCGTGGCGCAGGAGTTCACGGCTATTATCGACGCGCGTGCTGTCGCCAAAGTTGTGCCATAAACCCAGCGAAATGGCCGGTAATTTCAGGCCAGTACGGCCACTGCGACGATATTGCATCTGTTGATAGCGGTCGGGATGAGGAAATACAGACATGCAGCGTTCCTGTCTCAAAAAGGGAGAAAGTGACATCAGCATAGAAGTGTATGCGTTTACACTAAGCCGAAACGCGCCGAAGATCGCAACTTACAGAATTTTCTGTCGTCGTAACGATTGCTTGCCACAAATCACCATGCGCTGATGGTGAAAATCTCGCCAATTCAGCCACATCGCTGATACTTCGATCATCCCCTTAAGAAGGAGCTGTCGATGAAAACCCTCAACGTTGGCGACTATTTACTGCACCGTTTACAGCAAGCTGGCATCCGTCATCTGTTCGGTGTGCCGGGTGATTACAATCTGCAATTTCTCGACAGCGTTATCGCTCATCCTGAGATTGCCTGGGTCGGTTGCGCCAATGAACTCAATGCCGCCTACGCGGCGGATGGCTACGGTCGTTGCAACGGTGCTGCTGCACTGCTCACCACGTTTGGCGTGGGTGAACTGAGTGCGATTAATGGGATTGCGGGCAGCTATGCCGAATATGTCCCGGTTATTCATATTGTTGGCGCGCCAGCCAGTCGTGCGCAGCAGCAAGGTGACTGTGTACATCATTCACTGGGGGACGGCGACTTCCATCATTTCCTGCGCATGGCACAAGAGGTAAGTACCGCCAGCGCGGTGCTGACTGCGGATAATGCGGTTGAAGAAATTGACCGTGTGATATCGGAAGCGCTTAACCAGCACCGGCCCGGCTATCTGCTGCTGGCGGTGGATGTCGCGGCGACGGAGATTACGGTGCCTGATGCTCAGCCCGTTGCGCCTGTCCATCAGGAGACCGCCGTTGCGACAGCTTTTACTGCCGCCGCTGAACGCTTACTGGCTCCTGCACAGCGCGTGGCGTTACTGGCCGATTTCCTCGCTTCGCGTTGGCAATTGCAATCGCCGCTGTTTGCACTCCGCCAACTACGCGCCATTCCCGCCGCTACATTACTGATGGGCAGAGGCGTGCTCGATGAACAGCAGCCCGGCTATGTGGGTACCTACGCTGCCAAAGGCAGCAGCGATGCGGTGCGCCGGGCCATTGAAGAGACGGATGTTACGCTGTGCGTCGGCGTGCGGTTTACCGATACCCTGACCGCCGGTTTCACCCAGCAGTTACCCGCAGAGCGCGTTATCGACCTGCAACCGTTTCACGCCACGGTGGGCGGAGAATGCTTTGCGCCGCTTAGCATGGCGCAAGCCCTCGCCGCATTATTGCCCGTTTATCAACGCCACTGCGTACATTGGGCACTGGCCGACACTGCATCTTGCGAAGAAATTGAGCAAAACGATGATGCGGTAATCAGTCAGCGCGCATTCTGGCAGGCGATGCAGCGCTTCCTGCTGCCGGGTGATATCATCCTGGCCGATCAGGGCACGGCCGCCTTTGGTGCCGCCGCGCTGCGTTTACCACCGGGCGCAGAATTGCTGGTGCAACCGCTATGGGGCTCGATTGGCTATACTCTACCGGCGACCTTTGGTGCACAAACGGCACAACCTGACCGACGCGTCATTTTGATTATCGGTGACGGTTCAGCGCAGCTGACGATCCAGGAGCTGGGTTCCATGCAGCGTGACGGGCAACAGCCGATTATTTTCCTGATCAATAACGACGGTTACACGGTTGAGCGGGCGATTCACGGCGCTGAACAGCGTTACAACGACATCGCACAATGGAACTGGACTGCGCTGCCACATGCCATGAGCGTAGAGTGTGCGGCACAAAGCTGGCGAGTGAGCGAAACGGTGCAGTTAACGGCGGTAATGGAGCAATTAATGCGTCAGCGTCGCCTGACGCTGGTGGAAGTGGTGATGGAAAAACAAGATCTGCCGCCGCTGTTGCGTAAAGTCACTGCAGCTCTGCACCAGCGTAACGGCGGCTAGCCACTATCCGGCTTAGGCTTTGTCGTTTTAGACCAGGCGGTGCCTGAAATCCTCACGTACACTCGTTACGCTTCGGTTTCTCCGCATCGTCCGTTTCCTGTGAGGCTGCGTCGATAACGCCTGACGTGATAAGCCCGCAGTTTCGGAAAGTTGCCTCTATACAGTGAAGCCGCTGATTGTCAGGCTGTGACACGCACCAGAAATGTTTACGCCCATCGTGCTGGTGGGCGTTATTGTTTTATTGGCAGGCTCTTATATAGTGTCCTGCAATTGTTTATGACCCAAGCGGAGCAGCAGAAGAATGACAAAATACGCCCTGGTCGGCGATGTGGGCGGCACCAACGCCCGTCTCGCCCTGTGTGAGGTGGAGACCGGCGCCATCTCCCAGGCCAAAACATTCTCAACATCAGACTACGACAATCTCGAGGCGGTGATTCGTGCTTATCTCGATGAGCAAAAACAGGACATTAAACACGCCTGCATCGCGATTGCCTGTCCAATCACCGGGGATTGGGTCGAGATGACCAATCACGATTGGGCATTCTCAACTCGTGAGATGAAAGAGCACCTGGCATTCGACAGCCTGGAAATCATCAATGATTTCACTGCCGTGTCGATGGCTATCCCGATGCTGGCCGAAGATCAAGTGATTCAGTTTGGTGGCAAAGCGCCGGTAGAAGGCAAACCGATTGCCATTTACGGTGCCGGCACCGGATTAGGCGTGAGCCATCTGGTGCACGTGGATAAGCGCTGGATCAGCCTGCCGGGCGAGGGCGGTCACGTTGACTTCGCCCCGAACAGCGAAGAAGAGGGTGAAATTCTCGAAGTGCTGCGTGCGGAACTGGGTCACGTGTCGGCGGAGCGCGTGCTGTCAGGATCCGGTCTGGTGAATCTCTATCGCGCCATCGTCAAATCTGACAGCCGTGAGCCTGAAAACCTCAAGCCGAAAGATGTCACCGAGCGTGCATTAAAAGATAGCTGCATCGATTGTCGTCGCGCGCTGTCGCTGTTTTGCGTGATCATGGGGCGTTTCGGTGGCAACCTGGCACTCAATCTCGGCACCTTTGGTGGCGTGTACATTGCGGGGGGAATTGTGCCGCGCTTCCTCGATTTCTTCAAAGCCTCCGGCTTCCGCGCCGCGTTTGAAGACAAAGGCCGCTTCCGTGATTATCTGGTCGATATCCCGGTGTATATGATCACCCACGATCAGCCAGGCCTGCTGGGCGCGGGTGCACATTTGCGCCAAACGCTGGGTCGCGTGCTGTAATCTGTTCCGGCGAGCAGCGTCCTGCTGCTCGCTTTACAACCTCATCAACTGGCGAAACGCCTTCACCTTGCTACGGCTCACCGGCACCTGCGCATCCAAATCACGCAACTTCACCAGATAGGTATTGTTAAACCACGGCTCAATCTCACGAATTTTACTGAGATTGACGCAGTACGATCGATGACAGCGGAAAAAGAGCGGTTCCGGCAGGCGACTGCAAAATTCACTGATCGCCATCGACATCACATACGCTTCGCGGCGGGTATAAACAAACGTCAGTTTTTCGTGCGCTTCAACATAATAGATATCGTTGATATCTGTCACGATAATGCGCTCATCTTTCACCAGATTAACGGTTTGCGGCGCGCTTTGCTGAGTGGATGGCTGTGCGAGGTGCTGCTGTGCACTGGCCTCCAGCTTGTTCAGCATGGTGATAATACGCGACTCATGATAGGGCTTAAGGATGTAGTCAAACGCATCCAGTTCAAACGCATCCACCGCATGCTCTTTCCATGCGGTGATAAACACTATCAACGGCTTATGTGCAAATTGGTTAATGTTTTGGGCCAGCAGCATGCCATCCAGCGAAGGAATGTTGATGTCGAGGAAAATGACATCGACGCGATGGTTTTGCAGATACTTCAGCACTTCCAGCCCATCATCAAAACAGGCTTCGATAGTGATCTGACTGTGCTGCTGGATCATCCAGCTCAACTCTTGCTGAGCAAGAAACTCGTCTTCGACGATAATGGCTTTCACGCGCTGGGTTCCGTGATATGGCTCAACGGTGCAGCCAGACGCTGACCGTTTTTGCTCAGAGTGAAGGCGATTTCCGTTCCCGGATGATGACGCGTGATGCTCAGACCCTGGCCAGAAAGCAGCTTCACCCGATGATGCACATTAAGCAGCCCGATTTTGTTACCCGGCATCTCATCGCGTGCCACTCGGCCAATGACCTCTTCACTGATACCCGCGCCCGTATCGCGCACCGCAACGCGCACATAATCACCGAGGTCTTTCACACTCAAGGTCACCACCCCTTTGCCACGGCAGGGCTGAATACCGTGCACAATGGCATTTTCCACCAGAGGCTGAATCAGCAAACTGGGCAGCGTGAAGTGGAGATCTTCATCAATGTCATAAATCATCGACAGCTTATCGCCAAAGCGCGCCTGTTCAATCGCGATGTAATCCTTCACCTGCCACAGCTCTTTTTTAATATCGATCAGCTCGTCATCGTTCAGCTCAAGGTTGTAGCGTAAATAGCGCGAAAGATTGATCACCAGCTGACGTGCCGTATCTGGATTGAGACGAATGGAAGAGGAGATAGCATTCAGCGCATTAAACAGGAAGTGCGGGTTAATTTTACTCTGCAACGCACGCAGTTCCGCTTTATTTGCCATCTCACGTAACTGCTCCGCGCGCGATACCTCCAGCTGGGTGGAGATAATTTGCGACAAACCAATGGCCATCTCTTTTAGCGATCCGGTAATGCGATGCGCTCGACGATAATAGATTTTTAACGTGCCTGTGACTTCCCCTTTTTCCCAAAGGGGAATAACCAGCATCGAGTGAATATCTTTGGTGCGATGCGCCTCATCATTATTCTTGATGATGATTTTGCCGCTCGCAATCGACTGCGCCGTGGTAGGGCTGATGCCATCATCCCCGTTGTGATAGTTATGCTCACCGTAGCCGACATAAGCGAGAATCTGCTGAGTATTGGTGATGGCCACGGCATCGGCATGAATATCGCTGCGAATGATATCGCACACCTGACGCAACGACTGGCTATTCACCTGACGAAACAGCGGCAACGTTTTATTGGCAATTTCCAGTGCCAGCTTGGCCTGACGCGCCGCGATCGCCTCTTTTTCTCCTTCCACGCTCTGCACTAACAGTACAATCAAGCCAATGCTCGATGCGCCGAGAATCATCGGTAAAGCGATCTCAGAAACAATCGAAAAGCCCAGCGCCATCGGTCGAGCCCACAGCACAATCAGCAACATGGTGAGGGTTTCGCACAGCATGCCGCCAAGAATACCGGCGCGCCAGCGCTGCTCTTTGCTCACGCGACGATTGATAAACCCAGAAGCGATACCGGCAACGATGCTGGTAATCAGGCAAGGCACAGCCGTGACGCCATCCATATCGATCAGATAACGATGGATGCCCGCGATCACCCCGGTAGCGATACCAACCCACGGGCCAAACAGAATGCCGCCGGACATCACCGCAATCACCCGCACGTTCAGCAGCGAACCATCGACGTTAATGCCCGACCAGGTACTGAACAGCGCAAACAGCGAGAATATCGCCGTCACCACCACTTTCTCTTTGATCGAATGCTCATCTTTTTGCAGCAGCTGACGGAATACCCGCGTGCGGGTAAGGAAGAACAGACAAATCAGCATCAGCGCAGCGCGGTCAAATACCGCCAGCAGCATGTCGAAGTGGGAAGGCAAGGGCATCTCTCGGAGTGAATCAGGGTGAGGTTATGATAAAAAATGTGATCAAGATCTGCCAGCGCCGCGACACCCGCAAAACGCTTCTCATGGTTTAGATCAATTTTCCGGCCAAATTCTCACTGGTGTTTTAAAACAGCAACGCATTCAGCTCAAGGCCAGAACGGGCCAGCCCGAAGAGCAAAGCGTCTGGGCCACGGATGGCCCAGCCGATCTGCAGGGATGCGTGTTGTCTTTGCGATAGGGCTGGCCCGTTCTGGCCCTGGCACCCAACCAACAGCGACTATCAACTCAACTCCCAACTCCCAAAATCCCCAACACTCCCCAAAAAGAGGAAAACTTGAGTAACAAAAAGAGGATTAGTAATCCCTACGCAGAACGCTGGTTGTAAATCACGCGGTTTGCTATGTTGCCATGAGTTATTTCGCGGAGCGCAGCAATGCAACTTCTTACCCCTCGCTTGTCCCTGACACGCTTACAACCCGAAGACTGGCAAATCTTCAAAGCCGTACACGAAGATCCCGGCACCATGACCTGGGTCAGTGAAATCCCTGACGAAAACGACATACGCCAGCGCTTCACCGAACGCCTCGCGCCCTGGCAAGTCACCAGCTTCCACATGCTGTGCCTGGTGGCACGCCTGCGCGAAACCAATGAACCTATCGGCCTGTTTGGATGCAGTGCCGAATGGCAGCCTTATCGGCAAGCTGAGGTCGGCTACATGCTCTGCCATCGCTTCACCGGAAACGGCTATGGCAGTGAAGCGCTCAAGGCACTGTGCGACTTCTTGCTACAGTCAGAATTTCATAAACTCAAAGCGCTGGTCATAGAGGGGAATTGGCCGTCCCGACGCATTCTGGAAAAGAATGGTTTCACACTTGAGGGCACTCTACGGGATAATTATCTGCTAAACGACCAATGGGTAAACGATTGGGTGCTGGGTCGCCTGAATCCGCAACATTAAAAAAATATTCTGTTGCTCTCGACAATTCTGTTATCAGCGCGTTATGTTCTTACCTCGGTCACCGCAGTGACCAGCGTCGCTCGGACGGTCCGGGCGCCTACGTAAACCAGAGGACATCATGGCTGATAACAGCACACCCCGTCGTTTCTCGCGTATTGAACGCCTTCCCCCGTATGTATTCAACATCACCGCTGAATTGAAGATGGCTGCGCGTCGGCGCGGCGAAGACATCATCGATTTCTCAATGGGGAATCCGGATGGGCCCACGCCGCCACACATCGTGGAAAAACTCTGTCAGGTAGCGCAACGCGAAGATACGCACGGTTACTCCACCTCGAAAGGCATTCCTCGCCTGCGTCGCGCCATCTCGCGCTGGTACGCAGATCGCTATCAGGTGGAGATCGATCCCGAATCAGAAGCCATTGTCACCATCGGTTCCAAAGAAGGGCTGGCGCACCTGATGCTGGCGACGCTCGACCATGGCGACACCGTCCTGGTGCCCAATCCTAGCTACCCGATTCACATCTACGGCGCGGTGATCGCCGGTGCGCAAGTGCGTTCCGTACCCTTGGTGGCAGGCGTTGACTTCTTCAACGAGTTGGAACGCGCTATCCGCGAAAGTTATCCGAAACCGAAGATGATGATCCTCGGCTTCCCTTCGAATCCCACTTCACAGTGCGTCGAACTCGACTTCTTCGAACGTGTAATTGCGCTGGCGAAACAGTACAACGTGCTGGTCATCCACGATCTGGCTTACGCTGACATCACCTATGATGGCTGGAAAGCGCCGTCGATTATGCAGGTGCCGGGTGCGCGCGACGTAGCGGTGGAATTCTTCACCCTGTCGAAAAGCTACAACATGGCAGGCTGGCGTATCGGCTTTATGGTGGGTAACAAAGAATTGGTATCCGCGCTGGCGCGTATCAAAAGCTACCACGATTACGGCACCTTCACCCCGCTGCAGGTCGCGGCGATTGCCGCACTCGAAGGCGATCAGCAATGCGTACGTGATATCGCTGAACAGTACAAACGCCGTCGTGATGTGCTGGTGAAAGGGTTGCATGAAGCGGGCTGGATGGTCGATCTGCCAAAAGCCTCAATGTACGTCTGGGCGAAAATTCCCGATCACTATGCGCATCTCGGTTCGCTGGAGTTTGCCAAACTGCTGCTGCAGGAAGCCAAAGTGTGCGTCTCACCGGGCATCGGCTTTGGTGACTACGGTGATACCCATGTGCGATTTGCTCTGATTGAAAACAGCGATCGTATTCGTCAGGCGGTACGTGGCATCAAAGCCATGTTCCGTGCGGATGGTATATTGCCGGGAACGGTAAAAGCGCTGGAAGAAGAAGAGTAAAACTAAGAAGGGCGACTTTGGTCGCCCCGCCTGGCAGGATTTATTTGAGCATCAGCACGAAAGTGCCTACCCAGATTAACAGGAAGAAAGAAACTCCCATCAAAGCATATCTCACAAAACGACTCCTCTGAGCGGTTACCATGCTGGTGATCCCACTCCAGCGTAACCCGAACAGAATAAGAGAAAGGTGAAGTTCATAACCGCTGCACGCTTTCTTCTCAGGTGGTTCCAAGCGAACTCAGAACAGGATCGAGCGCTAATTTACGCGCAATCGATCCGAAAATAAATAGGCCAGTTCTGAGAGATTGCTCACATTTTCATCGGGCGTCAATTTCCGGTATCGCGGACATGCCCACACGCAGTTGCGCCAAATCGGGTTGGTTGGCATCCAGCACAATTTTCACCGGTAAACGCTGCACCACCTTGGTGTAATTACCGGTGGCATTGTCCGGTGAAATGGCGGAGAAGGTCGCGCCCGTCGCCGGTGCAATGCTGTCAACATGACCGGTAAAGGTCTTGCCAGGCAGCGCATCGACTCTCACCACCGCTCTCTGTCCCGGCTGCACATCGGCCAGCTGAGTTTCGAGATAGTTGGCGGTGATGTAGGTTTGCTGCAAGGGCACCACCGCCAGCAAACGCGTTCCGGCGCTAACGTAAGCGCCCAATCGCACCGAACGCTGACCCACCATACCGTCTACCGGTGCCACAATCCGCGTATAAGAGAGATTCAACTTCGCCTGATCCACGCTGGCCTGCGCTGCTGTCACATCGGCCTCTGCCTGACGCACGGCCGCTTGTAATACACCAACCTGTTTCATCGATGCAGCCAGTGCAGCTTCACTCTGGCGCACAGCAGCAGACGCTGAACGTTGGGTTGAACTGGCTTTCTGCTGCTCATCTGCGGCAATGGTGCCGCTTTTATACAGCTGGTTATAACGCGCCGCACTCTGTCCTGCGTATTGCGCAGACGCCTGGCTCGCCGCCAGGGTCGCTTTGGCTTCATCAATGGTTGATTGCTGCTGCTCCAGTTGAGCCTGGCTACTCAGGCGTTTGGCATCGCTGACCTGCAACTTCGCCTGCGCCGTTTCCAGCGCCACGCGGTAATCGCGATCGTCAAGCGTGGCCAGCAGTTCGCCCGCTTTTACTCGCTGGTTATCCTGCACATTCACACTGGCGATATAGCCGGACACTTTCGGTGCCACCAGGGTGTAATCCGCATTTACATAGGCATCATCAGTGCGATGATCGTTGCCGGTCATTGATGACCAGACAAAAAAGGCCATGGCCAGCAACACGATTAATAGGGCACTCAACAGCACCGTTCTTTTCAAGGCAAAAGCTTGCATATCAGTTATCTCGACGTCGTCGTAACAGGTTGAATCAGGGTTTGTGGCGGCCAGACACGTTTTGGCAACCAGGCAGTCAGTAGTAAAAGCAGGGCGGCGAAACCAATCAGCATTTGGTAGCAGTCACTCAGGCTGAGCACCATCGCCTGATGCTTCAGCAGTGTCGCGAAACCGCTCAGGTTCTCTGCGCTACTGGCGCTGCCATCCGGTAATAAAGGAAAGCTGCTGCTGGATTGGGCGCTGCTGGGCGCGGTCATCAGCCAGGGGCGACTGGCGGCATTGCCCACCAGCACGCTGGAGTGAAACTGTTCCCGGTGGCTGATAAACCATTCCACCAGGGTGCTGGCGGCAATGCTGGAGAAACCGCGCACCGTATTGAACATCGCCGAGGCAAATGGGCCTTCCGGTGGCGCAACCACGCTGGTGGCGCTCATCAACACCGGCAGAATCACCATCGGTTGACCGAAAGCCTGCAAAATTTGGATGACCCAGAAATTCTGTCGCGCCCAGTCACTGGTAATGTTCATGCCCATCAGGCAGGACATCACCAGCAGCGTCACGCCAGCAGTCAGCATCCAGCGGCAATCAATCCAGCGGATATTGAGCAGTGCTGCCACCAGTGGGGCGATCAGTAATTGCGGCAAGCCGATGGTTAACGCCAGCGGCGCGAATTGCAGTGTGCGAAAACCTTCTACCTGGCCAAGATAGGCGGAGGGCAGCGCGGATCCGGAAAGCGACAGAATCAACACGCCCGCCAGCGCCAGCAAACCGTGTGCGAGATTGTGACGGCGCAGCATCTGCAATTTGAACAGCGGCAACGGGTGAAACCATTCATTAATAAAGAACACAGTCAGCAATGCCAGCGCGCTCAATAATAGCGCAGCAAACAGCGGTGAACTGAGCCAGTCAAGGCGTTCCCCTTGCGTCAGCGCCACAATCAGCAGCGCCATGCCTGAGCAACCGGTCAGCATGCCGAACAGGTCTATCTGCTTAAAACGCTCGAAGCGCAGCGGGTCTTGAGGTAAGCCCCAGCCAATCAACAGCATGGCGATCAGCATTGACGGGATAACTTGCCAAAACACGAACATCCAGCTCACTTCATCGGTCCAGAAAGCGGCGAGCGTGGCGGCGAGATTGGGACCAAAGGTGGCGGTTAGCGCGTAGGCACCAAGGCCATAAAGTTTGATCGGCGGCGGCAGAAAACGCAGTGCCACGGTCATCAGTAACGGTGGCAATGCACCGCCAAACAGACCCTGAATCACGCGCAGCGCAATAAACAGCGTGGCGTTCGGCATTAAAGGCAGCAGCAAACCGCACAGCATAAAGCCAGCGGAAACCGTCAGAGCAAAACAACGCAGGGAAAAGGTCACGGCAAACCACGGCGCGATCATCATCGCGGCCACTTCTGCCGCCTGATAAGCGGAAATGATCCAGCTGCCTTGATCGTAGCTAATGCCGATGGCGGCACGGATATCCGCCAACGCAATATCCGTCACGCGGTCATTTAATCCGGAGGTGAGCGCAGCAATCAGCACGCCAACCAATCCCAGCGCCAGGCGCAGGGTAAACGGATGGGGAGCCGGAGCCGCAACAGGCTGGGCGTTCATAACAGGTGTCTCGTTTTATTATTGATGCAGTGTATTGCGATGTGATACATGTCGCATCTTACATCTCGGTATGATGTATTGCAATGTGATACAGGGTGTAAAAGTGCGGTCATTCGCGCTAAAGTAGGGCAGGCCAAAAAGGAACGCACAATGGTTGAACTTCCCTCAAGCCGTGAGGATGAAAAAGCGGGTGGCATTCAGGTCATCGCGCGTGCGGCAAAAATTCTGAATGCGCTTGGTGAACATCCGGGCGGCATGAGTCTGGGCGAAATTGCGCAGGTGGTTGATCTGCCACGTTCAACGGTACAGCGTATTATCGCCGCGCTGGATAGCGCGCAACTGGTGCGCAGCAGCGGGGCGGGCGGGCTTCGTCTGGGACCGGCACTGCTCAAGCTGATCTCCAGCGTGCACAGTGATGTGGTCGAAATCGTCCGTCCGTTTCTGGAACAACTCTCAGCCGACATCAACGAAACCGTTTCGCTGGCACGCGCCAGTGGCACGCAGTTAGCGATTGTTCACTATGTGGTGGCATCCCGGGAATTGCGCGTGGTGCCACGCATCGGTTTGAATCTCCCGCTCTACAGCACTTCAGGCGGTCGTGCACTGCTGGCACTGGAAAGTGATGAAGATGTGCGCGTGATGGTCGGCGAAGCGTATAAAGAGTTGACCGAAATGACGGTGAAAACTTTGCCACAACTGCTGGAGCTGATTGCTGAGGTGCGTAACAGCGGTCTGGCCATTGATCGTGGCGAAACACTGGAAGGAATTTCCACCATGGCGGTGGCGATTGACACGCTATTCGGTCGCTTCTCCATTTCGCTGCTGGTGCCGACGGCGCGTTTTCATAAACAGGAAGCGCGTTATCGTGATGAAATCATGAAATGCAAAGAGGCGCTGATTCGCGAAATTGGCAAAATGACCGCTGTGGAAGGATAACCAACTGATGAAAACCTTGCTGATGGCCATTGATAATTCACCGGTGGCAGAAAAAGTCATCGCGTTAACCATTGAACAAGCGCTGGCGCAACAGGCTCAGGTCACGGTGTTGTGCTGTGTTGATCCCGCTTATTCATCCTGCAATCAGCCGATCGAAATCGATGCGGGCGAAGATCCAGATGATTTCGTCGCGGCAAAAGATGAACAAAATACCGCTGAAATGGTGGTGCGTCACGCGCTGGCCCCGCTACTGCGTGCCGGTGTGGCTGCCAAAGGTTTGATTCTGGCCGGTGAAGCCGCGGAAACCATTGTGGCGCAGTCCAATGCACTGAAGGCCAGCATGATCATCATCGGTCGCCGTCATCTTTCTCCTTTTAATCGCTTACTTAAAGGTTCGGTGAGTGCGGCTGTGATTGAGCGCGCCAACTGCCCGGTTCTGATTGACGTTCGCAAGGATTAATCACGCTCCATGTTTTCCCTCTTACCTATCACGCTGGCGGCGTTTGCGCTGCTGGCGGTGATTATCATCGTTCTGATCCGCACCACGGCACTCCGCTTATGGCAGGGGTTAGTGCTGTTTTTACTGCCGTTAATCCTGGCGAACATGCTGTGGTTTAGCTGGTTACATCCACGTCAGGAGCGACAGGCGCTGGAAAGCGAGGTGGCAAATCAGTTAAGCCTCGCACCCGGCTATCGTCAGCTCAAAACACAGGAGCCGGCGCTGTGGCAAATGCTTAATCGCGAGTTACTGCACAAGCGTATGGAAGGCGTGCCTGCTGACCAGGCGCTGGGCGAGTTACGTGGATGGCTGATGGATCTGGTTAATCAGCGTATGGCGCGTGCAGATGACGAGACGCTGCTCAATTATTTGCGTGTGTCAGTGCAGGAGATGCAGGCACTGCAGCAGCCGGAGCCACAACGCTGCTTCCGCTTCCTTTACCCGCAGGTAAATGGCGGCATCAATTTGCAACAAGCGCTGTCACCGACGTTGTACCAGCGAGATGCCCTGGCTTTAGATATGCTCCTGAAAAACAGCACAGGCGAAGAGCGACCGATTGATCAGCAGGGCGCACAACGTGATTTGCAGAGCGTCGTGGAGAAACTTTACGGCAAGTGGGGTGATAAACTTCAGCAACTCAACATGCCTGCTGATACTGCCGTTGATCGCAGCGCCATGTGTGCCATGTCGATTGATCTTTACAGCGGCATTCTCGCATTGCCTGCCAAACAGTCCGCCAACCTTTTGCGTAAGATGGTCAGCCTTACCGGTTAGGTTTACGCGTAAAAAAAAGCCCGCTCAGCGCGGGCATAAAGGTCACTTTCCGTTTTTTTTCTCGTGTCACCTGGTGTGGTGCAGACTTCGTGCTGTCTGAAAGCATCATGGCATCGGTTAAGTGATATGAAAAACCGTTTGGTTTTATTGATTTGATTGGTAAAAACTTTTTAAAAATGACTATTTCGCGCCAGTTTCCTATAGATGCGTGCGGCATTGGCATTTAGACTGCTTCGCCTGGAAGAGGACACCCTAATGAAAAAAATGCTTATTAGCGCACTCGCGCTTTTTATGCTGGCCGGTTGTAGTGTCAGCAAACCCGGTGGATTTGAACGTGTTGATGAAGATAAAAGCTCAAATACCGTGCAATATCGTTATGACCCGCAAACGTTGAATAAAGATGCGATGGAAGTCGATCTGGCGAATTATTGTAACCAGCGTGGATTTGATAAAGTGGAATCGCTGCCGGCACAGGACAGCCATCTGCCCGGATTAAAGAAAGCCTGGTATCAATGTAATTACGCGGTAAAAAGCTAAAAGAAAGGGCGGGATAAATTCCCGCCCTTTTTGTTTTTTTTATTATGTGCTGTGTGTGCTTTGCCCAATTACCAATGGCGACCATGATAACCATGGTCATGATGCCAGCCGCCACCGTGGCCCCAGCCCGGTCCGCGACCATATCCGTCATGAACGATACAACCACTCAACATCGTCATAATGGCAACAACCGAAGCCGCTTTAATAAGTGTTTTCATGGAGAGTCCTCCTCTTTTCCAATGAAGCCAGATTACCGGGGAAAAGTGGAGTGAAGATGCAGTAAATGTAGAGTTATTTCTGGATCTATTACCAGATATGTCAATTTAAAGCTAAAAACGTCAAGGCGGGAAATAAACCAATCAGATAAAACCGAATGCCTGATGATAATAACGCGAATAGTCTGAAAAGCAATCCTAAATAACAGCCGTTCTCAACTCTTAAAACATTACGCAGAAAAGATGGAGAAAATAGATGCCGCACAGTGATGCGGCATCTGTTGAGATTAATTATGCAGCAAAGGTTCAGTCACGTTTTGACGATTTGGCAGACGGATGCTGAGCGACAACACCAGTGAAATCACCAGCAGTGTCATGATCAAGCTGAAGGTCACGGTAAAACCACCAAACACAGAAGCCACCAGTGAACCCATCACGCTGCCGATACCGAATCCCAGGTAAATCAGCCCGTAATTTTTCGTCAGATTATTAAGACCAAAGAAATCGCTGACCAGGGAAGGGAACACGGTGATGGTGCCACCAAAGCTAAAGGCAACACAGGCCAGTGACAGGAAGAAGGTGGTTTCATTCATCCGGGTAAACAACAAAATGCTCATGCCCACCAGTGAAACGATCTGTGCCAGTGAAATGACGCGAATACGTGCCATTTTATCGGAGAGTACGCCGAGAATAAGACGGCCACTCAGGTTAGCAATCGCGATGACAGTCACGGCATTAGCAGCGGTTTGCGTGGTCAAATGGACCATCCCTTCGCCGATGTCTTTCGCCACGCCAATCACATACAGTCCGCTCATGCAGGCAGTGAGGAACATCAGTGCCAGCATCCAGTACTGTGGCAAGCGTACGGATTGCGCCAGCGTGTAATCTTTTTCCAGCACTTTCGCGTTACCGCTGCTTTGCTGGATAGGGGCATCACGCATCATCAGCGCACCCACAATGATCATACTCATCGCCAGCACACCCCAAATCATAAAGGTGTTCTCCAGACCGTAAGTGCTGAGCAGCGCGCCACAGATAAATTTGAAGCCGAGGCTACCTAAACCGTAAGCACCAATCGAGCAGGCGGAGATTAATCCTTTGCGCTCCGGGAACCACTTCACGCAGTTTGACAGCGTCATCAGGTATCCTGCGCCATCCGCTAAACCGACCAGGATGCCGGCGCTGAGATACAGCATCATCAGGTTATCGGCATGAGCGGTCAGCCAAAAGCCAATCGCCATTAAAATCCCGGCGCCGATGGTGACGTTACGCACACCAAAGCGCTCCTGTAATTTTCCCGCCAGTGACGATGCAATCGCCAGGCCCAGGCTGAGTAAACCAAACGAGAAGGCAACCTGACTGATTGGCGCATCAAGCTTATGCGCCAACTGGCCGTTAAACAGGCTCCAGGTGTAAACCGAACCCAGTGCAAACTGAGTGATGATGGTGCCGATAAGGGTAAGCATGCGGGTGCGCTGCAACTGCGCGGATAGTTCTGTTTTCATTTTTATCTCTCCCCTCAGGGAATGCGGAATCTGCAGCGATAATAGGCAGCTTACGCGCGCGTGGGGCGAAGGAGGGCATCAAGAGACAGGATGAAGGAATGAAATGCAGTAATACGGGTATGAATGGCATTGGGTCACAGTGATGTCAATTTAAGCGTAGCGGTTGCCATGGGTAAGCATGTGTAACCGGGTGTTATAAGCGTACCGATCTCGCTGCAAGATGACAGTTTTTTGCCAGGCTTAAGATTCACTCAATAGGAGGAAATATGACAGACCGAGCATATGAATCCGCGTCAAGCGAGGATGAAGTTTGCTGCATCATCGGTCAGGCGGTGATCGAGTTAAGCGATGAGCATCAGCCTGTGAATAAATCCACGCTGTCGCTGAAATTACTGGCTATGGCCGATCGCGACAGAGATGATGAACGCGTTCTGCTTTACTGGATTGCCAGAAAAGCCATCAATAAACCTCACCAGCTCAATATCGGCGTTCAGGGCTGGCGCTAGAGGACCAAAGAGCGGGCGCAATGCCCGCTCTCGCTACTCATGCCAGGCGTAATTTGCGTGCCGTGGGCCAGCGCACAAACATCACCATATTCCCCATCAGAATCATCGACAGACCCACGATGGCATTGCTGTGCCACTGATATCCCTCATAAATGGTCGACAACGTCAGTGCCACCAATGGGAAAAGCAGTGTGCAGTAGGCGGCCTGACTGGCTCCGATACGGCCGACAAGCGTGAAATAAGCGCCAAATCCCAGCACAGAGCCAAAAATGGCCAGATAACTCATCGAACCAAGCCACTGCAAATTCAGCGCAGGCGCTAATGAATCGCCATTCAATAGTGCGATGATTGCCATAACAATTGCACCATATAACATGGCATAGCTGTTGGTGGTTAGCACATCACGTTGACGGCGCTGATGGCGAGTCGAAATCATGTTACCCAAAGAGAATCCAAGCGTGCCCAACGCGCTCAGCCCAACGCCCCACAGCAGTTGCGGAGCCGGGTGTGCTGCCTGAATGTCATTCCAGAACAAGGCAACAATTCCCCCCAAACCAAGCACGGCCGCGGGCAACAGGCGAAACGGTGGGCGCTGACGGAAAAAGATCCAGCTGTTGAGCGCGTTATACAGCACGGCCATGGAGAAGATGACCGATTCCAGGCCACTGCTGATCCACGCTGCCGCATGATAGAAACAAACGAAGTTGAAGCCAAATACGCAACAGCCTTGCATTAAGCAGAAAAGGTGATCCTGCTTATCCAGCGGGCGCAGACGTTTAATCAGTTTCAGGATCACCAGCATCAGTATTGAGGCCAGCAAAAAGCGCCAGAATACTGCTACCAGAACCGGCGTGTTAGCCGCTTCTTGTTGCAGGAATATCGCAATCCAGGTCGTGCCCCAAATCAACACCACCGCAAGGTACAACATAATGTTCATCGCATTCTCTCCAGCAAAATCATTGCCTGAAGTGTGACGATCATGATGGCCATCTGCTTGCACGCGGTTGCGCGCGAATTGCAAAATCTTGCGCTTTTTACACGGATGTCCCGCGTTGGCCTGTTTTCTGGCCGTGGAGATCCGTAAACTGTGCGTTATTAACTTGTGAGTGGATGCCTTTGATGCCCGATTATCAAACCTTCGACATGCTGCAGCGCCATAAAGCGCAATTGCGCGATAGCGTGCAGCTTTCGGGTGGCATCAAGTTGGCGGCCTGGTTTAATAGTGGCGATCGTGTCACTAATCTTAGCGATCACCATACGCTCAGCCTGTATACCGCTGACGGCTATGACACCTGGCATAAAACTCAGCATGGTTGGCGCAACGGCGGTGGTCCGGATCGCTTCTGCCTGATGCCTTCTGGTATTGAATCCACCTGGGATTTACGCGCCGATTTGTCGTTCGTACATCTCTACTGTACTGACGAGCACTTGCGTCATCTTGGCGAACAGATTTGGGATCGCAGCCCCGCCCAACTTAACCTGCATGAAAAGATCTTTGCCGACGACGATCGCATCACGCAACTTTATCGCCATTTCCTGCTGAGCGTTGACTGGCAGCAACCCGCCAATCAATTGATGCTGAGCAGTGCCTCAACGTTGTTAATGACGCATCTTTTGCAGCGCTACAGTGAAGTGCAGTGGCAGGCGCCACAGGTGCGCGGCGGATTAGCCCCCGCGGTATTGCGGCGCGTGTTGGCTTTTATTGATGCACAGTTGGATCAGCCGTTGACGCTGGCGCAATTAGCTGCGGAAGCTTCATTGAGTGAGTATCACTTTGCTCGCATGTTCCGCAGCAGCGTGGGCGAAGCGCCACATCAGTTCGTGATGCGTCGTCGTATGGATACCGCACTGCAACTGCTAAAGTTCAGCGCTCTGCCGTTAACTGAGATCGCGCTGCGTTGCGGTTTCCACTCTTCCAGTCACTTCAGTAACCGTTTCCGCCAGTTGCATGGTGTCACCCCTTCCGCATGGCGCCAAAACGCGCACCAGCTTTGATTCCGCTGTAATTACCTGAAACAGCCAGTTTCTACCTTCGAGAAACGTATCAGATTCATTCACTCTCATGCTAATTGTGATGAACTTTTCTTAGCCTTAGATACAATGCCATCCATTAACATGTTGTTTTTGATGTAATAATTACATGTTTAACTTATGCGGAGTGGTAACGATGGAAATGCGCGTTTCAAAGCTTGAAGCCGATGTATTTGAAATGAAGGCAGATATTAAAACGTTGAAAACCGATATGGAAACGGTGAAAACCGACCTGGCGGTGATCAAGTCTGACTACGTAACGAAAGCCGATTTACATCAGGAAATCGCTAAAACTCATGTAGAGATCGCCAAAATTCACATAGAGATGACCAAACAAACCAAATGGATCCTGGGTGGAATAATGAGCGCAACTGGACTCAGCTTGGGTATAGCGCGCTGGCTGTTTTGAGGGATTAGACCTAAAGCCAATATGAGGGAATGATGAACACTGCAAGCTGCCCTTCGTCACATCCAACGTCCATTCAGATTCGCATGTTTACCAGGAGTAGATTTCTGCCGGGGGATGGCATTGCTTATGCTCAGAATTATAGTTACCAGGCTGGAGGAAACATGCTTGAAGTGCGCGTTGTAAAACTTGAATCTGACGTCAGTCATATTAGACGTGACGTTGAAGAGCTAAAGGCCGATGTAAAATCAATCGATAGAAACATGGCTGCCGTGCTTGAAAAACTAGAAGGTCTCAAAGAGTCACTCGCTAAAAAGCCTTTGACAGATGCAGTTGATAAAAAGATCTCTGAAGCGAAGTTGGCTGTTTTACTCGGTGTTCCAGCCTTAATCGCTATTGGCACTTCGGCCTACAAGTTGATAGCGCATTTCTATTTCTCATGAAGACCCGTAGCCGTCTTGGTTTAGTTAAACCCACCGCCACTCATCGAAAATCTTTGCGTGCCAATGATTCGGCGATTGCCTGATATAAAGGGGGATGAGGAGGGCAGCGAACGGCTATATGGTGTCCCCTGCAGGAATCGAACCTGCAACTAGCCCTTAGGAGGGGCTCGTTATATCCATTTAACTAAGGAGACGCGGCGCGCAGTATAGCGTACCGACCAGCAGAATTTAACCGTGTAAATCCTGTTTGCTCAATCTATCAACAATGTCGTGCCACAGATCACTGTTGTTTCTTCTGCGCTTTCTCTTTGCGCTTCTGTTCCGCCTTCGCTTTGGCCTTCGCCGCCTCGCTCATATCGTTGCGAATTTGCGCATGGCTAATCAGTGCAAAAATCAACGTGCCGCCGGTGATATTTCCCAGCAGGGTAGGCAGCGCAAACGGCCAGAGAAACTCCTGCCAGGGCAGTGTGCCGGCAAACACCAGATACAGCACTTCTACTGAACCCACCACGATATGGGCCAAATCTCCAAGCGCCACCAGCCAGGTCATCATCACGATCACCACGATTTTGGCTGCTCCCGCGTAAGGGAACATCCAGACCATGGTGGCGATAATCCAACCTGAAATCACGGCATTGGCAAACATTTCGCTGGGGGAGTTGTCCATCACCTTTTCGCTGATCACGGTGAAGGCCTGGCGAGTTGCCTCGTCAAAAATCGGCATATGATTAAACGCCAATGCGCCGAGCGCCGTACCGATCAAATTTCCTGCCAGCACTATGACCCACAGACGCAATAACAGCATGAAATTACCGCCGGTGGGTTTGTGCATCACCGGTAATACGGCGGTAACCGTGTTCTCAGTGAACAGTTGCTGCCGCGCCATAATGACGATGACAAAGCCGAAGGTATAACCCAGATTCTCCAGCAGGAAACCGCCTGGCACATCGGCCAAATGCACATGGAAAATCCCTTTGGCCATCAGCGAAGCGCTCATGGAGAGCCCCGCAGCCACGGCAGACCATAATAAGGCCATGCCGTCGCGCTCTAGCTCTTTCTCGCCATCCTGGCGAATCTCTTCATGAATGGCAGCAGCCCGTGAGGGCAGGGCATCTTCATCCACTTCTATCTCTTTCCCCTGGTCCTTTTCGTCGCTCTCGACATCATTGTCATGTTCTGAAATGGATGGTGATTGTTTCATGTTTTCTCCTGGTGATAATGCCAATGCGTAATAAGCGTAGACGGTTTTATCAAGGGCGAAATGTTACGAAGATTCAATTTAAGAGTAACAAGATTTTAACTGAGGCGATTTATTGCGCAATTCCTTGATCTGATGCGCACGAATACCCCCTTTGGGGGAAGTGAGAGCTTCCTCACAGACTTCGGCCCACAGATTCATTGTGGTATTATCCCCGCCTTATTTCACAGCTGCGATTCCCTCTTTCATGCTCGAAGTCATCAATCTCTCATGCGTTCGTGATGAGCGAACCCTGTTTCATGGTCTGAGCTTCCATGTGCAACCGGGTGACATTGTGCAAATTGAAGGCCCTAACGGGGCAGGAAAAACCTCACTGCTGCGTCTGCTGGCTGGATTAAGCCGGGCAGAAGAGGGCGAGGTGATGTGGCAATCGCAGCCGATTCGTCAGCAGCGCGAAATATGGCATCAAAACTTGCTCTATCTTGGCCATCATCCTGGTGTGAAGTCGGTACTCTCACCTCTGGAAAACCTGCATTTCTGGCACGGCGATCGTGATGAAGAAGTGATTTTCGACGCGCTGGAGCAGGTGAACTTGCTGGGATATGAAGAGGTGCCGGTTGCGCAGTTGTCCGCAGGGCAGCAACGGCGTGTAGCCCTGGCTCGCCTGTGGCTCAGCCCGGCAAAAATCTGGATTCTGGATGAACCGCTCACGGCCATTGATAAAGGCGGCGTGGAAAAATTAATGGCGCGTTTCGCTGAACATGCCGATAACGGAGGCGCAGTGATTTTGACTACCCATCAGGATTTGCCTGATGAGAGTGAACGCGTGCGCAAAATCCGCCTCATCTCGGAGTGGGTTTGATGTTAGGTCGCGTGATTCAGCGTGAGTTGAAAATTGCATTTCGCAGCGGTGCCGAGGTGATTAACCCGCTGTGGTTTTTCCTGATTGTTATCACGCTGTTTCCGTTAGGTATCGGGCCGGATCCTCAGCAACTGGCGCGCATTGCGCCAGGCGTGGCGTGGGTTGCGGCATTGTTAGCCTCACTGCTGGCGCTTGAACGACTGTTCCGTGATGATTTTCTGGATGGTTCGCTGGAGCAACTACTTTTGCTACCGACACCGTTGCCCGTCACGGTGCTGGGAAAAGTGATTGCTCACTGGCTGATTACGGGCTTGCCACTGATTTTACTGTCGCCTCTGGCGGCACTCCTGCTGTCACTGGATTTTGCTGGCTGGCGCGCGATGGCGCTGACGCTTTTACTCGGCACGCCAACCTTGAGTTTTCTTGGTGCGATTGGCACCGGTCTGACCGTTGGGCTGCGGCGTGGCGGCGTACTTCTGAGTTTACTGGTATTGCCGTTGTCGATACCTGTTCTGATCTTTGCCAGCGCGGCCATCGATGCCGCCGGTCAGGGATTGCCGATCGGAGGCTATCTGGCAATTCTTGGCGCGATGCTGGCAGTGAGCGCAACACTTTCGCCGTTCGCAACTGCCGCGGCTTTGCGCATTAGTCTGCATTAATCCGTGCTGCCCCAGAGCCGCCGGTATCCGAATTCTTTTTTATTGTGAGCTATGCAAATGTGGAAATGGTTACACCAGTGGGCAAAGCCTGAGCGGCTTTACCAGCTATGCGGTCGCTTAATTCCTTGGTTCGCCGTGCTTGGCGTGGCAACGCTGCTGCTTGGTTGGGTGTGGGGCTTCGGCTTTGCACCGGCCGATTATCAGCAAGGCAACAGCTTCCGTATTATGTACATTCACGTGCCAGCCGCGATGTGGTCAATGGGCGTTTACGCATCCATGGCGATTGCCGCGTTTATCGGCCTGGTGTGGCAGATGAAGATGGCGGATCTGGTTTCGGCAGCGATGGCGCCTATTGGTGCGGTGTTTACTTTTATCGCGTTAGTGACGGGTTCCGCCTGGGGCAAACCGATGTGGGGCACCTGGTGGATTTGGGATGCGCGCCTAACCTCGGAACTGGTGCTGCTGTTCATCTATATGGGCGTGATTGCGCTCTATCACTCGTTTGAGGATCGTCGCACCGCCGGTCGTGCCGCAGGCATTCTGATTCTGGTGGGCGTGGTTAACTTGCCCATCATCCACTTCTCGGTACAGTGGTGGAACACCCTGCATCAGGGATCGTCAGGCATTTTGCAGCAGGCAATTGCGCCGAGTATGCGGACGCCGCTGCGTTGGGCCATTCTCGGTTATCTGCTGGTGTTTGGCGCGCTGACGCTAATGCGCCTGCGTAACCTGATCCTGTTCAGCGAGCGCCATCGTCCATGGGCGATCGATGTGGCTCAGGGAGGGCGCAAAGCATGACACCGGCTTTCTCATCATGGAGCGACTTCTTCGCTATGGGCGGCTATGCCTTCTATGTCTGGCTCGCCGTCATCCTCACGTTAATCCCTTTATTCGGTCTGGTGCTGCATACCCTGTTGTTCCGCCGCCGTTTGCTGGCAGAAATTCGCCAGCGTCAATCCAGGGAGCGCCGCATTCGCGCGGCCAAGTCGAAAAAAGCTGCCAGTGAAGCAGCAGGAGAAACCGTGTGAATATCCGTCGTCGTAACCGCCTGTATGTGGTGGTCGCGATTTTGGTCGGCTTAGGCCTGGCCACATCGCTGGTGATGTATGCGCTGCGTTCCAACATTGACCTGTTTTACACCCCGAGTGAAATTCTGTACGGCAAAGGTGAAGCGCATCAGATGCCGGAAACCGGGCAACGTCTGCGCGTCGGCGGCATGGTGATGCCTGGCAGCGTGAAGCGCGATCCGAAAACGCTGGCTGTCTCTTTCAAGCTGTATGACGCCAACGGCGTGATCAGCGTAAGTTACGAAGGCATCTTGCCGGATCTGTTCCGTGAAGGGCAGGGCGTGGTGGCGCAGGGCGTGCTGGAAAGCGGCAACCTGGTCAATGCCAAAGAAGTGCTGGCAAAACATGACGAAAAATACACCCCGCCAGAAATTGAAGATGCGATGAAGAAAAACCACACAGGACCTGCAGCGACTTATCAGCAGGCAGGTGCTCAATCATGATGCCGGAAATTGGCAGCTTTCTGCTTTGCCTGGCGCTGGGACTCGCGCTGCTATTAAGTATTTATCCGTTGTGGGGCGCAACCCGTCAGGATGCACGTTTGATGGCGATGGCACGTCCGCTGGCGTGGGGCATGTTCGCCTGTATCGTTGCCGCCTTCGTGGTGCTGGTACATGCGTTTATCGTTAACGATTTCAGCGTGGCCTATGTCGCCACCAACTCCAACACCCTACTGCCGGTTTACTACCGCATCGCGGCCACCTGGGGCGCGCATGAAGGTTCACTGCTGCTGTGGGTGCTGTTGCTCAGCACCTGGACGGTAGCCGTCGCGATTTTCAGTCGCGGCATGCCGCAGGATGCACTGGCGCGCGTGTTGTCAGTCATGGGGATGATCAATCTCGGCTTCCTGCTGTTTATTACGCTCACCTCGAATCCGTTTACCCGAACCCTGCCGAACTTCCCGGTTGATGGCAGCGACCTCAATCCGATGCTGCAGGATATCGGGCTGATTTTCCATCCGCCTCTGCTTTACATGGGGTATGTCGGTTTCTCGGTGGCATTTGCGTTTGCAATTGCGTCATTGATGGCAGGGCGCCTCGATACCGCATGGGCGCGCTGGTCACGCCCGTGGACCACCGCAGCCTGGGTTTTCCTGACCATTGGTATCGTGCTCGGTTCTGCGTGGGCCTATTACGAACTGGGCTGGGGCGGCTGGTGGTTCTGGGATCCGGTCGAGAATGCTTCGTTCATGCCATGGCTGGCCGGTACGGCGTTGATGCACTCGCTAGCGGTGACAGAAAAACGTGGTAGCTTCAAATCCTGGACGGTGCTGCTGGCGATCACGGCATTCTCATTAAGCCTGCTGGGCACTTTCCTGGTGCGTTCAGGCGTGCTGGTGTCAGTGCACTCATTTGCTTCCGATCCGGCGCGCGGCATGTTCATTCTCGCCTTCCTGGTGATCGTGATTGGTAGCTCGCTGCTACTTTATGCCATCAAAGGTGGCAAGGTGCGCAGCCGCGTGCAGAGCGAAGCCTGGTCACGCGAATCCTTCCTGTTGGGTAATAATGTGCTGTTAATTGCGGCCATGCTGGTGGTGCTGCTGGGCACGTTGTTGCCGTTAGTCCATAAGCAGCTTGGACTGGGCAGTATTTCTGTCGGCGAACCCTTCTTCAACACCATGTTTACCTGGTTGATGGCACCATTCGCTCTGATGCTCGGCATTGGGCCGCTGGTGCGCTGGCGTCGCGATGAGCCGCAGAAGTTGTGGAAACGCCTGGGTGTCGGTTTGCTGGTCACACTGATCTTGTCGATCGCGCTGCCGTGGCTGCTGCAGGACCGCATTGAAGCGATGACAGTGATTGGCTTGCTGATGGCGATCTGGGTGATTCTGCTGACGCTGATGGAACTGCACGAGCGCGCTACCCATCGCCACAGCTTCTTCAAAGGTCTGCGTCATTTAACCCGCAGCCATTGGGGCATGGTGCTGGGTCATTTAGGCGTTGCCGTAACAGTGGTGGGTATTGCTTTTAGCACTCAGTACAGCGTTGAGCGCGATGTGCGCATGAAGTCAGGCGATACCGTGGATATCCACAACTATCACTTCATTTTCCGCGACGTACACAATTTGCAGGGACCGAACTACAGCGGCGGTGTCGCCATTATCGATGTGACGCGTGACGGAAAATTTGAAGCGGTACTGCATGCTGAAAAACGGTTCTATACCGCAGCCCGTACCATGATGACCGAAGCGGCAATCAGCGGTGGTTTCACTCGCGATCTCTACGCGGCATTGGGCGAAGAGCTGGATGACGGTTCCTGGGCGGTGCGCATCTATTACAAACCGTTCGTGCGCTGGATTTGGTTCGGCGGCGTGTTTATGGCGGTCGGCGGCCTATTGTGCCTGCTGGACCCACGTTATCGTTCGCGCAAAAAAGCGCAGCAGGAGGAGCTGGCATGAGCAAGAAAATCCTGTTCATCCCGTTAGTGCTGTTTCTGCTGCTGGCGGCCGCGCTGTTGTGGCAGTTGTCTCGCAACGCTAATGGGGATGATCCCACGCGTCTGGAATCGGCGCTGATTGGTAAGCCGGTACCGGTTTTCAAACTGGAAGCGCTCCATAAGCCGGGCAAAATCTATGATCAGCAAGTTCTGACCGACGGCAAACCGATCCTGCTCAATGTCTGGGCCACCTGGTGCCCGACATGCCGTGCTGAGCATCAGTATCTCAACACGCTGGCCGAGAAGGGCATTCGCGTCGTCGGGCTGAACTACAAAGATGATCGCACCAAAGCGGTCACCTGGTTGAACACGTTGGGCAACCCTTACGCGCTGAGCCTGTATGACGGTGACGGCATGTTAGGGCTGGACCTCGGCGTCTACGGTGCACCCGAAACCTTCCTGATCGACGGCCATGGCATTATTCGTTATCGCCACGCGGGCGATATGAATGACCGCGTGTGGAACGAAGAAGTGAAACCACTCTGGGATAAATACAGCAAGGGGGCCGGTGCGTGAAACGGCTTCTTTTGTTAATCGCGGGCATTCTGCTCAGCACCAGCCTGTGGGCTGCCATTGATACTTACCAGTTCGATTCGGTACAGCAGGAAGAGCAGTACCGCGATCTCACCGGTTCACTGCGTTGCCCTAAGTGTCAGAACAACAGCATTGCCGACTCCAATGCGATGATTGCCGCGGACATGCGTCTGAAAGTGTATGAGCTGATGAAGCAGGGCCAAAGTCGCCAGCAGATCATCGATTACATGGTGGCGCGCTACGGCAACTTCGTCACCTATGAACCACCGGTTACCCCTTCAACGCTGATTTTGTGGGTGGGGCCGGCGCTGTTTGTGGTGCTGGGCGGCTTGATTATTATTCTGCGCAATCGCCGGGGGAAAACCCGTAGCGATCTCGACGACGATGAACAACAGCGCCTTGCGGCGATTCTTAAGCGTGACGGGAAGCCGTAATGACTGGATTCTGGATTACCCTGATTATTTTGCTGGTGGCGGCCTCGGCGCTGTTTCTCAGTGCAGGCTGGCGTCAACGTCAAGCCACTAGCGGCGATCGCGATCGTCTGAATACCGATTTCTACCAGCAGCGCCTGCGCGAATTAGCGCGTGATGAAGAGGAAGGCGTGGTTGCCGAGCGCCCGGAGATGGTGCGTGAACTGCAACAAACGCTGCTCACCGATGTGCCGAACGAGCACGCCGCGCGCATCCATAGCAGTAGCCGTTGGGTGCTATTGCCGGGACTGATTGTATTGTTGCTGGTGTCGGTTGGCTTTTACCTGAAGACAGGTGGACTGGCGCAACTGGCCGGTTGGGTTAGCGTGCAGCAGGAATACCCCCAGTTGCGCGCCCGTGTGATGGATCCCAAAGCGGCGCCCTTAACCATGGAAGAGTTGGCTCGCCTACAATTAGGGTTGCGCACCGCTCTGCAAGACGATCCGCAAAACCTCAATGACTGGACGATGCTTGGCCGCCTTGGCATGGTGCTGAATAACGCGACGAATGCCAGCCAGGCCTTCCAGCGCGCATTGCAACTGGCACCTGATAATCTGGAACTGCAGCAGGATTATGCCGAAGTCCTGACGCGCTCCAGCGATCCGCAGGACAACCGCCAGGCCAATGTGATGCTGAAAGATCTGCTAAAACGCGATCATAGCAACGTGCGCACCCTGAGCTTGTTGGCATTTAATGCTTTTGAGCAGCAGCAATATGATCAAGCGATTGGTGCCTGGCAGGTGATGCTGAAGCTTCTGCCCGCGGGTGACAAGCGCATTACCATGATAGAGCGCAGCATTGAACAAGCGAAAACTGATGCGGGACAGCAAAATAGTCACCTGGCATTGACGGTGAGTTTAACTCCGCAGGCAGAAAAAATGTTACCGCAAGGCGGAGTGTTGTATATTTCTGTGTCTGACGGTGTTTCACCGGTGCCTGTGGCTGTGAAGCGTTTACCGCTGAGCCATTTCCCGTTATCGCTCACGCTGGATGACAGCAACGCCATGATGCCCGATCGCCTGCTTTCGGCGCAGCATCAGGTGCAGGTCAGGGTGCGTATATCGCGCGATGGTAGCGCCAATCCTCAGTCGGGAGACTGGTTTGGCTTAAGCGCGATCACCCCCTGGGATGGTCATCAGCAACTGGCTGTGGAGATTAATCAACAGCAGCCCTGAAGCGATACATTATTCAACCGCACAGGGAGATAAGAATGAATAACCGCCTGACCGGTCTGGCGCTGGCCAGCTTGCTGCTGGTGGGATGTGCCAGTTCCAAACCGGCCGATCCAACGCAGCCTGCCCAGCGTAGCGATCCGCTCGAAGGCTTTAACCGCACCATGTTTAACTTCAACATGAACGTGCTGGATCCTTATGTGGTGCGCCCGGTTGCGGTTGCCTGGCGCGATTACGTGCCGGTGCCTGCGCGCAGTGGTATGAGCAACTTCCTCGGCAACCTGGACGAACCGGCCAGCATGCTGAACTCGATTCTGGTGGGTGAACCGCGCCAGGCAGGAATCCACTTCACGCGTTTCTTCCTCAATACCGTATTGGGCTTGGGCGGATTTATCGATGTGGCGGGCAAAGCGAATCCTGAATTGGCGCGAGAAGTCCCGCACCACTTCGGTAGCACGCTGGGTCGTTACGGTGTGGGCTACGGTCCTTATGTGGTTCTTCCGGGTTATGGCAGCTTCACGGTGCGTCAGGATGGCGGCGACTATGTCGATACGCTTTATCCGGTACTGAGTTGGCTGACCTGGCCGATGTCGATTGGTAAATGGACACTGGAAGGTGTGGAAACACGTGCACAGCTGTTGGATTCCGACGCCATCCTGAAACAGCAGCAGGATCCCTATGCGTTTATCCGCAACGCCTACTTCCAGCGTAATGATTTCCTCGCCAACGGCGGGAAGTTAAAACCGGAAGAGAATCCGAACGCCAGTGCGATTCAGGATGATTTGAAGGACATCGATTCGCAGTAAAATTGAATGGCGGCTTTCTCAGCCGCCATTGTTTTATTCCAGTTTGACGGGTTGCTTTAGCAAAATCCCCACCGCATTTGCGCATCCGAATGTGATGGCTGCCAGGCCATAAAGCAGTATCTGATACGCATGCTGCACGTTGAGTCTCAGCAGTGATGCGGAAATCTGCGGCAGTAATTCCTGTGCTTGATGAATATGACTTCCGGATAACCACACGGCAGCGTTGTCACGCGTGACGACATCCACGTCTGGTAAGCGCTGCTGTAGACCAAAGCGATTGAGCAGTGCCAGCATCGCCATGACGATCGCCAAAGCAATGCCTTCTCCAGCCACGCGCACGGTATTAAACAATCCCGCAGCCATGCCTGCGCGATCTATGGATACCGCCGAGACGGCGAGGCCATCCATTAATCCCCATGGCAAGGCGGCTCCCGCACCAGTGATGACCATGGAAAAGGCAAGTAGAGTCAGCTCATTCAGGGTGATGGCATACCCCATGCCGAACAATCCAAGCGTGGCCAGCAACAGGCCTGCTACCGAAATTTTACCCGCATCAAACCAACGCGTTAATCCAGCCGCAACGCTGGGGAACAGCAGCATCGGTGCCGTCAGCGACAGCAAAATAATTGCGCTTTGGGTTTCGCTGACATGACGTGCGCCCATTAAAAAAAGTGGGATAACGATCAGCAAAACCACATAGCAATAGCAGGTGGCCACAGGCAACAGCAACACCCCAGCAAAGTGCGGCTGACGTAGCAATGCCAGGCTAAACACGGGATGGGCGATACGCTGCGTATGGCGAATGAAGCGCCAACCCGCCAGCAACGTCACGACAATGCCGACGATCGCGGCTGAGGACGATACGCCATATTGGGGTAACAGGATCAGCGTGGTGGTGAGCGCAAGGAGAGCGAGACTAAACAATGCCGTGCCGCGAATATCTGCCGGTGGGGAATGTGTTGCTGGCGCGGACACCACACTGAACTGACCCACCAAACCCACGATGGCCGCCAGAGTGGACAGCAGCGCATACACCCAAAGCCAGCTGAATGCATCGGTGATCACGCCCATTAACAGTGGACCAAACGCCAGCCCGACGCCAAATAGTGTGCCGAGCAAACTAAATGCCCGCGTGCGAGCCGGTCCACTATAAAGATGGGCCAGTGCCGTTGCTCCGCCGGCCAACGTAAGTGCTGCGGCGATGCCCTGTAATGCACGATAAATACCGAGGGTAAAGGTGCTGTCTGTTAGGGCAATCAGCAATGAGCTGAGGGAGAAAAGAGCCAGCCCTGCGATGAACACCCGCTTGTAACGCAGTTTGTCTGCCGCCACACCCGCCGCCAGCAAGCCGCTGCCGAAGGTCAACATAAAACCGTTAGTTAACCATGCCAGCGATAGCGGCCCACCGTGTAAGGCGTGGCTGATGGCGGGAGTGGTGACCACGCCGCCAGTAAAACTTAATGGGAGTAACAGTGCCGCCAGCAAAATAGCCAGGGTTGCGCTAATCCTGCCCCCTGTCAAAGAGGGAGAACTGATTTCTGCCATCGTTTATCTCGCAAATGTTGGGATAGATGACGCCGCATATTATTGAGGATATAAAAGGGGATAAATGGGGTTTGGCTCCAGACTTTGCGGACAAAAGGTTTCTTATCATGGACAGTATTTCGGCATTAACCTCCTTTGTGCGCACGGCTGAAACGCTCAGTTTTGTGCAGGCGGCGCAGCAACTGGGAATTTCTGCTTCGGCAGTGGGGAAAAATGTTGCCCGGCTTGAGCAACAGTTGGGCGTGCGGTTGTTCAACCGCAGTACGCGCAGCGTGAGCCTGACGGTTGAAGGTGCGTTGCTATTGGCACGCACGCGTCCCATTTTGGAACAGCTGCGTGATGTTGAGGCCGAGATGACTCAAACGGTGGCGCATCCGAGCGGTAAACTGCATGTGTCGCTGCCAGTGGTGGGATATCGACTCATCACGCCACTGTTGCCTCAATTTAGTCAGCTCTATCCTGATGTTGAATTGGATTGTGATTTTAGTGATCGGCTGGTCAATGTCATCGATGAAGGTTTTGACGTCGCGATTCGCAGCGGCGAGATGCAGGATTCACGTTTACAGGCGAGAGCGTTGGGGCCTTTTCGTTTTGTGCTGTGTGCCAGCCCAGCCTATATTGCCGCGCACGGCAGGCCAGCATTAAGTGCAGATCTTATCGATCACCACTGTATCCTTTTCCGCTTTCCCGCCACGGGATTGATTCAACATTGGGAGCTGGACGATCTGCGGGTGACGGGGGATTTCCAACCCGTAAAAAAGCTGACGGTGAATAACATTGAAGCCATGGTGCAGAGTACGCTGGCCGGAATGGGGATCAGCTATGTGCCGGATTTCGTCGTCCGGGAATTACTGGACCAGGGCGAGTTGATTGAAGTGCTGCCGGGAAGCTGTATCCGCGAAAGTGGTTTTTCGGCCATTTGGCCAGGGCGTTATTTATCACCGCGCGTACGTTGTTTTATCGATTTTCTGGCAGAACACTGGCCGGTGTCGCGCCGGCAATAAAAAACGGCGACATCACTGTCGCCGTTTTTCACACTGTGTTCAGCATCAGAACTTGTAGTTAAAGTTCGCGCCGTACAGCCAGGCTTTACCTTCGGAGTTAAAGGTGTAAGGGCCTTCTTTCACCGTGACTTTCTGGCCGTGCATGTAAGAGATACCAAGGTCGACTGATGCATTTTCGTTGAAGGCGTAAGAAGCACCGGCACTCAACCACAGACGGTCCTGATCCGGAATTGAGATTGAGCGTTTATCGGCAGGAACCGGGCTGTCATCAAACGCGATACCAGTACGGAACGTCCAGTTATCGTCGTAGAAGTAAGTGGTACCCAGCGCGATACGATACGCATCCTTGAAGCCTTCATCTTTATAGAACAGCGTCTGACCGTTGCTGCCCGTGGCCTTCAGCTCCTGGAACTGGCTCCAGCTGGTGTAGGTCAGGCTATAGTGTACGGCCCACTGTGGTGCCACTTTATGCCAGCCCGACACTTCCCACATCTCTGGCAGGTTCAGCGTGAGTGAACCCGGAATGGTTTGGCCGCTGGTGCCGTAAGGCAGACCTAAAGCAATTGCCTGCGGTGTACCGTTGTAAGCGGTGGGAATGCTGCTCTTGTAATCGCCGTCAAAGTCAATTTTGACTTCTGAACGATAGGTGAAGCCGAAGCGGTTGTTCTTATCCACTTCATAAAGGATGCCAGCGTTCCAGCCGTAACCCCATTCATCACCTTTCAGGTGGGCAACCTGAGTATCCGCTGGCATGCCGACGCGAGCGCCGGCTTCACCCGCATAACGTTCGATTTTTGCTTTAGCGTAAACTGCATCAAAGCCAACACCAAAGCTGAAGTGCTCGTTCAAACGATAAGCGGTGCTAAGGTTAAAGTTACCGGTCATCAGGTCGGTTTTACCACCGTAACCGCCAGCGGTGTAACCGTCATTGAACTCTGTCGCCAGACCATAGTTAGAGGTGACGGATGCGCCTACCCACCACTGATCGTTAATCGGATGAACGTAATGGAGGTTAGGGATCCACTGATTCGGTGCGATGTTTTTCGCATTCAGGCTGTTGCCGGTTGGGCTCTGGCCGCTGATATCCACTTCTGGATCAATATAAACGGTACCGATGGAGAAAGAAGGGCGATCCATCAATGCCATGGTCGCCGGGTTACGACTGGCAGATGCGGCGGTATCGCCCATCGCACCTTCACCCGAATAAGCACGACCTAAACCAATTGCTGAGAATTCATTAAGTTGAAAGCCTGCGGCGTAAACCTGGGAAGAGATAAGCGCCAATGCAGCTGCCACAGCTGACTTTGCAAACAGGTTCTTATGGTTCATGACCACAACCTCATCTAGATTTATTATTAAACGTTGTTACGTCGCGTAACAAAGGACGGCGGATTGTAGGGACTGATGACAAAGGCACATATCAGACCAGTGCGACGAGTATAGGTCTGACCTGTGTATTTGTTGCAATAATGTTTTTTAAATATTTCCGATTTGATCGATAAAATCAGATCTGCTTAACAAAATCTTGTCGATGCCCATCTAGCATAGCGGTCAAATTTGTTCTGGATCAATTTTTAGTGTGATATTCGTCACTTAGCCGCTGAGAGATAGAAGCCAGGCCGCGCGGGGCGTACACTTTGTGTCAGAAAATGATCCGATTGTGTCGATTTATCGTCAGGAGAAAACAATGACTGATGCCATTAAAAAATGCAGTGCCACGGAAACGGCGGCGTGCTGCTGCGTAGATGTAGGCACCGTAATGGACAATACCGATTGCACGGCGAGCTGGTCTGGCGCTTTTGCCGATCGTCATGCGGCTGAAGCGATGCTGAAGCACCTGACGGACAAAGCGCGTCAGGTTGAATCCGAGCCTTGCGAGATTCACGCAGAATTCGTTGAAGAAGCGCCAGGGCTTCGCCTGAATGTTGATTTCACTTTTGCCTGCCAGGCCGAAACCTTGATTTTTCAACTCGGCTTACGCTAATCCTGTCGCTGCCGGAAGCCCTTCCGGCAGCGTTTTCTCTTTTTCGTGTCTTCCCTCGCACTTTTTTTCTTCTGTTATTGGCGACTTAGCAACACCTGGTTAACACTGATGATCAGGTCAGACCTGTTTGGCAATGATGCTACGGTCGTAAATTACAGGTGAGTGCAATGAGCAAAGCGCAGCCGCTGCTGACGCGTCAGGGCGAACGAATCGCCATAACCCATGGATTACGCACGCCTTTCGCCCGTCAGGCGAGTGATTTTCATGGCATTCCCGCGCTGGAGTTGGGGCGCATGGTGGTGTCAGAGTTGATGGCGCGCAGCGAATTGCCGGTCGACGTTATCGATCAACTGGTATTTGGCCAGGTGGTGCAAATGCCGGAAGCGCCCAATATTGCGCGCGAAATCGTGCTGAGCAGCGGATTGAGCGTGCACACTGATGCATACAGCGTCAGTCGTGCCTGTGCTACCAGTTTTCAGGCGGTGGCGAATGTGGCGGAAAGCCTTATGGCGGGTACCATTGATGCGGGTATTGCCGGCGGTGCAGACTCCTCATCAGTACTGCCCATTGGCGTCAGCAAGACGCTGGCGCGCGCGCTGGTCGATCTCAACAAAGCACGAACCTTCAGCAAAAAGTTGCAAATCTTACGCCGTCTGCGCCCACGCGATCTGTTGCCGGTGCCGCCTGCGGTTGCAGAGTATTCCACCGGCTTACGCATGGGTGATACCGCCGAACAAATGGCGAAAACCCACGGCATCACACGTGAACAACAAGATGCTCTGGTGCTGCGCTCACATCAGCACGCAGCACGTGCCTGGCAGTCAGGCGTGCTGGCGCAGGAAGTGATGGCGGCCTTTGTACCGCCATGGAAAGCACCAATTGAGCAGGACAACAACATTCGCTTTAACGCCAGCGCTAGCGACTACGCAAAATTGCGACCGGCCTTTGATCGTCGCCACGGTTCCGTCACGGCAGCCAACAGCACACCGCTGACCGATGGCGCGGCCGCGGTGATTTTGATGCGTGAAGGCCGTGCACGAGAACTGGGAATTGCGCCGCTTGGCTATCTGCGCAGCTACGCGTTTACTGCGATTGATGTCTGGCAGGATATGTTGCTGGGTCCCGCTTATGCCTCACCGCTGGCGCTGGATCGCGCTGGCATTACCCTCAACGACCTGACGTTGATCGATATGCACGAAGCCTTTGCGGCACAGACGCTGGCCAATCTGAAAATGTTCCGTGATGAGCGTTTTGCGCGAGAGGTACTGAATCGCCCGCATGCCTTGGGTGAAGTGAATGAAGAACGTTTCAATGTGTTGGGCGGCTCCATTGCTTACGGCCATCCGTTTGCTGCCACTGGCGCGCGCATGATCACCCAAACGTTGCATGAACTGCGGCGGCGCGGCGGAGGATTAGGACTGGTGACCGCCTGTGCAGCGGGCGGATTAGGCAGCGCAATGGTTCTGGAGGCCGAATAATGAGCGCATCTGCATTCCATTTACACATGCGCCTCGATCTTGTCGGCATCATTACCATCGACGTGCCGGGCGAAAAGATGAACACGCTGAAAGCGGAGTTTGTCCCACAAATAAAAGCGGTGCTGGCTGAAGCGCGCAGCAATCCGAAGCTGGCGGGATTAGTGCTGATTTCGGGTAAAAGCGATAACTTTGTCGCCGGTGCGGACATCAGCATGATCGCCGATTGCCAGACGGCAGAAGAAGCGGAAGCTTTAGCCCGCCAGGGGCAAGAGGTAATGGCGGAGATTGCGGCGCTGCCTTTCCCGGTGGTCGCGGCGATCCACGGTGCCTGTCTCGGCGGCGGCCTGGAGTTGGCGCTGGCCTGCAGCGCACGTATCTGCACGCTGGATGATAAAACCCGCCTGGGCCTGCCGGAAGTGCAGCTGGGCCTGTTACCTGGCTCGGGCGGGACGCAGCGCCTGCCAAAACTGATTGGGGTGCCGCAAGCGCTACCGCTGATTCTGAGTGGTAAGCAGCTGCGTGCTAAACAGGCACTGAAACTGGGTATCGTTGACGATGCAGTGCCTCAATCCATCTTGCTGGAAACGGCGATTGCGCGTGTGCATAAAGGAAAGGTTGTTCGCCGTGAGTTGTCGCGTCGCGATCGTCTGATGCAGGCGCCACTGGCGCGCTCGCTGTTATTCGCGATGGCAAAACGTCAAACCGACCGCAAAACGCAGGGGAATTACCCGGCGGCGGATCGCATTCTGCAAGTGGTGCGCACGGGGTTGGAGCAGGGCAGCCACGCCGGACACGCGGCGGAGGCGCGCGCCTTCGGCCAGCTGGCGATGACCCCTGAATCTGCGGCACTGCGCAGTCTGTTTTTTGCCTCGACCGCGATCAAGAAAGAAGCGGTGGCCGAGGCTGAACCGCGCGCATTAAAACACATCGGCGTGCTCGGTGGCGGATTGATGGGCGGGGGTATTGCCAGCGTAACGGCGCTGAAAGCCGGTTTTCCGGTGCGAATTAAAGACGTCAATCTCAATGGTGTGAACCATGCATTGCAATACAGCTGGGACCTGCTGAGTCAAAAAGTGAAGCGGCGCCAGCTGAAACCCGCTGAGCGTCAACAACAGATGGCGCGCATCAGCGGCGGTATCGATTATCAGGGGTTCAGCCAGCGCGATCTGGTGATTGAAGCGGTATTTGAGGATTTGACGTTGAAGCAGCAGATGGTAGCGGATATCGAAAGTCATTGTCAGCCGCGCACTATCTTCGCTTCCAACACCTCTTCGTTGCCGATTGGTGATATTGCCGCCAACGCGCAGCGCCCAGAGAATGTGATTGGTCTGCATTACTTCAGTCCGGTGGACAAAATGCCGCTGGTGGAGGTGATTCCGCATGCGGGCACCTCGGCTGAAACGCTGGCGACCACGGTTCAGCTGGCGCGTCAGCAAGGCAAAACAGCGGTGGTGGTGGCCGATAAACCCGGTTTTTACGTCAACCGCATTCTCGCGCCCTATATAAATGAAGCCATGCGCTGTTTGCTGGAAGGGGAGCCGGTGGACCATATCGATCGCGCGTTAGTGAAGTTCGGTTTTCCTGTCGGGCCGTTACAGTTGCTGGATGAAGTGGGCATTGATGTCGGCAGCAAAATCAGTCCGATTTTGCTGCAGGCTTATGGCGAGCGTTTCAGCGCACCCGAGGCGGTCAATGCCATCCTGGCCGATGGCCGCAAAGGGCGTAAAAACCAGAAAGGATTTTACCTTTACAACGCGGCTCGCTGGCCGGGAAAACGCAAAGTGGATGCCTCTATCTATGGCCTGATTAACGTCAGGCCGCAGGCAAAGCAGAACGAAGAACAGATTACGCAACGCTGCGTGATGATGATGCTGAATGAGGCCGCACGCTGTCTGGACGAGTCCGTGGTGCGCAATGCTCGGGATGGTGATATCGCGGCGGTATTTGGCATCGGATTCCCGCCCTTTCTCGGCGGGCCGTTCCGCTATATGGATCAACGCGGCGTCAGCCAAATCGTCAATACATTACGTGCATTAATGCAGCAACATGGCGATCGTTTCGCGCCCTGTGACGCTTTAATGGCAATGTCAGAAGCGCAAACGAATTTTTACACTTCTGCACAAATATGAATAGGCGCACAGATTCAGCGGGTTAGTTATGGTGCCATGAAGAAGGTGGTGCGGCACCATTCTGAGATGTGCTTATTTAATAAACAACCGGTTGACTATACTGAAGCCATTGGGGTAAAACACAGCGTTCATTCGCAGAATGAAGCGTCTGGTGCTGTGGTACCCGACGATATCGACAAACAACAGCGGTGCTTTATGCAAGTTTTTATCATGCGTCATGGCGATGCAGCTCTGGAAGCAGCGAGTGATTCAGTACGCCCACTCACAATCTGTGGCTGTGACGAATCGCGCCAGATGGCGAGCTGGCTAAACGGCCAGGCGCTGGATATCGAAAGGGTGTTAGTGAGCCCTTATCTCCGTGCAGAGCAGACGCTCGCCACGGTTCGTGAGGCACTGAAGCTGCCAGAAGGGCAGGACGTGCTACCAGAACTGACGCCAGGTGGCGATCCGGGCATGGTGGCCTGTTATCTGCAGGCGCTGGCGCAGCAGGGTGTGAAATCAGCCTTAGTCATTTCGCATCTGCCGCTGGTGGGCTATCTGGTTTCAGAGCTTTGCCCGCAGGAAGCGCCACCGATGTTTGCTACGTCGGCAATTGCTTATGTGAACTTTGATGCAGACGCCTGTGAAGGCAAACTGGAGTGGCAGGTCAGCCCGTCAAAACTGGCCAAAGCGATGTAATGTCACCAAAAGTCATATCTCTATGGGCCGCCTTCTGCGGCCCTTTCCTTTTTAAGGATTAAGGCAGCTCCGGTGGTTGCCACTCTTCGACTTCAATCAGCACCAGCAGCGCGGCATCGCCGCCAAATAACTTCGGTGCCTGGTGAAATGCCATCACATGCGGATGTTGCGCCAACCACAGCGGTGTTTGCTGCTTGAGGATATGCTTGCCGTGCCCGGTCATCACGCTGGCACAGAACAGGTGTTCACGGCGGCAGGCGGCAATGAGCGCCCCCAGCTCTTGTTTGGCCTGCTGCTGTCTTAAACCATGAAGATCGAGAAAAATTTCCGGCGTGTAATCGCCGCGTCGCAATTTCTTCAGCTCGTAATGACTGACATCCGCGCGCACATAACGCATCGGCCCCTCGCTGGAGAGCAAAGGCTGAAACTCATCTGAGAAGTAGTGACTGTTATCGGCTTGCTCGGAAAGCAGTCTTTTCAGCGGGACTTCGCGGGTTTTCACTACCGGTTTGTGCACGATAGTGTCTTGTTTCAGCTTACGCGTTCCGCTCATTAACTCACGAAACAGCGCCTGATCGTCCTGGTTTAGGGGCGTCTTCTTACTCATGGCTCAAATTAGGGTTAAAGGGCTGGTTAATAGCCGGTGGCATACCTTAACGCTTAGCGTTAACAAATGTCAGCTTTTTCGCCTCGCTGCGCTGAATTCTGCCCGGCTTCGTGGCACACTATCGGCCAATTGATTTTAAGGCCTGCGGAGGGCTACGTGGACAAGATTTTCGTCGATGAGGCAGTGAGTGAACTGCACACCATTCAGGATATGCTGCGCTGGGCTGTCAGCCGTTTTTCGGCGGCAGGCATTTGGTACGGCCACGGCACGGATAATCCCTGGGACGAAGCAATCCAACTGGTTCTGCCCACGCTCTGGCTGCCGCTGGATATCCCTGAAGATATGCGCAATGCGCGCCTGACGTCCAGCGAGCGTCACCGCATTGTTGAACGTGTGATTCGCCGCGTTAACGAGCGCATTCCGGTGGCTTATCTCACCAACAAAGCCTGGTTCTGCGGCCATGAATTCTATGTCGATGAGCGCGTGTTAGTGCCGCGTTCGCCGATTGGTGAGCTGATTGAAAACCGTTTTGCCGGTCTGGTTGCTGAACAACCGCACCACATTCTCGATATGTGTACCGGCAGTGGCTGCATCGCGATCGCCTGTGCTTATGCCTTCCCGGAAGCGGAAGTCGATGCGGTGGATATCTCCACTGATGCGCTGGCCGTGGCCGAGCAAAACATTGAAGAACACGGTTTGATCCACCACGTCACGCCCATTCGCTCCGATCTGTTCCGTGGCCTGCCGCAGGTCAAATATGATCTGATCGTCACCAATCCACCGTACGTGGATGCGGAAGATATGGACGATCTGCCGAATGAATATCGCCACGAACCAGAACTGGGTCTGGCAGCAGGCAGTGATGGTCTGAAACTGGTGCGCCGTATTCTTGCCTGTGCCCCGGATTATCTGAGTGAGCAGGGCGTGCTGATTTGCGAAGTGGGCAACAGCATGGTGCATATGATGGATCAGTACCCGGATGTGCCGTTTACCTGGCTGGAGTTCAATAACGGCGGTGACGGTGTGTTTATGCTGACGCGCGAGCAGATCGTAGCGGCACAGCATCACTTCTCCTTCTACAAAGACTAAAAATGGGGCGAGACATCGCCCGCAACATCGCAACAAGGAACCACAATGGCCGGTAACAGCATTGGACAAGTTTTTCGCGTAACCACCTTTGGCGAGTCGCATGGTATTGCGCTGGGCTGCATCGTTGATGGCGTGCCGCCAGGCATTCCTCTTACGGAAGCGGATATTCAGCACGATCTCGATCGCCGCCGTCCGGGCACATCGCGCTACACCACCCAGCGCCGCGAACCGGATCAGGTGAAAATTTTGTCCGGCGTGTTTGAGGGCGTCACCACCGGCACCTCTATCGGCCTGCTGATTGAAAATACTGATCAGCGTTCACAGGATTACGGCGCAATCAAAGATATGTTCCGCCCCGGCCATGCGGATTACACCTACGAGCAAAAATATGGCCTGCGCGACTATCGCGGCGGTGGCCGTTCCTCTGCGCGTGAAACCGCGATGCGCGTGGCGGCGGGTGCGATTGCCAAAAAGTATCTGCAAATGAAGCACGGCATTCAGGTACGTGGTTATCTGGCACAGATTGGTGATGTAACCTGCGAGCTGAAAGACTGGAGCATCGTTGAAGAGAACCCGTTTTTCTGCCCGGATGCCTCGAAGCTGGAAGCGCTGGATGAACTGATGCGCGGCCTGAAGAAAGAGGGCGACTCGATCGGCGCTAAAGTCACGGTGATGGCAGAGAACGTGCCACCGGGACTGGGCGAGCCGGTATTTGATCGTCTCGATGCCGATTTGGCTCATGCGTTGATGAGCATCAACGCGGTAAAAGGCGTGGAAATCGGTGACGGTTTCGCAGTGATTAACCAGCGCGGTAGCCAGCATCGCGATGAGATTCGTGCCGACGGTTTCCAGAGCAATCACGCGGGTGGCATTTTGGGTGGCATCAGCAGCGGCCAGACCATCAGTGCGAACCTGGCCATGAAGCCGACTTCAAGCATCACCGTGCCGGGTAAAACCATCACGCGTGAGGGCGAAGAAGTGGAGATGATTACTAAAGGTCGCCACGATCCGTGCGTGGGCATTCGTGCGGTACCGATTGCCGAAGCGATGATGGCGATTGTGTTGATGGATCACCTGCTGCGCCAGCGTGCGCAGAACGGTGACGTCAACAGCAGCGTTCCGCGCTGGTAAGCCACGGATGCGCCGCCTGCTCACCACCATTGCCGCGCTGTTGTGCAGTGCGGCCGCGTTTGCTGCCACGCCCTGGCAGCAAATCCATCAGCCGATTGCTGGCAGCCCACAGTCGATTGGCGGGTTCGCCAACGGCTGTATTGTCGGTGCACAGCAACTGCCACTCAATTCACCCAATTATCAGGTCATGCGTCAGGATCAGCGGCGTTATTTCGGCCATCCCGATCTGATTGCCTTTATTCAGCGTCTCAGTACCCAGGTGCATCAACTGCAGCTGGGGCAGGTGTTGATTGGTGACATGGGCATGGCGGCCGGCGGGCGCTTCAGCAGTGGGCATGCCAGCCATCAAACCGGGTTGGATGTCGATATCTGGTTGCAGCTGCCGCAAAACCGCTGGACGGCGCAGCAGCTGCTGAAGCCACAGCCACTGGATTTGGTGGCACCGGATGATAAGCAAGTGATTGCGCGTCATTGGCAGCCGCAGATCGACAGCCTGATCAAGCTGGCGGCGAAAGATAATGAAGTGACACGTATCTTCGTCAATCCGGCGATTAAAAAGCAGCTTTGTGCGGATGCCGGAAGCGATCGTGCATGGCTGAATAAAGTGCGCCCGTGGTTTGCCCATCGTGCCCACATGCACGTGCGTCTGCGCTGTCCGGCAGGCAGTCTGGAGTGTGAAAATCAGGCTGCGCCGCCGCCGGGTGATGGTTGTGGTGCAGAGTTAGACAGTTGGTTCCTGCCGAAAAAACCGGGTAGCACGCCGCCTGTGAAGAAAACGCCGCCGCCGTTGCCGCCATCCTGTCAGGCACTATTAGATCGTCATTTACTCTAGCCGTGACGCTTCCTGTTGCAGCAGTATTGGCAACGTTCTCTCTCCCAGACACAGATATGTGTGAGACCAGGAGAGAGCACGGATGCCCAGCCTGCAATAAGAATGGTCGGGTTAACTTTACGAGAAAAAAATGGACCTCTTTGTTGTTAGCCCCCTATTGCTGGGCGTGTTGTTTCTGGTTGCGGTGCTGGCAGCGTTTATCGACTCCATCGCCGGCGGCGGTGGCTTACTCACCGTTCCTTCATTACTCGCTGCGGGACTCTCTCCTGCTCAGGCTTTAGCCACCAATAAGTTACAGTCGGTGGGCGGATCTTTCTCTGCCAGCCTCTACTTTGTGCGTCGCGGCGCGGTGAATCTGCGCGAACAGCGGCTGAACATTGCCATGACCTTTATCGGTGCGGTGTGTGGCACGGTGCTGATTCAGCATATCCAGGCGGATGTACTACGACAGATTTTGCCGCTCCTGCTGATCAGCATCGGTTTATGGTTCCTGTTAATGCCGCGGCTGGGCGAGTCGGACCGTGAGCATCGCCTGCAGGGGATCGCTTTTGCGCTGGTCGGCGGTGGTTGCGTCGGTTTTTACGACGGCTTTTTTGGTCCGGGTGCCGGTTCATTCTATGCATTGGCGTTTGTGACGCTGTGTGGCTTCAATCTTGCCAAGGCCACCGCCCACGCCAAAGTCCTAAATTTCACCTCCAATTTCGGCAGTCTGCTGTTCTTTATGTTCGGCGGAAAGGTAGTGTGGGGCACGGGCGTGATCATGTTGATTGGCGCATTCGTGGGCGCGCGTATCGGCGCCAGACTGGTGCTGAGCCGGGGTCAGAAGCTGATCCGCCCGATGGTGGTGACTGTATCCGCTGTGATGAGCGCCAAATTATTGTGGGATAGCCATGGCAGCGCGTTGCTGGCGTGGATAGCCACGCTGTAAAGCAGTACTCGTCAAGAACGGCTGCCAATGCGACAATGGCGCTAATTTTTTTAAAGATTAAAATATTATGAGTACAGAACATCATTACCAGCAGCTGGTGGATATTTTTGATGGCTGCTTTGTTGAAGACTTTCAGACCCGTCTAATTAAAGGCGATGACGAACCTATTTATCTTCCAGCTGATGAGGAATCGCCGTGGAACCGCGTGGTGTTTGCTCACGGTTTCTACGCCAGCGCGCTGCACGAAATTTCTCACTGGTGTATTGCCGGTGAAGCGCGCCGCAAGCTGGTGGATTTTGGTTATTGGTACTGCCCGGATGGGCGGGATGCGCAAACGCAAAGTCAGTTCGAGTCAGTGGAAGTCAAGCCACAGGCGCTGGAGTGGCTGTTCTGTGTCGCGGCGGGCTTTCCCTTCAATGTCAGCTGTGACAACCTCGAAGGCGATTGTGAACCCGATCGCATCGCGTTCCAGCGCAAGGTCCATGCTCAGGTGATGACTTATTTTGAGCAGGGTATCCCGGCACGTCCGGCACGTTTTATCGATGCGTTAGCCAGCTATTACGGTACGCCAGCGCTGACGGCGGCACACTTCCCGTGGCCGGAAGATCTGTGATTCGCAAACATATTATTAATGACCCAAAGTCACCCGCGTTGCAGCATAACGGCGAATGAACGACCCCCGGGAACGCGAACCAGCGTGTAACGGGGCAAGAGCGTGAAGCCAGCGCAGTAGCGGCGCGGCGTATCAAGGGCAATAAGGAACAAGACGATGATCGTAGAATTCGAATCCCGCATCCTGGCATTGATTGACGATATGGTTGATCACGCCAGTGACGACGAGCTGTTTGCCGGTGGCTATCTGCGTGGTCATCTGACCCTGGCGGTGGCTGAGATTGAAATCAGCGGTGAGCACACGCCAGAAGCGCTGCAAATCCATGTGACCAACAGCCTGCAAAATGCGATTGCCGCAGGTGAACTGTCACCACGCGATCAGGCGCTGGTGATTGGCATGTGGGATAATTTGTTCCAGCAGGCGCGTCAGACCGCCTGATAAGTCGGGGCGGCCGCTCGCCCCGCCATCCTAGCGTCCCGCTTTCTTACCTTTCAGCAATTTTCTTACCCAGTAACGATTCGGATTCAATGCCGCCAGCGTGGTGATATCCAGCGGTTGCGGCTCACCACTCATCTGTGCCGCCAGTACTTCCGCCGCCAGCGGCGCGCTGCACAAGCCGCGTGAACCCAGCGCACCCAGCACAAATAAACCGGCATGAACCGGTGCATCGGCAAGGGTTTCACCCCGTGCTCGTTGCCCCGGCAAATCAGCATATTGCACCAGCGTTGCGGCGTAATCAGGCGCGCTGCCACTCATTGGTAAGTGATCGCGCGTTGCGCAGCGCACGCCAACACGCGCCTCGTTATCACTGATATCCACCTGCTGTGGCCACTCTGCATCCGGCAGACAGTTCATCAGGCGCTGGCGGTTTTCCTGCTGATCGTCAGCACGGAAATCGGTTGTGGTATCGCCACGATGGTAGCTGGCCCCGATGCAGTGGGTGCTGAAATTCGGGCTGACTGGCGTGAGATAGCCGTCATAGCAGAGTACGGTATTTAACGCGCCCAGCTTAGGATTGGTCGGCACATGACTGACCTGACCCGCCACCGCGTAAACGGGCAAGTCTTTGCTTTGCTCAATTTCCAGCAGCGCATGGCCATTGGCGAGCACCACCTGCTGATGATTTACCGAGGGTTGCTCGCTGAAGTTCAGGGTCCAGCCCTCAGTCGTGGTTTCCAGCGTGGTGACGCGATGCAGCCAGTGCAGGCGTAAACCCAGCGTTTGCGCATGCTCCAATAGGTTGCTGGTCAGTTGCGACGGAGAGAGCCAGCCGCCCTGAGGATAGAAAATGCCACCACTACCGGTTTCGACGCCCGCTAATTGCTGCGCGTCCTCCTGACTTACGCCGTACGCCACATCATGCGGCAATCCCATCTCCAGCATTTGGGCGATCTTATCGGCACTTTTACTGTCCCAGCCGAGTTGCAATACACCGCTCCAGTCATGCTCGAACATCACCGGTAGCTGGTCATACAAACGGCGGGCAAAGGTGAACGCCGCAGGGAAGAACGTGGCGAGAGCGGGATCGTGCTGATTGAGCAGCGGATAAAGTGCGCCCTGACGGTTGCCGGAAGCACCGAGCGCAGGTGCTGCATCCGCGCAATAAAGCGTCACCTTCCAGCCCCGGCGCAACAGCGCCAGCGCCAGTACGGCACTCGCCACGCCACCGCCAACCAGCGCCACTTCCTGAGTGCGAGCCGCAGGGCGGGCATACCACGGTTGGCTATGGGGCAGGGCAGCAACCTGCTCCATTACGCCCGTTAGCATTTCGCGTTTGTGACCAAAGCCTTTGCGCTTAGCCACGGTAAAACCTGCTTCCTGTAATCCCCGACGGACAAAACCTGCCGAGGTGAAGGTCGCCAGCGTCCCACCCGGCCGGGCCAGACGGGCCATGGCGGCGAACAGTTCCGGCGTCCACATCTCCGGATTTTTAGACGGCGCAAAACCATCTAAAAACCATGCATCCACCTGAGCATTGAGACTGTCATCAAAGGTATTAATTAGCGCGTTAATATCACCGAGCCAGAGATCGAGCGTGACTTTACCGTTGTTGAACAGTAAACGCTGGCAACCCGGCAGCGCCTGTGGCCACTGTTGCTGTAACTGTTCTGACCAGTGCGCCAGCTCAGGCCAGTGTGCGTGCGCTGCGACCAGATCGGTTTGCGTCAGTGGGAATTTTTCGCAGCTAATGAAGTGCAGACGCTTAAGTGTCGCGTCGGGATGTTCGCTACAGAAGCGATCGAACGCTTGCCACAAGGTAAGAAAGTTCAGACCCGTCCCAAAACCGCTTTCCGCGACAATAAAAATATCGCGTGAATGTTGAGCGAAACGGAGAGGAATTTGGTTGCCGTTGAGGAAAACATAGCGCGTCTCCTCCAACCCGTTGTCGTTGGAGAAATAGACGTCATCGAATGCTCGGGAAACAGGTGTACCCTGATCATTCCAGTTTAATTGCGCGTGTTCAACCGGGGCTAATTTCACGGGAAAGGCTCGTTTTTCAGGCAGTGGCGCGATTTTAACGACTGCCGTCACATGACGCAAATTTACAAAAGGAAATGGCTGATCGGACTTGTTCGGCTTACAACTGTAAGCTAGAGTGCACGTCAATCCAAAAGAAGTGGAATGAGGACTATTGAATGAAACGTGCAGTGATTACTGGCCTGGGTATCGTTTCCAGCATTGGTAATAACCAGCAAGAAGTGCTGGCTTCTCTGCGTGAAGGCCGTTCGGGTATCACTTTCTCTGAAGAGATGAGAGATATCGGTATGCGCAGCCACGTATGGGGCAACGTCAAACTGGATACCAACGGGCTCATCGATCGCAAAATCGTGCGTTTCATGAGTGATGCTTCAATCTACGCTTACCTGTCTATGGCAGAAGCGATTCAGGATTCCGGCCTGACTGACGAGCAGTATCAGAACAACCCACGCGTGGGTCTGATTGCCGGTTCAGGCGGTGGTTCTCCGCGTTACCAGGTCTTCGGTGCCGATGCGATGCGTGGCCCGCGTGGTCTGAAAGCCGTTGGCCCTTATGTGGTGACCAAAGCCATGGGTTCAGGTGTATCAGCTTGTCTGGCTACCCCATTCAAAATCCACGGTGTGAACTACTCAATCAGCTCTGCTTGTGCCACTTCCGCACACTGCATCGGTAACGCGGTCGAGCAGATTCAGTTGGGCAAACAGGACATCGTGTTTGCTGGCGGCGGCGAGGAGCTGAGCTGGGAAATGGCCTGTGAGTTCGATGCGATGGGCGCACTGTCTACCAAATACAACGAGACGCCAGAAAAAGCTTCCCGTACCTATGATGCGAACCGTGATGGTTTCGTTATCGCTGGCGGCGGCGGCATGGTGGTGGTTGAGGAGCTGGAACATGCTCTGGCACGTGGCGCACACATTTACGCAGAAATCGTTGGCTACGGCGCGACCTCTGACGGTGCTGATATGGTGGCACCATCAGGCGAAGGCGCAGTGCGTTGCATGAAGATGGCGATGCAGGGCGTTGATACCCCAATCGATTACCTCAACACCCACGGTACTTCTACACCTGTCGGTGATGTGAAAGAGCTGGGTGCGATTCGCGAAGTGTTTGGTGACAACTCACCGTACATTTCTGCTACCAAAGCCATGACCGGTCACTCACTGGGTGCAGCGGGCGTGCAGGAAGCGATCTACACCTTGCTGATGCTGGAGCATAGCTTCATCGCACCAAGCATCAACATCGAAGAGATTGATGAAGCGGGTAAAGGCCTGAACATCGTGACGCAGCCGACTGAAAAAGCGCTGACCACCGTGATGTCCAACAGCTTCGGTTTCGGCGGCACCAACGCCACCTTAACCATGCGTAAGCTGCCAGCTTAATAGCGTGATCACCGTTTTCCAGGGGCCGGTCTATCCGGCCCCTGTTGTTTTTGACAATTCACCCGCCGCTTGCCTACACTCATCCCATCTTGCCTGAAATAAAATAATCGTTTGCGCACGTTATGAACCAAATAACCCGTTTTCGTCCGGACCCAGGACGTAAGCGTGTGTTGGGTTGTCGCCTGTCGCGCATGCTCTGAACAAGGAGTTCATACCATCATGACCACGGCTGCTGATACGCAGACGCAATCTGTGCTGCCTTTGGGTTGCATATCCTTTGCGGTGTTTCTCACTTACTTAACCGCAGGCCTGGCGCTCCCGGTTATCCCGCTGTACGTGCATCAGGAATTGGGCATGAGCAACCTGATGGTGGGCGTCGCGGTGGGCATTCAATTCTTCGCCACGTTGCTGACGCGCAGCTTCGCCGGACGCCGAGCCGATCAGCACGGCGCGAAGCTCACCACCCAACACGGTATGATCGCCATCGCGCTGGTGGGTGTGGCGTATCTGGCCGCGGCGTTGTTGCCGGTTTCGCCGTGGGCAAAATTTGGTTTGCTGGCAGTGGGGCGTTTGTTACTCGGATTTGGTGAAAGCTTGCTGCTCACCGGCAATCTGACCTGGGGCATGGGGCTGGTGGGAAGCAAACGATCCGGCCTGGTGATGTCGTGGAACGGTATGGCGATTTATGGATCGCTGGCGGCGGGCGCGCCGCTGGGTTTGTTGATCAATCAACATGGCGGATTCGCGGCACTCGGTGCTGTCGCGCTGCTGTTGCCACTGCTCTCGCTGGCGATCAATAGCTGGGTCAGTAAAGTGCCGGTGGTGGGTGGCGAACGTCCTTCTCTGTTCAGCGTGGTGAAAACCATCTTTCAACCCGGCATCGCGCTGGCGTTACAGGGCACCGGCTTCGCCGTGATCGGCACTTTTACCTCGCTCTATTTTGCCGCAGAAAACTGGGGCAATGCCGGTTTTGCCCTGACCGCATTTGGCTGTGCTTTTGTATTGGTGCGCGTGTTCTTTGGCGGCCTGCCGGATCGTCACGGTGGCGTCCGCGTCGCAATGATCTCGCTGCTGGTGGAAACTGCCGGTTTGCTGGTGCTGGCGTGTGCAAGCTCTGGCTGGATGGCGCTGGTAGGCGCCGCGCTCACCGGCTGCGGCTGTTCACTGATTTTCCCGGCGCTCGGCGTCGAGGTGATCAAACGTGTCTCGCCGCAAATTCGTGGCACGGCGCTGGGCGGTTTCTCCGCTTTCCAGGATATCGCTTACGGTGCCAGCGGCCCACTGACCGGCCTGCTCGCCACGGCGTTGGGTTATGGCTCGGTCTACCTTGCCGGTGCCTGCTGCGCAGCCCTGGGCATTCTCGTCACCTGGTCGTTTGCGCGTAGCGCGACAACAGCGTAACCAGCTTATCGCAGGCGCTGACAATCTCACCTGGCGTCAGCGCGGCAAAGCCCAGCAGCCAGCCCGATTGCGGCTGACTGTTGCTGTACAACGGCGACAGACGTGGCAGCAGCAGACCGATTTCCCTGGCCTGTTGCGTGAGCTGTGCTTCCTCACCCTGATGCAATGCTACCGTCAGCTGTAGCCCGCCAGACGCCTGTAGCGGCGTCAACCACGGCTGCAGGCGCGTGTTGATCTGCTCCAGCAATCGGTCGCGGCGGCTGTGGTAAAGCTGGCGCATCAGCCGCAGGTGGCTGGCAAAATGGCCTTGTTGGAGGAACTCAGCGGTAATCGCTTGTGGCAACAGCGCGCTGTGCCCATCCAGAATGCTACGGGCGCGACCCATGGCATCTACCAGTGTTGGCGGCACGACCATCCACGCCAGCCGCAGGGAAGGGAAGAGCGTTTTGGAAAAAGTGCCAAGGCAGATAACCCGGCTGTTATCCTCCAATCCCTGTAAGGCGGGAAGCGGGCGATCGTCATAGTGAAACTCACTGTCGTAATCATCCTCAATTAACCAGCTTTGCTGCTGGTGCGCCCAGTCGAGCCACTGCAGGCGGCGGGCAAGGCTCATCGCGGTACCGGTGGGATAGTGATGTCCCGGCGTCAGATAAACCAGCCTCGCGTCTCCTTCAAGCGGCATCGCGCCTTCGCTATCCAATGGCATCGCGCGGCAGTGTGCACCCGCAGCGAGGAAAGCGTTACGCGCGCCGGGATAGCCAGGCTCCTCAAGCCACACTTCATCATTGGCATCCAGTAACATCAGCGCCAGTAACTGCAGGGCCTGCTGTGAACTGGTTAGGATAACGACTTGCCAGGCAGCACAGCGCACCCCGCGTGATAACGCCAGATAATCCGCCACCGCCTCACGAAGCGGCTTAAAGCCTAGTGGATCGCCATAGCTCATTACCTGGTTACCCAGCGAGCGCTGCACGCTGTTGCTGATCCGGCGCCATTGCGTATGCGGGAAAGCGCGTAATTCAGGCGAACCGGCGGCAAACGCATGGGGGAACGGCGGATCCTGGCAGCCACCCGTCGCCAGGATCTGCTCGCCGCGTCGGGAAAATCGGGGTGAGCCCTGTGCGGGTGTGGTCGCCGCCCGTGCAGGCATTGCAATTGATACAAAAGTCCCCCGACCTGCCCGTCTCTCCAGATAGCCTTCACTCTCCAGCTGCGCATAAGCGGCTTCCACCGTCACCCGCGACAGCGACAAATCCTCGGCTAACTGACGGCTGGAGGGTAAGCGTTGTTGATGGTGCAAATGGCCGCAAGTAATGGCCTCACGTAGCGTATGGCATAAACGTTCACGTAAGCCGCCGGATGACGTGTGATTAAACAAGGCTAAAAAAGAGTGGCGCATGGTGGTCTTATCACTGTGGCGAAAGTGGTATCAGATTGCAGACCACTTTGCCGTAAACTAAGGGAAAATTACACAAGGAGAATGCGATGTCATCAGTCTTACTCTTCCCGCCCGCGGATCCTCAGGAAAGCGTGGCGTATCTGCAGCACAAACTGAGTTATTACACCGATGCCTGGGATTTGGCAGAGGATCTGGCGCAAGGCGTCAATGCGATAGTGGTGGTTGATGCGCGATCCACTGATGTCTATCTGGCGGGGCACATCACCGGGGCGATTTCGTTTCCGCATCGCACTATGAATGCCGACTCCACTGCACAGTTGGATCGCAGTAAGGTGTATATCACATACTGCGATGGCATCGGCTGCAACGGCTCAACGAAAGCGGCATTGAAACTGGCTTCGCTGGGTTTTCAGGTCAAAGAGTTGATCGGTGGACTGGATTTCTGGAAGCGCGATGGGCATCCATTAACGTGGGGAACGTCGCCGGGCGAGTGGCCACAGGCCGCATCCGGCGCGCACTGTGGCTGCTAAATTACAGGAACAGCCAGAGTAAAAAGAAGAACAGTGCCAGGCCCAGAATCAATGTCAATGCCGGGCGCTGTGCCAGCGGACGCGGCAAAATCTCAATCCACGGCGACCAGATCGGCTGCGGACGTAAATCACTGGCGGCGTGCGGCTGCTCCAGCGTTTTCTCGACGCGGCGGCTAAACAGCAAGTTGATAAGATCTTGCGTTTGCGCGGGCGTCAGTACCGTCTGCGGCGTGGCCTGGAAACGCTGCTGGCTATAATCCTCCAGCAGCCGTTGCTCGTCATGTGTCAGCGGCTGCTTCAGCGAAGTTTCCAGCATTTGTAAGGTCGGTGCGCTGTGTTGACCCAATGTCTGACGTACCTGCAAATATTGTGTCAGCAGCGGGAAATGGCGACAGGGAATTGGATCGCCACTCTTCAGATTGACCAGTTTCAGCGCTTCAGACAGCAGCTTGACCGGTGATTCGCCGGTCGTGGCCGCAAGGCGCGTAACTTGTTGATTCAGCGATTGCTGTTCAGCTGGCAGCAGCGTGCGATCGGACGCGCGCGTTTGCTGCGGCTGCGGGATCGCCATCTGCCCATTTTGCAGCATGGTCAGCACCTGATGTAACTGGTCTTGCGACAGCGCACTCAGCACCGTTTGGTTAAATTGCTGACGAATAAAATCACTCACCGCCTGGCGATTATTGCCCTGCGGCAGCTTTTCCAGCAGCTGCTGCAACAGCTGACGTGTGGCAAGGCTGTTCTGTACCTGGGTCAGACGCCCATTCAAATGCTGTTCGGCAGCAGGAAAATGACGCGATTGCAGCTCAGCATCATTCTTCACGCCTACTTCATGGCGTACGCCAGCCCACAATTCCGGGGCTTTCAAGGTACTGAGTGACATGATGCGCACAATCAGACGTTCCAGCGTGGTGCGCTGGGCAGGGGAGAGCGGCTGTTCGCCCGCCGGTCCGCCAGGACGAGTTGGGCCAGTCGCATTAGTGAGCGTTGAACGATCGCCCGCAGGCACACCGGGACCGCTGAGAGGTTGCATGGCGGAATCCTTGAAAAACGAGGTCAGATCCGGGTGCGCCGGAAAAAAGAGGCCATATGATAGCAAAAGCCCCCGGGAAATCCACGGGGGCAGTGAGGGGAAATCGCGTCAGTTCTGGATTTATTCAGCTTCAGCCAGTTTGAGACGCTTACGACGCCAGCGTTTCCACAGTGGCGGCACGATCAGGACAGCGATCGCCAACACCAGCAACACTTTGCAGATCAGGCTTTCCCATAGAATCGGCAGGTTGCCGTTACTGATGGAGAGCGCACGGCGCAGGTTTTGCTCCAGCATCTCTCCCAGCACGAAGCCCAGTATCAGCGGCGACATCGGGAAATCCATTTTACGCAAGATATAGCCAAAGATACCCAGTCCGACCATCAGCAACAGATCAAAAGTGGTACTGTGCACGGCGTAAACGCCCACTGCAGAGATCGCGGCGATGGCGGGTACCAGGAACCACAGCGGGATGGTCAGCATGCGGGCGAAGATGTTGATCATCGGGATGTTCATGATCAGCAGCATGACGTTGCCAATCAGCAATGCTGCAATCAGACCCCAGACGATATCCGGCTGTTCGGTAAACATCGCCGGGCCGGGTGTGATGTTGTACAGCGTCAGCGCACCGACCATCACCGCCGTGGTGCCGGAGCCCGGAATACCCAGCGTCAGCATCGGAATAAAGGAGCCACAAGCCGAGGCGTTGTTGGCCGCTTCAGGTGCCGCCACGCCGCGAATATCCCCTTTACCAAACTGGTCGCTGCCGCTGATTTTTTTCTCGCTCATATAAGCGATGGCACTGGCGATGGTGGCACCGGCGCCGGGCAGTACGCCAACAAAGAAGCCGATAAAGGAGGAACGCAAGGTAGCACCGGTTGCATGCGCCGCTTCTTTCATGTTGAACATCATGCGGCCACTGGCGCGAACCAGTTTCTGCCCGCTGCTGGTGGATTCCAGCATCAGCAGTATTTCACTGACAGAAAACAGTCCGATCACCACGACCACAAACTGGATACCGTCGGAGAGGTGCACGCTGTCGAAGGTGAAACGATAGACGCCGGTATTGGCATCGACGCCAACGGTGGCCATACCCAAACCGATCAGCGCGGCTAAAAACGATTTCAACGGATTGTGGCTCATCATGCTGCCCAGACAGGCAATCGCAAACACCATCAGCGCGAAATACTCCGCCGGACCAAAGGCCAGTGACCAGTTGGCCAATATAGGGGCAAAGAGAATAATGCCGAGAATGGCGATCGTGGATCCAATAAATGAACTCACTGCTGAGATCGACAGGGCCACGCCAGCTTTGCCCTGTTGCGCCATCGGGTAGCCATCCAGCGCGGTCATGATTGCCCCGGCATCGCCTGGCACGTTAAGCAAAATAGAGGAGATACGACCACCGTACTCGCAACCGATGTAGACCGTAGCAAGCAGGATCAGCGCGGACTCGGCAGGTAAGTGCAGAGCAAACGCCAGCGGCATCAGGATCGCGACACCGTTAATCGGCCCGAGTCCGGGCAGTAGGCCAACAATGGTGCCAATAAAGCAGCCGATGAGTGCGATCATCAGGTTTTCCGGCGTCATCGCGACGGCAAACCCTTGCATCAGAAAAGACCAGGTATCCATGTGAGACTCCCGTTAATTGAACCAGCTGCCGACGGGCAAGGTGACATCGAGCAGGCGGTCAAAGGCATAAAACAGTGCTATGCCCATCACCACACCGGACACCGCAGCCGCCCACCAGCGCGCGCCAAACAACAGCCCAATGCCAAAGGTCAGCAGCGTGGTGCATGCAGCAAAACCCAGACGCTCAAACAGCCAGCCATATACCATCAGCATGACGCACATCAGCACTAACTTTTTCAGTGTGGTGGCGGAAGGCCACTGCACCAGATCGGGTTTGCGCAGTAACATCATCACGGCGCAAATCGCCATTAATCCCAGCAGCAGCATCGGGAAAGGGCGTGGGCCGACCGGTTCATAGCTGTATTCACTCTGGATTTGCCAGGCAATAAACAGCCCGGCAATGCACAGCAGCAGCCAGATACCGGCGAAGATACGATCGCTCATCATCGACTCCTTTATTTGGCCAGGCCAAAGGATTTGGCTTTTTCGCGATAATCAGCCACCTGTTTTTTCACGTAGGCATCCAGCTCGCTGCCGAACATGTTGAACTCAAACAGTCCGCGCATATCTCGCTGTTGCTGAAACTCTTTGGTGGTCACCAATTTTTTGAACGCGTCTTCCCACCACTGATATTCCGCGTCAGTCACTTTTGGACCAAGGTAATAACCGCGAATAATCGGCCACTCGACGTTATAGCCTTGCTCTTTGGCGGTCGGCACATTCGCCAGTTCACCCGGTAAGCGTTTGTCAGACATCACTGCCAGCACGCGCAACTTGCCGGCTTGCAAATGTGGCACCATCTCGCTCATATCCCCGGAGACCACCTGAATATGGTTGCCAAGCAGAGCCGTTACCGGCTCGCCACCGCCCTCAAACGCGACATAGCGCATCTTGCGTGGGTCGATGCCCGCTTCGCGAGCCAGCAGGGCGGTTTTCATCCAGTCCTGACTCCCGATCGATGCACCTGCGCCGACCACCACTTTGGTGGGATCGCTCTTCATGGCTTCCATCAGTTCACCAAGGTTTTTCCATGGGGCGTCATTGCGTACCGCGACGATGCCATAATCGGTGCCGACGGCAGCCAGCCACTTCACGTCACTTTCTGAATAGCGGCCAAACTTGCCCTGAGAGAGATTGAGCAGCGAACCGCCGGAGAAGGCCACCAGCGTGCCTGCTTCGGCGGGGCGCTGAGCAATGATGGCGTTGTAAGCCACCGCTCCCACACCGCCGGGCATGTAGGTCACGCGCATCGGTTTACTGATTTCGCCGGTTTCCTGCATGGAAACCTGAATCAATTTACAGGTCAGATCAAAGCCACCGCCGGGTTTGGCGGGGGCGATACATTCTGTCCGGTCTGGCGCTTCTGCCAGCGCAGAAGAGATCGACAAAGCCACGAGGGTTGAGGCGAGGGCGAGGGGTAAGATTTTTTTCATTATTCGCTCCATTCATGCTTCCAGAGTGTGACAACTGCCGAACATTCGGCGTTGCTGAATTGTTAATGGTGTAACCTTTCATTTACCTTTCAGTGCTCGGGAAAAGTATCAGGATGTGATATGCGTCTCTTACTGGTGGAAGATACGGTTGACCTAGCCAGCTGGCTGCAAAAAGCGCTGACACAGAAAGGTTTTGCCGTGGATTGGGTTGCGGATGGCCTGGCGGCAGACCATGTGTTGCAGAGCGAAGACTATGCGGTGGTGGTGCTGGATGTATCACTGCCACGGCTGGATGGTCTGGCGGTGCTGGCGCGTTTGCGTAAGCGTGGGCAAACCACGCCGGTATTGTTGCTCACGGCTAAAAGTGCGCTGGAACAGCGCGTGCAGGGCCTCAATGCGGGCGCGGACGACTATCTCACTAAACCCTTTGAACTGGATGAGCTGGAAGCGCGCCTGCGGGCGCTGTTGCGTCGCAGCCAGGGGCAGACTGCGCAATCGCAGACCGTGGGCCAGCTGGAGCGCGACGGCGAAGGCTATTTTCTGCTGAATCATAAACCGTTGATGCTCACCCCGCGTGAAGCCAGCGTGCTCTCGACTTTGATGCAACGCCCTGGACGTCCGGTGTCACGCCAGCATCTTTATGAACAGACCTTTACCTTAACCGATGAAGCCAGCCTGGAAAGCATTGAACTGTATGTGCATCGGGTGCGGAAAAAGCTGCAGGGCAGCGATGTTGCCATCGTGACGCTACGTGGGCTGGGATACAGTCTGGAGTGCCAGCCGTGCGCCTGAGCCATTCACTGCGTGGTGAACTGCTACTGTGGTTGGGCGCTCCGTTGATGTTGCTGTGGGGGTTGTCGGTTTATACCCATTACCAGAGTGCGCTGCAGGCGGCGAATCAGGCCTACGATCGTTCACTTCTCGCCTCGGCACGCACGGTGGCAGAAAGGCTGGTGGTGCGACAGAACCATTTGGAGGTGGATGTGCCCTGGGTGGTACTCGACAGCTTTGAGCGCAACATGAACGATCAGTTGTTCTATCAGGTGATTTCACCGCAAGGCAAAACTCTTTCAGGTTATCCCGATCTGCCCCCTTTACCGCGCAATGCGCCGCTTTCTGAAGCCTATCCCGCTTTAGTGCACTTTTACGATGGCAGCTATCGTAAGCAGCCGATTCGGATTGCGGCGTTATGGCAACCGGTAAACGAGCAGGGCGTAGAGGGGATGGCGCTGGTTCTGGTGGCCGAAACCCTGAATTCTCGTCATGGGTTTGCGGAAGGATTATTGCGCACCGCGTTGATCAGTCAAAGCTTTCTGGTGTTGATTACTCTGCTGTTAGCCAGCCTGTTATTACGCAAAGTGTTGCGGCCGCTGCGCCGATTATCGCGCATCATGCTACGACGTGCGCCAGGTGAGTTGACGCCTTTGCCGTCGCTATTACCCTGGTCGGAATTGCAGCCGTTAATTATTGCCTTTAACCGGCATCTGGAACGACTGCGGGGCTTGCTGGCACGACAGGAACGCTTTAGTGCCGACGTTTCACACCAATTACGTACACCGCTCACTATTTTAAAAACCCAGGTTGGCGTTGCGCTCAACAGTGATGATCCTGCGCAGTGGCGCGAAAGTCTGCTCGGCATGCGCCGTACGCTCAACGATACGGTGCAACTAACCGATCGGCTGTTGCAGCTGGCGCAAATCAAAGCCCGGCACGGTGAGGACAAGCCTTTTTCTCGGGTCAGTTTGAATGAAATTGTGGAACAGGCATGTTTCAGCAGCTATGCCGGCGCGCGCCATAAACACATCGATCTGGGATTTGAAGGCGACATTCCCTGTGTGGTGCAAGGCGATGGCTTATTACTGGCCGAACTCTGTGCCAACCTGCTGGACAATGCGATTAAATACACGCCAGAAGGCGGGATCGTCACGGCGAGATTGCGGGAGAAGCAGCTGGAAATTGAGGACAGCGGACCGGGCATTAGCGCGGCACAACAGCATCAGGCATTGCAGCCGTTTGGTCGCCTGGATACTGCCAGCCAGCCCGGTGCGGGCATCGGGCTGGCGCTGGTCAAAGATATCTGTGCCTGGCACGGTGCGCAGTTGCTGCTGGATCGCAGCCCGCAGCTGGGCGGGCTGCGCATCATCATCAGCTTTCGCTGAGCTGAACGGTACGTTCACGTGGCTTGCGCAGGGGTGTTTTCAGGCGTTGTGCCAGAATCACACCCACTAACGTCATGCCACCGCCAATCCAGTGATAGGCATGCAGTTGCTCATGCAGGAACAGCACGGCAATGATGGCGGTAAACGCGGGCACAAAATTCATAAAAATGGTGGTGGTACTGGCACCGAGACGTTGCACACCAAGGATCCACAAGAACGGCGCGATAATGGACGCGAAAAGCCCGGCAAACAGCACCAGCGGAATGTTATGCAAGTTCAGCGTGACGTCCGGTGCGCGCAAGAATCCAGGCAGTAACAGCAACACACCAAAGAAAATCTGCACGTACAGGCTCTGCCAGGTCGGCAGAGGGATCGCCCAGCGTTTGGTCAGCACACCGTAAAGCGCATACGAGGTGGAAGCCGCCAGCATCATCAACTCGCCGTTGCCCAGACGCTGATTCAGCAACTGAGCTGGATTCCCTTCACTCACCAACCATACTAAACCGGTAAAGGACAACAGGCCGCCGATCAAAATGCCGCGCGTCGGCGCAAGGCGTAAAACGAACAGGCTCAGCAGAATGGTCAGTAGCGGAATCGTGGCACCCAATATACCCATCATCACCGCCGACACGCTGTGGGCGGCATAGTAGGCGAGACTCTGATAAAGCACCATGCCCAACAGGCCGAGGATCAATAATCGCCACAGATTGGCCTTCACGGCATGGCGATGGCGCCACACGCCGGGCAGGCTGAAGGGGGCCAGCACGATGAGCGCCAGCAGCCAGCGATAAAAGGAGATGGCGGCAGGATCGATGCTCCCGGCAGAGAGTTTGCTGACAATGGTGTTGATCGACCAGATCATCACCGCAATCAACGGAAACAGTAAATTCATCGTACGACTCCTGAGTTTAATCGCGAATAGTTTACATTTGACCGGTTTTGTTCAGATAGTTAAAATCGGACAATATTCGTTAGTGACCGGACAGAATGAATTTACAGATCGAGTACCAGCCGCCGATTGATGCGCCGCTACTGCGCTATTTTATGCGCTACGAGCAGGCTAACGCGAAAACTGAATATCTCCCGCATCTGCACAGTTGGGGTCAGGTGATTTTTGTCACCAGCCACGTGCTGGAGATGGAAGTGGAGGGGGAACGGTTATTAACGCCCGCTGATATGCCGATCTGGATCCCGCCAGAACAGCGCCACAGCAGCTATAACCATTGCCATGCCCAGTTCCGCACCTTCAATCTCGCGGCCGATCTCTGTGCGGAGATGCCCGACAATGCCTGTTTACTGCACGTCGATGCGATTGTGCACGCCATCATGAATGATTTTGCACAGCGTGAGTTGGAGCAGCCTCAAACGGAAGCGGACTGGCGACTGTGTGAAGTCTTGATTGATCGTCTGCGTCAGGCACCGGTGCACACCAGCTATTTGCCGTTGTCGGACGACAAATTTCTCGCGCCTATTTTGCGCGCGCTGGAAGAAAATCCCGGTGATAACACCACGCTGGCACAATGGGCGAAGCGGGTGTTCACCACCGAGCGTACGCTGGCGCGACGTTGTCAGCAGCAGTTGAAGATGTCTTTCAGCGAATGGCGCCAGCGTTTACGGTTTTTGCGTGCCATTGCGCTGCTGGAGCAGGGGTGCAGCGTGCAAGGCATTGCACACGAACTGGGCTATAGCTCGTCATCAGCCTTGATTGTGATGTTCCAGCAGCAGGCCGGCACCACGCCGGATCGCTATCGCAGCCGGTTAGGTTAATCCCCGGCTTTATGTAAGAATACGCGCCTCAAAACGCATCAGCAGACAGGACCGCCGCAGTGAAAATTCTCGTCGATGAAAACATGCCTTACGCTCGTGAACTCTTCAGTCGAACGGGTGAAGTATTGGCCGTGCCGGGACGTCCGTTACCCGAAGCAGAGTTACAGGATGCCAGCGGACTGATGGTGCGCTCGGTGACTAAAGTGAATGCGGCGCTGCTGGCCGGTACGCCGGTGAAGTTCGTTGGCACCGCCACGGCTGGCACTGATCATGTGGACGATGCTTCTTTGGCGGCCGCCGGAATCGCCTTCTCGGCGGCACCCGGCTGTAACGCAATTGCGGTGGTGGAGTATGTGTTCTCCTCCTTACTGCTGCTGGCCGAACGCGATGGTTTTGAACTGCGCGATCGTACCGTAGGTATTGTCGGTGTGGGCAATGTGGGGGGGCGTTTGCAAAAACGTCTTGAAGCCTGGGGGGTGAAAACCCTGCTGTGCGATCCGCCGCGTGCGGATCGTGGCGATCAGGAAACGTTCCACACGCTGGATGAGCTGGTGGCGCAGGCCGATATTCTGACCTTCCATACGCCGCTATTTAAAGACGGCCCCTACAAAAGCTGGCACCTGGCCGATATGGCACTGCTGATGGCACTCCAACCCAACACCATTCTGATCAATGCCTGCCGTGGCCCGGTGGTGGATAACGCCGCGCTGCTTGAAGTGATGAAAATGCGCAGCGACCTCAGCGTGGTGCTGGATGTGTGGGAGCCGGAGCCGGATCTGAACCTCGATCTGCTGGACAAAGTCGATATCGCCACGGCACATATCGCCGGCTATACGCTGGAAGGCAAAGCGCGCGGCACCACACAAGTATTTGAAGCCTGGTGCGCGTTTATCGGTCAGCCGCAACAGGTGGCGCTGGAGAGTCTGCTGCCTGCACCGGAATTTGGCACCATTACGCTGCACGGCAAGCTCGATCAGCCAACGCTGAAACGACTGGTGCACCTGGTGTATGATGTGCGCCGCGACGATGCGCCACTGCGAAAAGTGGCTGCCAAACCGGGCGAATTTGATCGCCTGCGCAAGCAGTATGAAGAGCGTCGTGAATGGTCATCACTGCAGGTGAAATGTGATGATGCCGATAGCGCCGCGATGCTGGAAAAGCTCGGTTTCCGCGCCAGTTTGTAAAGTTAAATCAATCCCCTGCGTTTTCGCGCGGGAAAAGTCTTAAATGTCAGGCGGTGTCATCACCGCCTTCTGTTTTTATGTCATTGTCTGGAGTAAACCAACATGTCTGACGGCTGGAATATTGCGCTATTGGGCGCAACAGGCGCAGTAGGGAACGCTGTACTGGAATTGCTGGCAGAACGCCAGTTCCCGGTTGGTGAATTGTATCTGCTGGCGAGCGAAAACAGCGCCGGTGAAAGTGTGCGTTTTGATGGTCGCACCCTGCGCGTGCAGGATGCGGCTGAATTTGACTGGACGCAGGCGCAGCTGGCGTTTTTCGCTGCCGGACGTGAAGCTTCCGCGCGTTACGCGGATGAAGCCGCAAGCCAGGGTTGCCTGGTGATCGACAGCAGCGATCTGTTCGCGCTGGAGCCGGATGTCCCGCTGGTGGTGCCTGATGTGAACCCGCAGGTGCTGGCCGATTATCGCAATCGCAACATCGTGACGGTGGCCGATGCGCTGGTAAGCCAGCTGTTAAGCGCTATCAAACCGCTGGTGGATACGGCGGGGTTAAGCCGTTTGCAGGTGACCAATCTGATGTCGGTTTCCAGCCACGGTAAAGCGGCAGTGGATGGCCTGGCGGGCGAAAGCGCACGTTTGCTGAATGGTGTACCGGCAGATGAGCACTATTTTGGTCGTCAGTTGGCGTTCAACCTGTTGCCGCAGTTAGCGGATAGCCATGGCAGCGTGGAGAGTGAACGTCGTCTGGTGGATCAGGTGCGCAAAGTGCTGCAGGACGAAGGCTTGCCAATTGCCGTCAGCAGCGTGCAGGCGCCAGTGTTTTACGGCAACACGCAGATTGTGCATGTCGAAAATTTACGTCCGCTGTCAGCCGAAGAAGCGCGAGATGAACTGGCGCGTGCTGATGACATCAACCTCAGTGAAGACGGTGAATATCCGACGCCCGTCAGCGATGCATCAGGCAATGATGCGCTGAGCATTGGCAATGTGCGTAATGATTACGGTCTCCCTGAGCTGCTGCAATTCTGGTCCGTGGCTGACAACGTTCGTTTCGGCGGCGCACTGATGGCGGTAAAAACCGCTGAGAAATTGGTGCAGGAGTACTTCTATTAATGTTGTCTGAAGAAACGACATTTAAGCTGGCGTTAGGCATTGAGTACGACGGCAGCCGTTACTACGGCTGGCAGCGACAGAACGAAGTGCGCAGCGTGCAGGAAAAGCTGGAAAAAGCGCTGTCGAAAGTGGCGAATCACCCGGTGGTGGTGTTCTGCGCCGGACGCACGGATGCCGGTGTGCACGGTACCGGGCAAGTGGTGCATTTCGAAACCACCTCGCAGCGCGCCGACAGCGCCTGGACGCTGGGCGTCAATGCCAACCTGCCGGATGACATCGCGGTACGTTGGGTGAAAGCGGTGCCGGAGGAATTTCATGCCCGCTTTAGCGCCACCGCGCGTCGTTACCGCTATGTGATTTTCAATCAGCGGCTGCGACCGGCGATTCTTGGCAACGGCATCACCCATTTTTATCATCCGCTGGATGTCGAGAAAATGCAGCGTGCCGGTCAGTGTTTAATTGGCGAGAACGACTTTACCTCGTTCCGTGCGGTGCAGTGCCAGTCGCGCACGCCGTGGCGCAACGTGATGCACCTTAACGTCACACGTTACGGACCTTATGTGATTGTCGATATCAAAGCCAACGCGTTCGTGCACCACATGGTGCGCAATATTGTCGGCAGCCTAATGGAAATTGGCTGCGGCAACCAGCCGGAAAGCTGGATGGCTGAGTTGCTGGCGGCAAAAGATCGTACTCTGGCGGCAGCGACCGCTAAAGCCGAGGGGTTGTATTTGGTGGCGGTGGATTACCCATCTCACTTTGCGTTACCTCAGCCTGCGTTGGGACCGTTGTTCCTCGCAGATTAATTTAAATGAGTAAGGATGTTTGGGAGCCGGAACATTATGGAATTCATCCACTTTTTGATCGACTTTATTCTCCATATTGATGTGCATTTAGCCGAACTGGTGGCGCAGTACGGCGTCTGGATTTACGCCATTCTGTTCCTGATCCTGTTCTGCGAAACCGGCCTGGTGGTCACACCTTTCCTGCCAGGGGATTCGTTACTGTTTGTTGCTGGCGCGCTGGCGGCACTGCCGGGTAACGATCTCAACGTGCATTTAATGGTCACGCTGCTGGTGGTTGCTGCCATCCTCGGCGATGCGGTGAACTACACTATTGGTCGGTTGTTCGGTGAGAAGCTGTTTAGCAATTCGAACTCGAAAATTTTCCGTCGCAGCTATCTGGATAAGACCCACGCCTTCTACGATCGCCACGGTGGCAAAACCATTATACTTGCGCGCTTTGTACCAATCGTGCGAACCTTTGCCCCCTTTGTGGCGGGGATGGGACACATGTCTTATCGCCACTTTGCGCTCTTCAACGTGACGGGCGCACTGCTGTGGGTGCTGTTGTTCTCCTATGCCGGTTACCTGTTTGGTGATTTGCCGGTGGTACAGGAGAACCTAAAACTGCTGATTGTTGGCATCATTGTGGTCTCAATTTTGCCAGGCGTGATTGAAGTATGGCGCCATCGCCGTCAGGCACGTCAGCAGAAGCCACAGTAAGGCTGTCACCAGATTTTTATCCACAGCGTTAACGGGTTGTGGTTTAATGAGCGACATTTACGGCCTGCTGAAGGTGATTTCAGCAGTCACAAGAAGACTGGACCAGGTCAGCATTAAACAGAAAGGTCATCAATGAGCTGGATTGAACGCATACTGAATAAAAGCACCACCACGCCAACACGCAAAGCCAGTATCCCTGAAGGGGTCTGGACCAAATGCGATAGCTGTGGTCAGGTGCTGTACCGCGCCGAACTGGAGCGTAACCTTGAGGTCTGCCCGAAGTGCGACCACCACATGCGCATGCACGCCCGTGAGCGTTTGCACACCATGCTGGATGAAGGTTCTCTGGTTGAATTAGGCAGCGAGCTGGAACCGAAGGATCTGCTCAAGTTCCGCGATTCTAAGAAGTACAAAGATCGTCTGGTTGCCGCGCAGAAAGACACCGGTGAGAAAGATGCTCTGATCGCCATGAAAGGCACCCTGCACGGTATGCCAGTGGTGGCGGTGGCTTTTGAGTTCTCCTTTATGGGCGGCTCAATGGGCTCTGTGGTTGGCGCGCGCTTTGTGCGTGGCGTTGAGCAGGCACTGGAAGATAACTGCCCGCTGATCTGCTTCTCTGCCAGTGGCGGTGCCCGTATGCAGGAAGCGTTACAGTCGCTGATGCAGATGGCAAAAACCAGCGCAGCGCTGGCGAAAATGCAGGAACGCGGCTTGCCGTACATCTCCGTGCTGACCGACCCAACCATGGGCGGTGTGTCTGCCAGCTTCGCGATGCTGGGCGATTTGAACGTTGCTGAACCGAAAGCGCTGATTGGCTTTGCCGGTCCACGCGTTATCGAACAGACCGTGCGTGAGAAACTGCCACCGGGCTTCCAGCGCAGTGAGTTCCTGATCGAAAAAGGCGCGATCGACATGATCATCCGTCGTCCGGAAATGCGCTTTAAGCTGGCCAGCCTGCTGGCGAAAATGATGAACCTGCCAGCGCCGCTGCAGGATGGTGATCAGCCTTCTACGGCTGTGCCAGAGAGCAACGAGGCCTGACAGGCAACGAAAAGCGGTGGTTAAACGCTTTTCACCAATGAACCGTAAACACCCAGTCATTCGAGTTGCAGCAAGGCGGCAAACGAATGAAGCCCCGGCAGCTTACCCAGTAAGGGATCGGGGGTGATTGAGTGCAGCCCACGCCGCTGCGGCTTGAATGACGATGTGTAAGATGAGTAAACGGGACACATGGACACTCTGCAGCTTCCTCAAGCCACGTCGCCTTTGGCCACGTGGCTTCATTATCTTGAACACCTGCATTCACAGGCCATCGAATTGGGCCTGGATCGTATTCAACGCGTCGCCGCACGCCTTGATCTGCTAAAACCCGCTCCGTTTATCTTCACCGTTGCCGGTACCAATGGCAAAGGCACCACCTGCCGCACGCTGGAAACGCTGTTGATGGCCGCAGGCTATCGCGTGGGCGTGTACAGCTCGCCGCATCTGGTGCGCTACACCGAACGCGTGCGCGTGCAGGGCTCCGAGCTGGATGAAGCGCTGCACAGCGCCAGTTTCGCCAGTATTGAAGCTGGACGCGGTGACATTTCACTCACCTACTTTGAATTCGGCACCCTCTCTGCACTGAATCTGTTCCGTGAGGCCAATCTTGATGTGGTGATCCTCGAAGTGGGTCTTGGCGGACGTCTTGATGCCACCAATATCGTCGATGCGGATGTGGCGGTGATCACCAGCATCGCGCTCGATCACACCGATTGGCTGGGGCCGGATCGCGAAAGCATTGGTCGCGAAAAAGCCGGCGTGTTCCGTGGTGGCAAACCTGCAGTCGTCGGTGAAGCCGATATGCCGCACACCATCGCCGAAGTCGCGGCGGAGAAGGGCGCGCAGCTGCTGCAAATCAACCGTGACTGGCAGTGGCAGAAGCAGGAAAACAGCTGGTCACTGCAGGACGAGCATGGCGAACTACGCGATCTGCCGTTGCCGCAGGTGCCGTTGCCCAATGCGGCAACGGCACTGACCGCGCTGCGCGCATCAGGACTCAACGTCAGCGAAGCGGTGATCCGCGAACATTTGCCCTTAGCGATTCTGCCTGGGCGCTTCCAGACGGTGAGTGAAAGCCCGCGCGTGATTCTCGATGTGGCGCATAATCCGCATGCGGCGCATTATCTGGCTTCACGTCTGGCGGAGTTGCCGAAAAGCGGTAAAGTGCATGCAGTGGTCGGCATGTTGCATGACAAGGACATCGCGGGGACGCTGGCCGCGCTGGCACCGCAGGTGGATCGCTGGTTCTGTGCACCGCTTGACGGTCCGCGTGGCGCCACCGCCGATGAGCTGATCGCCCACCTTGAAGGTGGCAATGCGTATGATAACGTCGATGCAGCATGGCAGGCCGCGCGTCAGCAAGCCGCGCCTGAGGATGTGATTCTGGTGTGTGGTTCTTTCCACACCGTTGCACAGGTTATGGAATCGATGTCAGCGGAGAATGGCAGTGGCAAGTAAGTTTCAAAATCGCTTAGTCGGTACCGTCATTTTGGTGGCGATTGGCGTCATCGTGCTGCCGGGGCTGCTCGACGGCAAGAAAAAGCATTACAAAGAAGAGTTCGCAGCGATTCCGCTGGTGCCAAAGCCGGACGATCAGCAGGATAGCGAAATGGTGCCGCCGGTGACGCAACCGCTCCCGGCGCAGCCGCCGGAAGGGGCGAGCACGGCGCAAACCTCGGATAACGGTAAAGCCAGCAGCTCGGCCAGCAATGGCAATGCGCAACCGGTGCAGAACAGCGAGCCTACGCTGGTGACACCGCCGCCGGTGCATCAGCAGACGAAGCCGGTTGAGCAGCCGAAGCCAAAAGTGGTCGAGCAGCCCAAACCTAAGCCGGTTGAACAGCCGAAGCCAAAACCGGTCGAACAACCGAAGCCCAAAGTGGTAGAACAACCGAAACCGGTTGAGCAGCCAAAAGTGGTCGAAACACCGAAACAGAGTGAACCGGAAGCGGTTCCTGCGGGGCAGGCGTTTGTGGTTCAGCTGGGTGCGCTAAAGAATGCGGCCAAGGTCAGTGAGATTGTGGCGCAACTGCGTCTGTCAGGATCTCGTGCCTTTACCGTGCCATCCACGCCGGTGCAGGGACAAATCACGCGCATTTATGTGGGGCCGGATGCCTCAAAAGCGAAGCTGCAGAGTTCGCTGAGTGAGCTACAAAGCATCTCCGGGCTCGGTGGCGTGGTGAAACCGTACGGCACGCGTTAATGCTGTGATAAGCCGCGCCGATAGCAGTAAAAGGCGCGGTATAGCACAAGCGGTTAAGCGAAATGTTGTCGTAAAGCTGTTTTATATCAGTGGGTTAAATTGCTGATTTTACTCAGGGCGAGGAAAGTTTTTTTCATCGCCCTTTTTATGGATACAGAACCGGAAAACCCTACGCAAACGTTTTCTTTTTCTGTTAGAATGCGCCCCGAACTGGATGCAGGGGTGCATAAGCACTGGGTTGGAAGCGTTCATGATCTGGATTGATTACGTCATTATTGCGGTAGTTGGTTTTTCGGCTCTGGTCAGCCTGATTCGTGGGTTTGTCCGGGAAGCCTTATCTCTCGTTACCTGGGGATGCGCGTTTTTTGTCGCCAGTCATTACTACACCTACCTTGCAGTCTGGTTTACAGGTTTTGACGACGAACTGGTTCGCAACGGCATCGCGATAGCGGTGTTATTCGTTGCCACTCTGATTGTGGGTGCCATCGTGAACTATGTGATCGGCTCGCTGGTGGAAAAAACCGGCTTGTCGGGAACCGACAGGGTGTTGGGGGTCTGTTTCGGGGCGTTGCGTGGCGTGCTGATTGTTTCCGCTATGCTCTTCTTCCTCGATACATTCACCGGCTTTTCCAAAAGCCCGGACTGGCAACAGTCGCAACTCATTCCCCAGTTCAGTTACATCATCAGGTGGTTTTTCGATTACCTGAAAAGCACGTCCAGTTTTATACCCCGGTAACGCCACCGGGAGTGCGGCCAATGAGGAAATGACAACATGTGCGGTATTGTTGGTATCACCGGTTTTATGCCAGTAAACCAGTCGATCTATGACGCGTTAACGGTGCTGCAGCACCGCGGGCAAGATGCCGCCGGCATTTGTACCATCGATGCGCTTAACTGCTTCCGTCTGCGTAAAGCGAATGGCCTGGTGAGCGATGTCTTCGAAGCACGCCACATGCAGCGTTTGCAGGGTAATATCGGGATTGGCCATGTTCGCTATCCAACCGCGGGCAGTTCCAGCGCTTCTGAAGCGCAGCCTTTCTACGTAAACTCCCCGTATGGCATCACGCTGGCGCACAACGGCAACCTGACCAACGCGCACGAACTGCGTAAGCATCTGTTCGAAGTGGGTCGCCGTCACGTTAACACCACCTCTGATTCTGAAATCCTGCTGAACATCTTTGCGCAGGAGCTCGACCGTTTCCAGCATGACCCGCTGGAAGCTGACAACATTTTTGCTGCGGTAGCGGCAGTGCACCAACAGGTGCGCGGCGCTTACGCAGTGGTTTCGATGATTATTGGCCATGGCTTAGTTGCGTTCCGCGATCCAAACGGGATTCGCCCATTAGTGCTGGGTAAACGCGTGATTGCTGATGGTCGCACCGAATATATGGTGGCGTCAGAAAGCGTGGCACTGGATACTTTAGGCTTCGAGTTCATCCGCGATGTGGCGCCTGGTGAAGCGGTGTACATCACCGAGCAGGGACAACTCTCCACGCGCCAGTGTGCTGAGAATCCCAAAACCAACCCTTGCCTGTTCGAATACGTCTACTTTGCGCGTCCAGACTCCTTCCTTGATAAGGTGTCGGTCTACAGCGCACGTGTGCGTATGGGCACCAAACTCGGTCAGAAAATTGCCCGCGAATGGGAAGATCTGGATATCGATGTGGTGATTCCTATCCCGGAAACCTCCACGGATGCCGCGCTGGAAATCGCCCGTATTCTCGACAAGCCATATCGTCAGGGCTTCGTGAAAAACCGCTATGTGGGCCGCACCTTTATCATGCCAGGCCAGCATATGCGTCGTAGCGCGATTCGCCGCAAACTGAACGCCAACCGTGCTGAGTTCCGTGATAAGAACGTGCTACTGGTTGACGACTCCATCGTGCGTGGCACCACGTCTGAGCAGATCATTGAAATGGCGCGCGAAGCCGGTGCAAAACGTGTTTACCTGGCGTCTGCCGCGCCGGAAATTCGTTTCCCGAACGTCTACGGTATCGATATGCCGAGCGCTACCGAACTGATCGCACATGGTCGTGAAGTGGAAGAAATTCGTCAGCTGATCAAAGCCGATGCGCTGATCTTCCAGGACCTCGATGATCTGATCGAAGCAGTACGTGAAGAGAACCCGGATATCGCACAGTTTGAGTGCTCGGTATTCAACGGCGTTTACGTCACCAAAGATGTCGACCAGCAGTACCTCGAGTATTTGCAGTCACTGCGTAATGACGATGCGAAAGCGATTCAGCGTCAGAACGAAGTGGAAGGTCTGGAGCTGCATAACGAAGGCTAACCGCCTCATGGTGCTCATCTTTAACAGGGCGGGGGAGACTCCGCCCTGTTTGTTTTTGTATTTTTGCTCAGTGAGCGGCTATCATTGCCGCAATCTGAACGGGCAGGGCTGAATAATGAAACGACTGATCATTGGTATTTCCGGCGCCAGTGGCGCGATATACGGCGTGCGATTGTTGCAAGTGCTGCAACCTTTGGCCGATGTGGAAACCCATTTGGTGATCAGTCCGGCTGCGCGTCAGACGTTATCGCTGGAAACGGATTACAGCCTGCGTGATGTGCAAGCACTGGCTGATGTGGTGCATGACGTACGTGATATCGCTGCCAGCATCTCATCAGGTTCCTTCAAGACACTTGGCATGGTGATTTTACCCTGTTCAATGAAAACCCTTTCCGGCATCGTGCACAGCTACAGTGATAGTTTGCTGACGCGCGCCGCCGATGTGGTGCTGAAGGAGCAGCGTAAACTGGTCCTGTGCGTGCGCGAAACGCCGCTGCATCTTGGGCATTTACGCATGATGACCACGGCCGCGGAATTAGGCGCACTGATCATGCCGCCGGTGCCCGCTTTTTATCACCGCCCACAAAAAATTGAAGATCTGGTCGATCAAACTGTCAATCGCGTCATTGATCAATTCGATATTGAGCTGCCGCAAGACCTGTTTACCCGTTGGCATGGCGCATAATGGTGCAATTTTGCACTAACTGTGTGCAATTTCGCGTGCCCGATCACTCTTCGTGCATCTTGTGCACCAAAAGTTAACAATGTCGCTTTTTCTTCCTCACGTCGCTGTTATATTTCCCTCACAAACTAAGTGCTTGCGCCCCTGAAGGGCGCGGTATTTAGTGCGCCTGAGCACGCTTTCGCCGTTTTGCATAACTGGCATGAAACCTGCAAATCATTCAGCGCAAACACACATCACGACCATATAACAATAAGCACTTCACTTGAGGGTTACCTATGAAAAAGCGAGTTCTGGCTCTTTCCCTGATGCTGGCCATGTCCAGCGCTGCGAGCGTGTTCGCTGCGGTACCAAAAACGCTGCGCATCGGGACTGACCCGACATACCCGCCGTTTGAATCCAAGAATGCACAAGGCCAGTTAGTCGGCTTTGACATCGATCTGGCGAACGAAATCTGTAAGCGTATCGAGACCAAATGTACTTATGTGGAAAGTGATTTTGATGCACTGATCCCGTCGCTGAAAGCGAAGAAGATCGACGCTATCATCTCTTCTCTCTCCATCACCGAGAAACGTCAGGAAGAGATCGCCTTCTCTGAAAAACTTTACGCCGCCAATGCGCGTTTAGTGGCGAAGAAAGGTTCCAGCCTGCAACCGACCATCGAATCGCTGAAAGGTAAAAACATTGGTTTGCTGCAGGGCACCACTCAGGAAACCTACGCCAACGAAAACTGGCGTCCTAAGGGTGTCACTGTAACGCCATACGCCAACCAGGATCTGGTGTATCAGGATCTGGATGCAGGTCGTATCGATGCGGCTTTCCAGGATGAAGTGCAGGCGAGCGAGGGCTTCCTAAAACAGCCAGTGGGCAAAAACTATGCGTTTGCCGGTCCAGCGGTTAAAGATGACAAAATCTTTGGTGTCGGTACTGGTATGGGCTTGCGCAAAGACGATGCCGATCTGAAAGCAGCCATCGACAAAGCGTTCGATGCCATGCGTAAAGATGGCACCTACGACAAGATTGCGAAGAAGTACTTTGATTTCAACGTGTACGGCGATTAATTGTCCTGTTTTCTGACCTTGATGATTGATTTGCAGCAGGGTTGGTCATAACTATTCACTCCGGGCGCTTACTTATGTAAACTCCCGGGGTTCATACGCTTGCCGCCATCTACCCTGTGATTCAAATCCTGGTCAGGACTGTCCGTTAGTTGGGCAGCGTTTGTTATTTTCCCTCACGACAGGATCGAACCCATGCTGTATGGCTATTCTGAAGTAATCCTAAAAGGCACCCTGGTGACCCTTGAGCTGGCACTCAGCTCCGTGGTGCTTGCCTTAGTGCTTGGCTTAATGGGCGCTGGCGCCAAACTCTCTCGCAGTCGCCTGCTGGTGATGATTGCTGAAGGCTACACAACCTTAATCCGCGGTGTACCTGATCTGGTTTTGATGTTGCTGATCTTCTACGGTCTGCAAATCGCTCTCAATACGGTCACTGATGCGCTGGGCATGGCGCAGTTTGATATCGATCCGATGGTGGCCGGTATCATCACACTTGGCTTCATCTATGGTGCCTATTTCACTGAAACCTTCCGGGGTGCTTTCCTCGCTGTGCCAAAAGGGCAGATTGAAGCGGCTACCGCTTTCGGTTTCACCGGTTCGCAAACTTTCCGTCGTATTTTGTTCCCGGCGATGATGCGTTTTGCGTTACCAGGTATTGGCAATAACTGGCAGGTGATTCTCAAAGCCACAGCGCTGGTGTCGCTGCTGGGGCTGGAAGACGTGGTGAAAGCCACGCAGCTGGCGGGTAAAAGTACCTGGCAGCCGTTCTACTTCGCGATCGTCGCGGGGGTGATTTATCTGGTGTTTACCACGCTGTCGAACGGCGTGCTGTGGTGGCTTGAACGCCGCTACACGGTGGGTGTGAAAAGGGCAGAGCTATGATCGATATTATTCAGGAGTATTGGAAACAGCTGCTCTGGACAGATGGTTACCGTTTTACCGGCGTCGCCATTACGTTGTGGTTGTTGATTCTTTCCGTGGTGATCGGTGGTTGTATGGCGGTGTTGCTGGCGATTGCGCGTGTATCGCCAAATCGTTATATCTCAACGCCCGTCTGGCTGTTCACCTATGTCTTCCGTGGTACGCCGCTGTATGTCCAGCTGCTGGTGTTCTATTCCGGCATGTATACGCTGGAAGTGGTGAAAGGATCGGAGCTGCTGAATGCCTTCTTCCGCAGCGGCCTGAACTGTACGCTGCTGGCCTTTACGCTGAACACCTGCGCTTACACCACCGAAATTTTTGCCGGGGCCATTCGCGCGGTTCCCCATGGCGAAATTGAAGCGGCACGCGCTTACGGTTTCTCCCCGTTTAAAATGTATCGCTGCATCATACTACCGTCGGCGCTGCGTACCGCGCTGCCAGCCTACAGTAATGAAGTGATCCTAATGCTGCACTCCACCGCGCTGGCATTTACTGCCACGGTGCCAGATCTGTTGAAAATCGCGCGTGATATTAACTCGGCGACCTACCAGCCGTTTACCGCGTTTGGCATCGCTGCGGTGCTGTATCTGATTATCTCTTACGTGCTGATTAGCCTGTTCCGCAAGGCGGAACGCCGCTTCCTGGCGCACGTGAAACCTTCTTCATCGCATTGAGTATCACTATGGCTGACAACAAATTAAGCGTTACCGAACTGCACAAGCGTTACGGTGAACATGAAGTTTTGAAAGGCGTATCACTGCAGGCGAACGCCGGCGATGTGATCAGCATTATTGGCTCGTCCGGTTCCGGGAAAAGTACCTTCTTACGCTGCATTAACTTCCTCGAAAAGCCGAGCGAAGGCACCATTTCGGTTAACAACGAGCAAATCAATCTGGTGCGCGATACCGATGGACAGCTGAAAGTGTCCAACAAAGAGCAGCTGCGTTCACTGCGCACTCGTCTGACCATGGTGTTCCAGCACTTTAATTTGTGGAGCCATATGACGGTGCTGGATAACGTCACCGAAGCGCCAATCCAGGTGCTGGGGCTGAGCAAAGCCGAAGCGCGTGAGCGTGCGATTAAATATCTGGATAAAGTCGGCATTGATGAGCGTGCGCGTGCTAAATATCCGGTGCATCTTTCGGGCGGTCAGCAGCAGCGTGTGTCCATTGCCCGCGCCCTGGCGATGGAGCCGGAAGTGCTGTTATTTGATGAACCGACTTCTGCGCTCGATCCCGAGTTAGTCGGCGAAGTGCTGCGCATCATGCAGAAACTGGCTGAAGAGGGTAAAACCATGGTGGTGGTGACGCATGAGATGGAGTTTGCTCGTCATGTTTCCAATCACGTGATTTTCCTGCATCAGGGCAAGATTGAAGAGCAGGGCTCGCCAGATGAGCTTTTCGGCAACCCGAAAAGCCCACGTTTGCAGCAGTTCCTGTCGGGATCGCTGAAGTAAATTTTGCACGATGGTTAAGGCGATGGAAGCGGGGGCAGAGGAGTAAAGCATCCCGCGCCAGGGATGGCGCGGGCTGAGGCCCAGGGATGGTTTATGCCGTCTTTACGATCTGCCCCCGATTCCTGAGCAGGCGCTGAAAACTCACTCTCGCAGTAACCTCAGCGCCGTATCTTCATCGGTTACCAGTCCCGATACCCAGCCGCCCTGCAATGCAGCCCGAATCGCCGGATACTTCCGCTCGCTGCCGGAAAAACCAATAATCTTGCGCTGTGTCTGGCTCTCCAGCAATACGCTGGTCAGTAGCTCATCGGTTTCGCCCCACACGCGCTCACCTTGCTGATTGAAAAAGTGACCGAGCATTTCGCCCACCACGCCGCGTGCATTCAGTGCCTCAACCTGTGCATCGGTGATAAATCCTTCGGCATTTAACGGACAACCCGGCATCACTTCCCCAATCCCCACAAAAGCCACGTCCGCCTGCAATGCGCGATCGGTGACGCGCTGATACACCTGATGCTGCACCCACATCGCTTTATCCTGTGGTGTGTCGGCGTACAGCGGCGCAGGAATGAAGAAATATTTGCCCTGCATCTTTTCGGCCATTTTCAACGGCACATCGTAGCGTGTACCGGAATCATCGCGTGCAATCGCCCCAATCATCGAAACGCACTGATGCTGCGGACGATCCACCCAAGGCAATGCATCGATCATTGAGCGTAGAGTCTTGCCCGAACCAATGCCAAACACCTGCGGCGTTTCCTCATTGATGAACTGTGACATCACCGCCGCGCCTTCCACCGCCAGCATTTGTTGAATGGCGTCATCATTCAGATTGGCCGATGGCACCACGCGGCACAGATCCAGACCAAATTTCTCCTGCACCTCGCGCGCCAGCTGCAAACAGTGGGTGACGGGATGATCGATTTTTACGCTCACCATGCCCATCTCGCGTGCGCTGGAGACCAGACGCTGCGCAACCTGACGTGACAATCCCAATGCCTGCGCAATCTCTTGCTGCGTGACGCCTGCAACGTAGTACATCCACGCGGCACGTGCGGCCAGCTCCTGCTTTTTCTCTTCTCTGCTCATCACGCTGTTCCGTCAAAACTGATGCGACATCTTAGCGCGTGTTTTACGAAAAGCACTAACTGAGCAAAAGCCCAAAAAAAGAGCAAATGTATTATTTGTGATAAGGCTCGCAGAACGATCCTCGCCACGCACACTATGCTACCTGTCATCGGGCAAATGCCCTGTCTTGTGGCAAATGTTTAATTGAGGCGATTATGACCAATCAATCAGTGTGGATGCACATCGGCGCGGGATCTTTCCATCGGGCACATCAGGCGTGGTATCTGCATAAACTGCGCGAGCAGGGAGATGAAAGCTGGGGCATCGCGCTCGGTAATATCCGCAATGACGCAGTGCCGTTGCTCAATCAGCTCGCGGCGCAGAATGGCGAATATGTGCTGGAAACCGTGACGCCAGAAGGTGAGCGCGATTACGAAACCATCACCTCGCTGCGCAAAATCTTGCCGTGGGACAGTGAAATTAGCGCGCTGGTTGAGCAGGGGGCCAATCCGCAAACCCGTGTAATTGGCTTTACCGTGACTGAAGCGGGCTACTACCTGACACCTGAATTTAAATTGGATCTCAATCAGGCAGACGTGAAGGCCGATCTGGGTGGCGACATCCGCACTATTTATGGCGCACTCAGCCGCATCCTGACAGCGCGTGTTGCACAAGGTGGCGCGCCGGTCACACTGCTGAACTGTGACAACCTGCGCCACAACGGTGAGCGTTTCCGTGAGGGATTCCTCGCCTTCCTTGCCGCCAAAGGCGATACCGCGCTGGCAGATTGGGTGCGCACGCAGACCACTTCACCGAATACCATGGTCGATCGCATCACACCGCGCCCTACGCCGGATGTGGCGGAGCGCGTGCAAGCCGCAACCGGCAAACAGGATGGGGCAGCGGTGATGGCAGAGTCCTTTATTCAGTGGGTGATTGAAGATGACTTTATTGCCGGGCGTCCGGCGCTGGAAAAGGTCGGCGTTGAGCTGGTGGAGTCGGTGCTGCCGTGGGAAGAAGCGAAAATCCGCATCCTCAATGCGACGCATGCCGCGATTGCCTGGGCGGGCACGCTGATTGGCTTGAACTATATCGATGACAGCACACGTCATCCGGCGATTTATCAACTGGCGCACGACTACGTCACTCAGGATGTCATTCCCTCTCTGTCGCCCAGCCCGCTTGATTTAGCCGATTACCGCGACGTGGTGCTGGCCCGCTTTAGCAACCCATACATCAAAGACACCAACCAGCGCGTGGGCGCTGATGGCCTGTCCAAAATTCCCGGCATGGTGACGCCAACCCTGCAACAGTGCTACCAGCGCGGTGCGCAACCCAGTGCAACAGCGGTGATTCCGGCACTGTTCTTCCTGTTTATGCAGCGCTGGGCCAATGACGATCTGCCGTATTCCTATCAGGATGGTGCGCTACAGGCCGATGCGCTGCGTAACCAGTTCGCCAGTGCCGATCCGCTGAAGGCCTTCCTGAGTGATAGCGCGCTGTTTGCCGAATTGGCCAACGACAAGGCGTTTCATGCGCTGGTGACGCACCGTGTCGCAAGTTTGCAACAGTGGCTGAAACAGCCAGAACTGGCGGCGGTGTAATCATGTATCTCGGCATTGATATCGGTACGTCAGAGCTTAAAGCGCTGATCATCAACGCGTATGGTGAGATTGTGGCGTCACAGCATGCCACGCTCACTGTGCAGCGCCCACATCCCCACTGGGCAGAACAGGATCCCGAACGCTGGTGGCAAGCCTGCACTGAGGTGCTGGCGGCATTGCGTCAGCAATCTCCTGATGCGTGGGCTGCTATCCGTGCCATCGGCTTATCCGGCCAGATGCACGGGGCCGTGCTGCTGGATGCGGATGGCAAGGTTTTGCGTCCGTGCATCTTGTGGAACGACACGCGCAGTGCGCCACAGTGTGAGGTGCTGCGTAAATGCTATCCGCAGATGATGGCGATCAGCGGCAACATGATCATGCCCGGCTTCACCGCGCCGAAACTGCGCTGGGTGGCGGAACATGAGCCGGAGATCTTCAGCCGCATCGATAAGGTCCTGCTGCCGAAAGATTATCTGCGCTGGCGTCTTACCGGGCACTTTGTCAGCGAGCCTTCGGATGCTGCCGGTACGCTATGGCTGGATGTGGCACAGCGTGACTGGTCTGAAGAACTGCTGGCCATCACCGGACTGACGCGCGCGCAGATGCCTGAACTGGTGGAAGGCAGCGCGGTGAGTGGCCGTGTGCAATCGGCACTGGCGAGTGAGTGGGGTCTATCCACCTCGGTTACGGTGGCGGGTGGTGGCGGTGACAATGCCGCATCGGCGGTCGGCGTGGGTGCAGTGAATACGGGGGATGCTTTTATCTCATTGGGCACTTCCGGTGTGATTTTCGTTGTGAACGATCGCCTGCAAGCCGACCCTCAATCCGGCGTGCATGCCTTCTGCCATGCGCTACCGGGTCGCTGGCATCAAATGAGTGTGATGCTGAGTGCCGCCAGTTGCCTGCGCTGGTTGTGTAATCTGCTGTCGGTTAGCGAAAGCCAGTTGATGGAGGAGATGGCACAGCTCAGCGATGAACAACTGCGGAGTGCCCCGATATTCCTGCCTTACCTGTCAGGTGAGCGCACGCCGCATAACGATCCTGATGCCTCCGGTTCTTTCTTCAATCTTCGCCACGAAACACCGCGTGCTTTGCTGGGCTATGCGGTGATCGAAGGTGTGGCATTTGGGCTGGCGGATGGGCTGGCGGTGCTCGGGGATGCCCAGCACCACATTCAGCAATGCAGCCTGACCGGCGGTGGAGCACGCAGCACGCTGTGGGCACAGCTGATTGCCGACGTGTTGCAACTGCCCATCGTCACCCATCCGGCCAGCGCATCCGGTGCGCTGGGCGCCGCACGACTGGCATGGCTGGGCGATGGCGGTAATGAGCAAGAGGTCTGCCTGAAACCACTGGTGCAGGCACGATATCAACCGGATGCCACGCGCGGTGCGGTGCTGCAAAAGCGGCTGCGTCTGTTCCGCGAACTCTACATCCAACAACAACAGGTGCGCAGCTTGCTGCCTGCATAACGGCTTACCGAATAGAAGGTGATGGTGATGCAATCGAACGAATACTGGTTTGGCTTACCGAAAAAGATGTTTTGGGGCTTCCTCGCTATCGCGATTTTCATGGCGGGTGATGGCTTTGAAATGGCGTTTCTGTCGCGCCATATCACCGACATGGGCTTTACACCTGCGCAATCTGCGGTGGTGTTTACTTTCTATGGTTTAGCGGCGGCGCTGGCGGCCTGGGCGTCGGGCGTGGTGGCTGAGCTGATCACCCCGCAGCGCGCCATGATGATTGGCTTTGTGCTGTGGATCGTGATGCATGCGCTGTTTATGTCGCTGGGGCTTGGTCTGCGCAACTATCCGCTGATGGTGCTGTTCTACGGTATCCGCGGGCTGGCTTATCCGCTGTTTATCTACTCGTTCATGATGATGCTGGTGCAGGTCTTGCCACGTGAGAAACTGGCAGCAGCTACCGGCTGGTTCTGGGCAATGTATTCCGTCGGCATCGGCGTGGTCGGCAGCTATTTGCCAAGCCTGACCATTCCGATGCTGGGGGAAACCGGGACGCTGTGGCTGGCGATTATCTGGGTGGCCTGTGGTGGAATTCTGGCGTACTTCAGTCTGCGCAACGTGCCGGTGGATCGCTCACGTGTGAATTTGCCGATGCGTGACAAAATGACCGAGATGTCGCGGGCCGTGACCATCCTGTTCACGAATCAGCACGTGTTTTATGCCTGCCTGATTCGCATCATCAACACGCTGTCGCTGTTTGGTTTTGCCATCATCATGCCACTGCTGTTTGTCGATCGTCTCGGCTTCACTATCTCTGAATGGCTGCAGATCTGGGCGGTGTTCTTCTTTGTTACCATTTTCACCAACATCTTCTGGGGCATCACCGGTGAGAAGCTAGGCTGGATCCGCCAGGTGCGCTGGTTTGGTTGCCTGGGAATGGCGATTTCCAGTCTGATGTTTTATTACCTGCCGCTGTATGCCGGTCACAACTTCTGGGTGGCGCTGATTCCGGCAGTGATGCTGGGGATCTTTGTGGCGGCATTTGTACCGATGACGGCGGTATTTCCAACGCTGGAACCGCATCATAAAGGTGCCGCCGTCTCGATCTACAACCTGTCGGCGGGCCTGAGCAATTTCGTGGCTCCGGCTATCGCCTCAGTGATGCTGCCGTTCTTTGATATCGTCGGGGTGGTATGGGCTTATACCGCGCTGTATGTGTTTGCGGGGGTGCTGACCTTTATCATTCGCGTGCCGCAGCCGGGACATACGCGTGAAGAGAGGGCGGTGAAATCGCGAGTAGCGGAACAACGCAGCTAAGCGAAAAACGGCGGCTCAGGGCCGCCGTCTGTTTATCAGACCACATCCTGCAGCGCTTCCTGCAAATCATACCAGCGGAAGCCAAAACCCGACTCCTCCAGCCGTTTCGGCAAAACATGCTGCCCACCCAGCACCAGCACGGCAGATTCTCCCATCATCAACTTAATCGCGCTGGCTGGGGTGCGCATAAACGCCGGTCGATGCATCACGTGGCCGAGTGTGGCGGCGAACTGCTCATTGCGCACCGCATAAGGCGCAACCATATTGAACGGTCCGCTCAGGTCGTTATTGTCGATCAGCCAGATTATCGCGTTAACCAGATCGTCAATGTGAATCCACGGCAGATACTGCTTCCCACTGCCAATCGGACCGCCGACGCCAAGTTTGAACGGTAGCTTCATTTTTGCCAGCGCGCCGCCTTCCTCTGCCAGCACTACGCCAGTGCGTAATAAACAAACCCGGGTGCGATCGCTCTGTGCATTAAGTGCCAGCTGTTCCCAACGTGCACACAGGGCATGAGTGAACTCATCGTGACCGGGATCGTCTTCCGTTAATACCAGATCGCCGGTATCACCATAAAAACCGGTCGCGGATCCGGAAATTAAAAAATGCGGTGGGTTGCTGCTGGCGTGGATCAGCGAAACGATTTGCTCGGTGATCTGCCAGCGACTTTCACACAGCCGCTGTTTCTGTTGTTCGGTCCAGCGTTTATCGGCGATCGGCTCGCCCGCCAGATTAATCACGCCATCAATACCGTCGAGATCGGTTTGCTGATTGATACCGGACCAAAGCGAAACGCGAGGATCCAGTTTGTCCCGTGCCGCCGCGACATCTCGGGTGACGACGTTCACCTGATGCCCGAGCAACAGCAGGCGCGGTATCAGATGGCGGCCTATCAAACCTGTGCCACCGGTAATAAGCAGGTGCATGCTGAGCCTCCTTGTAATTTATTTTCTGCTCAGACTGATCATAGAAGAGAAGCGCACGGATAGCGTGACAGCGCTTACGCTAATGAAGAAAAAGGGAAAGTTTGTATTGGTCTTAAGGTCAAAGATCCGACCAGCACACCATTGCCTTAACAAATAAAAATCGGTAAATAGAAAGCACACCTGATGCTTATTGAGGCAGCCGATGAACTATCCATCCATCACCTTGTGGTCCGATGCATCCTTTTTCAGCCCTTACGCCATGTCTGTCTACGTTGCACTCACCGAGAAAGGCATTCCTTTCACCCTGAAGCGCGTGGACTTAGCGCAAAACGCTCAGCTTGATGATGACTACCGCGCGCTGTCGCTGACGTGTCGCGTACCTACGCTGCAGATTGATGATCTGGTGCTCAATGAATCTTCAGCGATTGCTGAATACCTCGAAGAGCGTTTTCCGGCCCCTGAATTTGAGCGTCTCTATCCACGCGATCGTGAAAAGCGTGCGCACGCGCGTGAAGTGCAGGCGTGGTTGCGCAGTGATTTAATGGCGCTGCGTGCTGAGCGTCCGACGGAAGTGCTGTTTGCCGGCGAGCGCTTTGCGCCATTAACCCCGGCAGGCGAGCAGGCGGCAAGCAAATTGATCGCGGCGGTTCAGCGTCTGCTTCCGGATGGACAACAAAACCTGTTTGGTGAATGGTCGATTGCCGACACCGATTTGGCAGTGATGATTAACCGCCTGGCACTGCATGGCGACACGTTACCGGTGAAATTGCAGCATTACGCCGAGTTTCAGTGGCAACGTGCGTCAGTGCAATTGTGGCTGGCCGAATCGGGTAAGTCGCGCTAAGCACGAAGAGCCTTGCGGAGGCGAAAAGAACGCTTTACCTTACCGCTCATTCTAATAAGGCATCGCAAACAGGCGCGTGCTGGGCACGCCGAAAACAGAAAAGGGTTACGGATGGTGGATCAAACGGCAGATAGCGGTATCGAGTGGGTTGATATCGTTAGTGAAGAGAACGAAGTCATTGCGCAGGCCAGCCGTGCGCAGATGCGTGCGCAGAATTTGCGTCATCGTGCGACCTACATCGTGGTGCATGATGGTATGGGCAAAATTCTGGTGCAGCGTCGTACTGAAATCAAAGACTTCATGCCGGGTATGCTCGATGCGACCGCCGGTGGCGTAGTGCAGAGTGGTGAAGACATGCTGGAATCTGCACGCCGTGAAGCGGAAGAAGAGTTAGGGATCGCCGCAGTGCCGTTTGCCGAGCATGGTAAATTCTACTTCGAAGATGAGCACTGCCGCGTCTGGGGTGGATTGTTTAGCTGTGTGTCACATGGCCCATTCGCCATGCAGGAAGAAGAAGTGGATGAAGTGTTCTGGATGACGCCAGAAGAGATCACTGCACGCTGCGATGAATTCACCGACGACTCGCTCAAAGCCGTATCACTGTGGCTGAGCCGCAACAGCGATGCCGCGCGTCGCAAGCAGAGCAGCGAATCCTGATTCCCGCTACGTTCGAACAAGGCGCCCAACGGCGCCTTTGTTGTTTCTAATGCTCACGTAAAATGTCTTTGAGCAGTTGCAGGGCCTTATCAAACTGTGGCTGCGGAATCGTCAGCGGATAAAGAAAACGGATCACATTACTGTGTACGCCACAGGTCAGTAAAATCAGCCCTTGTGCCAGCGCCTGTAACTGAATCGCTTTGGTGATTTCTGCTGATGGTCGGCCTGCGTCATCCTGAAACTCTGCCGCAACCATTGAGCCGTAACCGCGCACCTCAGCAAGGGATGTGCATCCTGCACTCCGCAAAGTGGCACTGAGCTGTTCGCCCAATTGATTAGCGCGTGCGCACAGCTGTTCTTCATCAATAATATCCAGCACGGCATGCGCGGCGGCTATCGCGGGCGGGCTGCCCGCATAAGTGCCACCTAAACCACCCGGCTCAGGGGCATCCATCACTTCGGCACGCCCGGATACGGCCGATAACGGAAACCCGCCCGCCAGACTTTTTGCCATGGTGATCAAATCTGGCTGCACATCGTAATACTCACTGGCGAACAGCTTGCCGGTGCGTGCAAAACCGCTCTGAATCTCATCGGCGATTAACAAAATGCCGTGACGATCGCATAAGGCACGTAAAGCAGATACAAACGCTGGTGGCGCAATATAAAAACCGCCTTCGCCCTGCACGGGTTCGAAAATGATCGCCGCCACCTGCTGTGGGCTGATATCACTGCGGAAAATCGCTTCCAGACTCTCTAATGCCTGATGCACGCTCACGTTGTGCAGCGCATTAGGATACTGGGCGTGAAATACCGAACCGGCAAACGGCCCAAAGCCGGTTTTGTAAGGCACGACTTTGCCCGTCAGTGACATCGTCATATGGGTGCGCCCGTGGAATGCGCCTGTGAACGCAATAATGCCGGGACGCCCGGTCGCCGCGCGGGCAATCTTCACCGCGTTCTCTACCGCTTCTGCACCGCTGGAAAAGAAGGTGGTTTTCACCTCGCCACTAATGGGCACGCGCTGGTTAAGCCGCTCAGCGAGATGAATATAATTCTCGTAAGGGATAACCTGAAACGCGGTATGGGTAAAGCTATCCAGCTGCTGCTGCACGGCCGCCATCACTTTCGGATGACGATGCCCGGTATTCAGCACCGCAATGCCTGCCGCAAAGTCAGTGTATTCACGCCCATTCTGATCCGAAACCGTGGCGTTTTCCGCCTTAACCGCATAGAAATCACACATCACACCCACACCGCGCGGCGTGGCCTTCAATCGACGACGGTGCACATCACTGCTGCTCATCATTCACCTCGCAAGTCACGGGAGCCTGAGATCAGTGTGATCGTCAGGATGTTTTTTTGCCAGTGAACCACTGCGTGAAAGTCGCCACGTTACATTCGCTCTGAATGCGAAGGTGTGCGCCACAAAAGCGATGATGAAGTTTGAAGGGCAGGGAAGAAGAGTATTAACAGAAACGTACGACATAGCCTTTCATGACAAACAGTCAGAATGCTGAGGTGTGCACCTCAAAAGCGATGATCAAGTTTGAAAGACAGGGCAGGCCAGTGCGAAGAGCGAAGCGTCCGCGCCATGGACGGCGCGGCCGATCTGCAGGGATGCGTTAATCCTTCGCGATCGGACTGGCCTTCCCTGTCGTTTGCACCGAGCATTCAGCGACAACTGCACCCAGCCCACAGCAACACCCAGCCTTCACCACCCACCAATCTTAAAGCAAAAAAAAAGAGCACAAGGTTTAACCCTCATGCTCCTTACGTTCAGCAGAAAGAAAAAGGAATTAACCTTCCGCCTGCTTTGACTGAATCGCGGTCAGTGCGATGGTATAAACAATGTCATCCACCAATGCGCCACGTGACAGATCGTTCACTGGCTTGCGCATACCCTGCAGCATCGGCCCGATGGAAATCAGGTCGGCCGAACGCTGAACCGCTTTGTAAGTGGTGTTACCGGTGTTCAGATCCGGGAAGATAAACACGGTCGCACGGCCTGCAACGGCAGAGTTTGGTGCTTTCGACTTCGCCACATCTTCCATAATCGCAGCGTCATACTGCAACGGACCATCGATCACCAGATCAGGACGTTTCTCCTGCGCGATACGCGTCGCTTCGCGTACCTTCTCAACGTCGCTACCCGCACCGGAGTTACCGGTTGAGTAAGAAATCATCGCCACGCGTGGATCGATACCAAAGGCTTTGGCGGAATCCGCAGACTGAATCGCGATCTCTGCCAGCTGTTCTGGATTCGGATCCGGGTTAATCGCGCAGTCACCGTACACCAGCACCTGCTCAGGCAGCAGCATAAAGAACACGGAAGACACCAGTGAACTGTTTGGCGCGGTCTTGATCAACTGCAACGGCGGACGAATGGTATTGGCGGTGGTATGAACAGCACCTGACACCAAACCGTCCACTTCACCGCGCTCCAGCATCATGGTGCCGAGCATCACGTTATCTTCCAGCTGCTCCTGCGCGACCACTTCGGTCATGCCTTTGCTCTTACGCAACTCAACCAAACGCGGCACATAATTCTCGCGCACCACTTCTGGATCGACAATCTCAATGCCCTGGCCCAGCACCACACCCTGAGCGGCAGCGACACGCTGGATCTCATCCGGGTTACCCAACAGTACACAAGATGCAATGCCACGCTCGGCACAAATCGCAGCGGCTTTCACGGTACGCGGCTCGTCGCCTTCTGGCAGCACAATGCGTTTGCCTGCTTTACGTGCCAGCTCGGTCAGTTGATAACGGAAGGCTGGTGGAGACAGACGACGGCTACGTTCGGAAGTCGCAGTGAGTGATTCCACCCAATCGGCATCGATAAAGCTGGCCACATACTCCTGCACCTTCTCAATGCGCTGGGTATCATCTGCAGGCACTTCCAGATTAAAGCTCTGCAGGCTCAGTGAGGTCTGCCAGGTATTGGTTTTCACCATAAAAACCGGCAGGCCCGTCTGGAAGGCACGTTCACACAGACGCGCAATCGGTGCTTCAATCTGATAACCACCGGTCAGCAACACGGCACCGATCTCAATACCGTTCATGGCGGCGAGACAAGCTGCAACCAGCACGTCTGGACGATCGGCCGATGTCACCAGCAGTGAACCCGGACGGAAGTGCTCCAGCATATGCGGAATGCTACGTGCGCAGAACGTCACCGATTTCACGCGGCGGGTCTGGATCTCACCTTCGTTAATGATCTCTGCATTCAGATGGCGGCACATATCGATGGCACGCGTCGCGATCAGATCGAAACTCCAGGGTACACAGCCCAGAATCGGCAATGGGCTGTTAGCAAACAGCTGCTTAGGATCGATATTGGCAATATTTGCTTTCGTCGAATCATCGAAAATTTCAGACAGGTCAGGGCGCGTACGACCCTGCTCATCCACTGGCGCATTCAGTTTATTAATGATCACGCCGGTGATGTTTTTGTTCTTACTGCCGCCAAAGCTGCTTTGCGTTAATTCAATGCGCTCTTTCAATTGCGCAGGCGAATCATTGCCCAGCGCCGTCACAAACACGATTTCCGCATTCAGGGTTTTTGCGATTTCATAGTTCAGTGAAGAGGCAAACTGATGCTTGCGGGTTGGCACCAGTCCTTCAACCAACACCACTTCCGCGTCTTGCGCATTAGCGTGGTAGTTAGCGATGATCTCTTCCATCAACACGTCTTGCTGGTTCGAACCCAGCAGTGACTCAACGCGTGACATCTGCAGCGGTTCAGCGGCAGGGATCGCGGAGTTCTTACGAATGATGGTGGTGGTCTGATCGGGCGCATCGCCGCCCGCACGTGGCTGGGCAATCGGCTTGAACACGCTCAGGCGAACGCCTTTGCGCTCCATGGCACGAATCACGCCGAGGCTGACGCTGGTCAGGCCGACGCTGGTGCCGGTAGGGATGAGCATGATTGTACGTGACACTATAAAAACCTCTCAGGTGTTGCAGACTAGCCAAAACAACTCCGTCAGCCTGAGCTGACGGAGAGAAGTGTATTTAGGCGGTCAGACGCGCGGCGTCCTGGGCGATAACCAACTCTTCGTTGGTTGGGATCACCACGGCCGGGCGGGTGCCCTCTTTGTTGATAAAGCCAGACTTACCGAAGCGGGCCGCGAGGTTACGCTCGTGATCCACTTCAAAGCCCAGAAGACCCAGTTTCGCCAGCGCCAGCTCACGCACCATCGCCGCGTTCTCACCGATACCACCGGTGAACACCACGGCATCCAGACGACCTTCCATCAGCGCGGTGTAGCTGCCGATGTATTTCGCCAGACGATGGCAGAACACGTCCATCGCACGCTTGGCATCTTCTTTGGTCGCGTAGTTGTCTTCAACATAGCGGCAGTCACTGGTGACTTCGGTCAGACCCAGCAGACCAGACTCTTTGGTCAGCAGTTTATTGATCGCATCCACGCTCATACCGAGGGTGTCATGCAGGAAGAACACGATAGCCGGGTCGATATCACCACTGCGGGTGCCCATCACCAGACCTTCCAGCGGTGTCAGACCCATAGAAGTATCGACGCACTGGCCGTTACGGATAGCAGAGACTGAACCGCCGTTGCCGAGGTGGCAAGTAATGATATTCAGTTCATTAACTGGCTTGTTCAGCATTTTGGCGGCTTCCTGCGTCACATAGTAGTGGCTGGTGCCGTGTGCGCCGTAGCGACGAACGCCGTGCTCTTTGTACAGTTTGTACGGCAGAGCATAAAGATATGACTCTTCCGGCATAGTCTGATGGAATGCCGTATCAAAAACCGCCACATTCTTATCTGACAGATGAGGGAAGTTCTTCAGTGCTTCGTCGATACCGATCAGATGCGCCGGGTTATGCAGCGGAGCAAAAGAGGAAGCATCTTTAATGCCCTGAATCACCGATTCATCGATGATCACCGATTGAGTCAGCTGCTCGCCGCCGTGAACGATACGATGGCCGATTGCAGCGATTTGTGCCGAAAGCTCTGGTTTTTGTGCCAGAATAGTTTTAACAATAAAGTTCAGCGCTTCACTGTGCGCTGCACCTGCGCCGAGAGGCGCTTCTTGTTTGCTGCCTTCCAGTTTCCATTTGATACGCGCTTCAGGTAAATGGAAACACTCCGCCAGACCTGACAGATATTCGTCACCGGTGGCTGGATTGAGGATGGCAAACTTAAGTGAAGAGCTGCCGCAGTTCAGAACCAGTACTAACTTCGTTGACATGGAAGTACCTATTGATTAAAGAGTGGCTAAAAATAACGCAATCAGACTAACAGCGTAGCCCATGAATGCTGGTAGATTAATGATTAACATCATGCGGTAGTCAAAAAGAGACCGACATGCAAAAAAATTTCGGTAATTTTACGCAGATTTTTGAAATCTGCTTAGCGAAACATGGCTCTGAACCGCTCTTTTATTGAGCTGAAGCTTCCGGTAATGTTGCTAAAACGGCGTCAGAATACCCACTGTCACCCGCAAAGACAAAATCTTTTGAAGGATGTCACGTAAAGTTGTGTAGTTATCATTATATTTTAATCGTTGCAGAATTAGTTGAGGTCTATCATGGCGAATGACACAAGCAATCCCGGCTGGTTTGGTTTATTCCAGAACGGTCAGCGTTACATGAAGACCTGGCCAGCCGATAAGCGACTGGCCCCCATGTTCCCGGAAAACCGCGTGGTGACGGCAACGCGTTTTGCCATCCGCTTTATGCCCCCGCTGGCGATATTCACCCTGACGTGGCAAATCGCCATGGGCGGACAGTTGGGACCGGCGATTGCCACCGCACTGTTTGCCTGCAGTCTGCCGATGCAGGGATTGTGGTGGCTGGGTAAGCGCTCCATCACGCCATTGCCGCCGACGTTGCTGCACTGGTTCCACGAAGTGCGCGCAAAACTGGAAGAAGCGGGACAAGCGATTGCCCCTGTTGATGGTAAACCGACTTATCAGGCGCTGGCCGATGTGCTGAAGCGCGCCTTCAAACAACTCGACCGTACCTTCCTCGACGATCTTTGATCGATCATCCCCTTTTACTGCCAGAGAATGTGTGCAGTAACCGGGTTTAAATCAAAGAAAAGTGATGCGGGCAAACACGCATCGCTTTCCTTGTGTAATCATTTATCCATTGTTAAATCTTAAGCGGCCGTGATGGCCCGGGAGCGAACCGTGGAAATGACCCATGCACAACGACTGATCCTCTCCAATCAATACAAAATGATGGCGATGCTTGAGCCGGAAAATGCGGAGCGCTATCGCCGCTACCAGACCATCATCGAACGGGGCTACGGCCTGCAATTGCGCGAACTCGACAAAGAGTTTGGCGAGCTAACGGAAGCCACCTGCCGCCAACTCATCGATATTATGGAAATGCACCATGCGCTGCATGTCTCCTGGTCGAACCTGAAAGAAGCCAATAATATCGAAGAGCGCCGTCTGGCGTTTCTCGGCTTTGATGCGGCCACCGAGGCGCGCTATCTCGGCTATGTGCGCTTTATGGTGAACGTCGAAGGACGCTACACCCATTTTGATTCTGGAACTCACGGCTTCAATGCTCAGACGCCGATGTGGGAAAAATACCAACGTATGCTGGCGGTGTGGCACACTTGTCCGCGTCAGTATCATCTTAGCGCGAACGAAATCGCGCAGATTCTTAATGCCTGAATAAGGAGCAACGCGTGGAGTACAGGGGTTTTCTGTTTGATTTGGACGGTACATTGGTGGATTCGTTGCCTGCGGTGATCCGCGCATGGTCATTGTGGGGCGAGCGCCAGGGTCTTGCGGCGGAAGAAGTCCTGAACTTCATACACGGTAAGCCAGCGATCAATTCACTGCGCCATTTTATGGCAGGCCAGTCTGAAGAGGCGATTCAGGCGGAGTTTATGTGGCTTGAGCGTTTAGAAGCAGAAGATACGCAGGGCGTGCAAGCGATTCCGGGGGCAAAGGCATTGCTCGCCACACTCAACGAACTGCAGATTCCCTGGGCGATAGTGACTTCAGGATCTATCCCGGTGGCTCACGCGCGTCACAAAGCGGCGGGTTTACCGATGCCGGAGGTGTTCATTACCGCAGAAAACATCAAATTGGGTAAACCGAACCCGGAGCCGTATCTGCTGGGTGCTGAACGCCTGGGACTGCCTGCAGCGGAATGCGTTGTGGTTGAAGATGCGCCCGCCGGCATTATTGCCGGGCTGGAGGCGCGCAGTGCAGTGGTTGCTGTTAATGCCCCCACGGATGCCCCGCGCCTGAATGAAGTGACCTGGCAGGTGAAAACACTGGAACCGCTGGTGGTTTCACCTACAGAAAACGGCATGTTTACGCTTTCTGCCAACGTCTGACAGAACGGGCCATAGCGGCCCGTTTTTTATAATGGGGTATCCTGAGAAATTTCATCCAGCGACAGGCTAAAGCTTGGAATGAATATCTCTACAAAGTAATCCATTTCGGGGGAACGACGCTGTGACAATGTTTTCTCCAGACGTGCCTTAGCCAGCAAAAACTCGTTATTTCCTGCTGACAGCTCTTCCAGACATTTCACGTAGGCGCACAGCGCGTCAGCCTGCTTCACCACCGCTTGTTCACTCTCGCTATGCAAATGCTCGTCAATCAACGGACGGTAGGCATCCTGCAATTCCGGCGGCAACATCTCGATCAACTTCTGCTGAGCGATCTTTTCGATCTTTTTGTACTCATGAGCAATTTGCGCGTTGTAATACTTCACCGGCGTGGGTAAATCACCGGTCAGCACTTCACTGGCATCGTGATACAGCGCCAGCATCGCAATACGCTCTGCATTGAGATTGCCGTTAAATTTTTTGTTTTTGATAATGGCCAACGCATGCGCCACCATCGCCACCTGAAGACTGTGTTCAGAGACATTTTCGGTGCGAACGTTGCGCATCAATGGCCAGCGATTAATCAGTTTAAGACGGGAGAGATGAGCAAAAAAGTGGCTACGGGTCATAGACGGTTCCTGTTCTCACGGCGGGGAAGGAGTGCCTTCCCCGAGATGAAAACAGTATATACCCTTCATACTTCGGGTTGCATGTACGTTAGCTGCGTTCACTTACCCTAGTCGCTCACGCAGGTAAGCAACCTGGATTCATTCACTTGCTGCATGCATGCATTGCGGGTCAGTGTGTCAGACTACTGACGATAGCCTTGGAGGAAACGACCAAATTTATTGATCGCCATTTCCAGATCATCAACACGTGGCAAGGTGACGATGCGCACGTGATCCGGCCATGGCCAGTTAAAGGCGGTACCCTGAACCAGTAGCACTTTCTCTTGTAACAGGAAATCCAGCACCATTTTTTGATCATCAAAGACGTTGAATTTCTTGGGATCGATGCGCGGGAACATGTACAAAGCGCCTTGCGGTTTCACGCAGCTGACGCCCGGAATGTCGTTGATCAATTCCCAGGCACGTTGGCGCTGTTCATACAAACGACCACCAGGTGCAATAAACTCGCTGATACTTTGATAGCCACCTAACGCCGTTTGAATCGCATGCTGAGCAGGCACGTTGGCGCACAAACGCATCGACGCCAGCATCTCCAGCCCTTCGATATAGCCCTTAGCGTGTTTCTTCGGACCGTTTAACACCATCCAACCCTGACGGAATCCCGCAACACGGTAGGTTTTAGACAGACCATTAAAGGTCACGGTCAGCAGATCCGGCGCCAGTGCCGCAATCGAATGGTGCTGTGACTCGTCATACAAAATCTTGTCGTAGATTTCGTCAGCGAAAATGATCAGGTTGTGCTGACGCGCAATCTCCACCACTTCCATCAGCAGTTCTTTGCTGTACACCGCACCCGTTGGGTTGTTCGGGTTAATGATGACGATGCCACGCGTGCGCGGGGTGATCTTACTGCGGATATCGTCCAAATCCGGGAACCAGCCCGCAGACTCATCACACAGATAATGCACAGCTTTACCGCTCGACAGCGACACGGCTGCCGTCCATAACGGATAATCTGGCGCAGGTACCAGCATCTCATCACCACTGTTCAGCAATGCTTGCATCGCCTGCACAATCAGTTCAGAGACACCGTTACCAATGTAGATATCTTCGACGGTAACATCGCGCATATCACGCGCCTGGTAGTGCTGCATAATCGCTTTACGCGCCGAATACAGCCCTTTTGAATCACAATAGCCTTGCGAACTCGGCAGGTTGCGAATCACATCAACCAGAATTTCATCAGGGGCTTCAAAACCAAACGGGGCAGGGTTGCCGATGTTGAGTTTGAGAACTTTATTACCTTCTTCTTCCAGACGCTTAGCTTCTTTCAGTACCGGGCCACGGATGTCATAACAGACATTTTCCAGCTTGCCGGATTTATCAATTTGAAAATTCATCGTTACCGCCTTAACGGGCAGAGTCCTTTAACCTGCCACCAAAATCAAACCTGCCCAATTTACTCCTCTCACTGTCACAAAAGAAGGGCGGCTTAAGGTTTTGGCGCGTTTGCCAATGATTCCTGTCTTGGGTGGCGTAAAACGCAGTTTGCGAAGGTTAATCTGGTTAATAACTCTATTGTTTGATTTTTTTGTAATATAAAATGCTGGTGGTTTGTGCTGGCACTGTAAAGCCGTTAATCCATGGGTAATGAAGGTCATTAAGAAATTTTTTATTTACATCCTGCAAAAAAAACCATTAGCGACCTGATGAAATAGTTAAAGAAATCTTGTTGGATGTCTAAGAACTAAACAGTGCCGTTGCAGCCATCGCTGGTGCCATTAAATGTCACGCATTCTTAATCAGTTTAAGGTGGCAGCATGAAGCGCTGCGAAGTGACCTATTCTGATAACAGCAGCAGGTTAAATAGCATTTACACTGTAACTTTAACGCGGCTGCAGCAGTTTAAGAACCTGGGGGGTTAAAAAATGAGCGCTGTTGTGGCAGGATGTGGCGGAAAAGGGATTTGGTCAAAAAATGCGATGATTTGATCGAAAACATTTCCCTTTAAAGCGTAAAAATGATTAAGTATAATTTATTATTTGATGCACTTTATCGCTTCGCATCAGCATAACATGATGTTATCTCTTTTTGACCCGCAGGCCGTTTTCGCGGGAAACTAGACAACTACGCAGCTTCCAGCATCTGTGCGACATACGTCTTCGTACCCGAAGTTGTTCTGTCTTATTTGACGGCACTCCTCTGAATACAGAGTGACGTATCCGTCGGCATCCGCCTGACACGATTTTTCCATGACAGCTCCACACAGGGCTGTCATTAAGCACCATTACCTCTTATCTATTTGATAAGTAGGGTAATACACCAGGGTAGTAGTTTTAAAAAATCTTATAAGTGAAGAAAAAACATGACTAATGCAAATCGTCCGATACTGAATCTCGACCTCGATCTGCTGCGTACTTTTGTTGCTGTTGCTGACTTGAATACTTTTGCGGCGGCGGCTGCAGCAGTGTGCAGAACGCAATCCGCAGTAAGTCAGCAGATGCAACGTCTGGAACAATTGGTAGGTAAAGAGCTGTTTGCCAGACATGGACGTAATAAACTGTTGACGGAGCATGGCATCCAGTTGCTAGGCTACGCCAGAAAGATCCTTCGTTTCAATGACGAAGCGTGCACCTCTTTAATGTACAGCAACATCCAGGGCGTACTGACCATCGGCGCCTCCGATGACACTTCCGATACCATTCTGCCGTTCCTGCTTAACCGCGTAACGTCGGTCTATCCGAAGCTGGCCATTGATGTGCGCGTCAAACGCAACCCGTTCATGATGGAAATGCTGAATCAGGGTGAGGTTGATCTGGTTGTCACCACGTCCAGTCCTGGTAATTTCACCCATCAGGTCCTGCGTACTTCTCCGACGCTTTGGTACTGTGCTGCGGATTACATCTTCCAGCGCGGCGAAGCCATTCCACTGGTGCTGCTGGATGAGCCAAGTCCGTACCGTGACATGGCTATCGATCACCTGAATGAAGCGGGCATCCCATGGCGCATTTCCTATGTTGCATCAACGCTGGCAGCAGTGCGTGCGGCAGTGAAAGCGGGTCTGGGTGTCACAGCACGCCCGGTTGAGATGATGAGCCCAGAGCTGCGTGTAATGGGTGCGGCTGAAGGGCTGCCGGTATTGCCCGATACTCAGTACCTGCTGTGCCGTAACCCAGACAGTGATAACGAGTTGGCGCTGGCGATCTTCAACGCGATGCAGTCCACCAACGATCCTTACAATCTGACGGCAAATCCAGATGGCACCCTGCTGCTGGATGACGAAGAGTAAGGTCAACAATAGCGGGTTATTCCTTCACGTTGGAATACCGTTTAATTGTTAAAACTTATCAAAATGAGCCTTAGACTGATAAACATCAGCTAAGGCTTTTTTTATGCATTTTAATTCACGCTTTCTAACGCGATTCACCACCAATAATTTTCTTCTCTTCCTGAAAAATGGAAATTGTTCCATTTTTGCTCAAAGTGGAACTTCTTTATCATTCCGTGCCATCTTTCCCTGGGCATTTGCCTGTACCGATCGCCGATTTTTACAGCAAAAAACACCATTATGTGTTCTGGATCAAAAAAATACCCCCTATAAGGGGGGGGAAATCCCTGTAAGACCTGTCAAAATATGATTGTTAAATGCACGATCCATGCATGTGAATACCCGCTACACTGAAATTAACCTCACAAACTGAAGCGATTTAGCTGGTATGATGGGGTTCATTTGTTAATAATATGCTACGGGTGTTAATTAATGTTTGGATGCTTTTGTCAAAGTTGACAAAAGGTTATAGAAAGGAGTAAAAAACCCCATAAAATTGCTGCTTATTTGATAATGACAGCATAGTTTACAAGGTTTTTTATCCTTCCCTTGAATTCATGTGGTGTGTTTGCTGCAACAGTGCAGGATGCCAGCGCCACTTTTGATGAGTAAGCAAAGAGTATGTCGACAACCACAGAAGTGATCGCTCATCACTGGGCGTTTATTGTTTTTATTGTTATTGCATTTGGCCTGTGTGCCTTCATGTTGACCGGCGGTTGGTTGTTAGGTGGTCGTGCGCGGGCGCGCCATAAAGACACCCCGTTTGAATCGGGTATCGAATCCGTCGGTGATACCCATATTCGCCTCTCCGCTAAATTCTATCTGGTTGCGATGTTCTTCGTTATTTTCGACGTCGAAGCCCTCTATTTATACGCCTGGTCGACTTCAATCCGTGAGAGCGGATGGGTCGGCTTTGTCGAAGCCGCAATTTTCATTTTGGTGCTATTGGCAGGCCTGGTTTATCTGGTGCGCATCGGTGCACTGGATTGGGCTCCTGCGCGTCGTCGCGTAGTGGTCAAATCAATTCCGGTCAGTCACAACCACACCAACCCTCATAAGCAGTAAAAGCGAGGCAATAAGATGGACTACACGCTGACACGCGTAGACCCGAACGGCGGCGGTGATAACGATCGCTATCCGCTGCAGAAACAGGAGATTGTTACCGATCCTCTGGAGCAGCACGTTCATCGCAGCGTCTATATGGGCAAGCTCGAGCATGCCCTGCATGACATGGTGAACTGGGGTCGTAAAAACTCTCTCTGGCCGTACAATTTCGGTCTTTCCTGTTGCTACGTGGAAATGACCACGTCATTCACTGCGGTGCATGACGTGGCGCGTTTTGGTGCGGAAGTCATGCGCGCCTCCCCACGTCAGGCTGACTTTATGGTGATCGCCGGTACGCCGTTTACCAAAATGGCGCCGGTTATTCAGCGTTTGTATGACCAGATGCTGGAACCGAAATGGGTGATCTCCATGGGTGCTTGTGCAAACTCGGGCGGCATGTACGACATCTATTCTGTGGTGCAAGGCGTGGATAAATTCCTGCCGGTTGACGTGTACATTCCGGGCTGCCCACCGCGTCCTGAAGCTTACATGCAAGCGCTGCTGCTGCTGCGTGAGTCGATTGGTAAAGAGCGCCGTCCACTGTCGTGGGTGGTGGGTGATCAGGGCGTTTATCGCGCCAATATGCAGCCAGAGCGTGAGAGAAAACGCGGCGAGCGTATTGCCGTCACTAACCTGAGAACGCCAGACGAAGTCTAAGCTTCCCGTACACGGATGGCACAACGGCCGCAGCAGAACATCACAATTTAATGCGCGCCGCCATCCTGACGCCTTCTTTTAGCGCCTGATTACAGGCCGGAATGGTGAGTAACGTATGACAGATTTAACCACGCAAGATCTCGCTCAGCCTGCATGGCAAACCCGCGACCATCTGGATGATCCAGTGGTCGGCGAGCTGCGTAACCGTTTTGGGCCGGATGCCTTTACCGTTCAGGCCACCCGCACCGGTATTCCGGTCGTCTGGGTGAAACGTGAACAGTTACTGGAAATTGTCGAATTCCTGCGTAAGCTGCCAAAGCCGTACGTCATGCTGTATGACTTGCACGGTTTCGATGAGCGTTTACGTACCCACCGCGCCGGTCTACCCGCCGCGGATTTTTCCGTTTTCTATCACCTGCTGTCGATTGAACGCAACCGCGACATCATGCTCAAGGTGGCGCTGTCTGAAAACGATCTGAATGTGCCGACCATCACCAAAATCTTCGCCAATGCCAACTGGTATGAGCGCGAGACCTGGGAGATGTTTGGTATCACCTTTAATGGTCACCCGCACCTGACGCGCATCATGATGCCTCAGACCTGGGAAGGCCATCCGCTGCGTAAAGATTACCCGGCGCGTGCCACTGAGTTCGACCCGTTCGAACTGACCAAACAGAAAGAAGATCTGGAGATGGAGGCGCTGACCTTCAAGCCTGAAGACTGGGGCATGAAGCGTAGCACCACCAATGAGGATTTCATGTTCCTCAACCTGGGTCCTAACCACCCGTCCGCGCACGGTGCCTTCCGTATCATTCTGCAGTTGGATGGCGAAGAGATCGTCGACTGCGTGCCGGATGTCGGCTACCACCATCGTGGTGCTGAGAAGATGGGCGAGCGCCAATCCTGGCACAGCTACATTCCGTACACCGACCGTATCGAATATCTCGGCGGCTGCGTGAACGAGATGCCTTACGTGCTGGCGGTGGAAAAATTAGCCGGCATCACCGTGCCGGATCGCGTCAACGTGATCCGCGTGATGCTGTCAGAGCTGTTCCGTATCAACAGTCACTTGCTGTACATCTCCACCTTTATCCAGGACGTGGGCGCCATGACGCCGGTGTTCTTCGCCTTCACCGACCGTCAGAAAATTTATGACGTGGTTGAAGCGATTACCGGTTTCCGTATGCACCCAGCCTGGTTCCGCATCGGCGGCGTGGCGCACGATCTGCCGAAAGGGTGGGAGCGTCTGCTGCGTGAGTTCCTCGACTGGATGCCGAAGCGTCTGAAAGAGTATGACAAAGCCGCACTGCGTAACACCGTGCTGATGGGCCGTTCGCAAGGCGTTGCGGCGTACAACATGGATGAAGCGCTGGCGTGGGGTACCACCGGTGCTGGCCTGCGTGCCACCGGCCTCGACTTTGATGTGCGTAAATGGCGTCCATATTCAGGCTACGAAAACTTCGACTTTGAGATCCCGGTTGGCGCTGGCATCAGTGATGCTTACACCCGCGTTCAGCTCAAAATGGAAGAGATGTGGCAGTCACTGCGCATTCTGGAACAGTGCCTGAAAAACATGCCGGAAGGCCCGTTCAAAGCGGATCACCCGCTGACCACGCCGCCACCAAAAGAGCGCACGCTGCAACACATCGAAACCCTGATCACGCACTTCCTGCAAGTTTCGTGGGGCCCGGTCATGCCGGCCAACGAATCCTTCCAGATGATTGAAGCGACTAAAGGGATCAACAGCTACTACCTGACCAGCGATGGCAGCACCATGAGCTACCGCACCCGTGTGCGTACGCCAAGCTTCCCGCACCTGCAGCAGATCCCATCGGTGATCCGCGGCAGCCTGGTATCCGACTTGATCGTATACCTCGGTAGTATCGATTTTGTTATGTCAGACGTGGACCGCTAATTATGCACGATCAAAAAATTGCCATTCACACTATCGACCCTGATGAGGTCTTTGTGCTGAGCGAGACCGAGCACCACGCTATTGAGCACGAAAAACACCATTACGAGGATGCACGCGCCGCCTCAATTGAAGCGTTGAAGATCGTGCAGAAGCAGCGTGGATGGGTGCCAGATGGCGCCATCAATGCCATTGCTGAAGTGTTGGGCATTCCAGCCAGTGACGTAGAAGGTGTGGCGACGTTTTACAGCCAGATCTACCGCACGCCGGTTGGCCGTCACGTCATTCGTTATTGCGACAGCGTGGTGTGCCACATCACCGGTTTCCAGGGCATTCAGGCTGCGCTTGAGCAGAATCTGAATATCAAGCCGGGCCAGACCACAGCCGATGGCCGCTTTACCCTGCTGCCAACCTGCTGCCTGGGCAACTGTGACAAAGGCCCAACCATGATGGTGGATGAAGATACCCATGTTCATCTGACCCCGGAAGGTATCGCCAATCTGCTGGAGCAGTATCAATGACCATTAAACAGATCATTCGTACTGCGGAAACGCATCCACTCACCTGGCGTCTGCGCGACGACAAGCAGCCGGTGTGGATTGATGAATATCGCAGTAAAAACGGTTATGTCGGCGCTGATAAAGCACTGAAAGGCATGAGCCAGGACGAAATCGTTGCGGCAGTGAAAGACTCCGGTCTAAAAGGTCGCGGTGGCGCAGGCTTTAATACCGGCCTGAAGTGGAGCCTGATGCCGAAAGACGAATCCATGAACATCCGTTACCTGCTGTGTAACGCCGATGAAATGGAGCCGGGCACCTATAAAGACCGCCTGCTGATGGAGCAAATGCCGCACCAGTTGGTGGAAGGTATGCTGATCAGTGCGTTCGCCCTGAAAGCCTATCGTGGCTACATCTTCTTACGTGGCGAGTACATCGAAGCGGCCGTGCATCTGCGCCGTGCGATTGCCGAAGCCACCGAAGCGGGATACCTCGGTAAAAACATCCTCGGTACCGGTTTCGATTTTGAACTGATCGTGCACACCGGCGCGGGACGTTACATCTGTGGTGAAGAGACCGCGCTGATCAACTCACTGGAAGGTCGTCGTGCGAACCCGCGTTCTAAGCCACCGTTCCCGGCGAGTGCGGGCGTGTGGGGCAAGCCAACCTGCGTCAACAACGTGGAAACCTTGTCCAACGTCCCAGCCATCTTCCTCAACGGCGTTGACTGGTACAAGAACATCTCTACCAGCGAAGACACCGGTACCAAAATGATGGGCTTCTCAGGCCGCGTGAAAAATCCAGGCGTGTGGGAACTGCCGTTTGGCACGACCGCGCGTGAGATTCTGGAAGATTATGCCGGTGGCATGCGCGATGGCCTGAAATTTAAAGCCTGGCAGCCAGGCGGTGCGGGTACGGATTTCCTGACCGATCAACACCTTGATCTGCCAATGGAATTTGCCAGCATCGGTAAAGCCGGCAGCCGTTTAGGCACGGCATTGGCGATGGCGGTCGATCATGAAATTGGCATGGTTTCGCTGGTGCGTAATCTGGAAGAATTCTTTGCGCGCGAGTCCTGTGGCTGGTGTACGCCATGCCGTGATGGCTTGCCATGGAGCGTGAAGATCTTGCGTGCGCTGGAGCAGAAAAAAGGCCAGCCGGGTGACATCGAAACCCTGCTGCAACTCTGTCGCCAACTCGGCCCAGGGAAAACCTTCTGTGCCCACGCACCGGGTGCCGTTGAGCCATTGCAGAGCGCGATTAAATATTTCCGTGAAGAGTTTGAAGCCGGCATTGCGCCGCAGGTGTTTGGCAATACCCGATCGATCGGTGGTATTCAGCCCAACCTGCTGAAAGCGCGCTGGTAATCAGCCGCCGTACACGGAATTCACCCTGCGCCGACACGGCGCGGGGGACAGAATTAGATGTTTAACGCTCGTCTTAGGGCGAGCCTTACGGAAGCATGTTCACTATGGCTACAATCCATGTAGACGGTAAAGAATATGATGTGAACGGAGCGGACAACCTGTTGCAGGCGTGTCTCTCTCTGGGCCTTGATATTCCTTATTTTTGCTGGCATCCGGCGCTGGGAAGCGTGGGAGCCTGCCGCCAGTGTGCGGTGAAGCAATTCCAGAATGCCGAAGATACCCGTGGTCGTCTTGTTATGTCATGCATGACACCGGCGTCGGACGGCACCTTTATTTCCATCGACGATGGCGAAGCGAAAGAGTTTCGTGAAAGCGTGGTGGAATGGCTGATGACCAACCATCCGCACGACTGTCCAGTGTGCGAAGAGGGCGGTAACTGCCATCTGCAAGATATGACGGTCATGACGGGCCACAGCTTCCGTCGTTACCGCTTCACCAAACGTACGCACCAGAATCAGGATCTCGGCCCGTTCATCTCCCATGAAATGAACCGCTGTATCGCCTGCTATCGCTGCGTGCGTTACTACAAAGATTACGCAGACGGCAAAGATCTCGGCGTTTACGGTGCCCACGACAACGTTTACTTCGGTCGCCCGGAAGATGGCACGCTGGAGAGCGAGTTCTCCGGTAACCTGGTCGAGATCTGCCCGACCGGCGTATTCACCGATAAAACGCACTCCGAACGCTACAACCGTAAATGGGATATGCAGTTCGCACCGAGCATCTGCCAGCAGTGCAGCGTGGGTTGTAACACCAGCCCAGGCGAGCGTTATGGTGAACTGCGTCGTATCGAAAACCGTTACAACGGTACCGTAAACCACTACTTCCTGTGTGACCGTGGTCGTTTCGGTTATGGCTATGTGAACCGCAAAGATCGTCCACGTCATCCAGTACAGAAGCGCGGCAACGATTGGGTCAGTCTGAATGCCGAACAAGCGGTGAATGCCGCGGCTGACGTACTGCGTCAGGCGAAGCGTGTGATTGGGATTGGATCACCGCGTGCCAGCATTGAAAGCAACTTTGCGCTGCGTGAACTTGTCGGTGCGGAAAACTTCTCCACCGGTATGCCTGCCGCTGAGCAGGCACGCGTTGAGTTGATGCTGAAAGTACTGCAGGAAGGCGGTATTTACACGCCATCACTGCGCGAAATCGAAAGCTACGATGCGGTGCTGGTGCTGGGTGAAGACCTGACTCAGGTCGGTGCGCGTGTCGCACTTTCTGTGCGTCAGGCGGTGAAAGGTAAAGCACGTGAAATGGCAGCAGCCCAGAAAGTGGCTGACTGGCAGATCGCGGCGATCCTGAACATTGGTCAGCACGCCAAACATCCGCTATTTGTCACCAACGTTGATGAAACCCGTCTTGATGATATCGCCGCGTGGAGCTATCGCGCACCGGTGGAAGATCAGGCTCGTCTCGGCTTCGCTATTGCCAATGCGCTCGATGAAGCCGCTCCAGCCGTCAGTGGCTTTGACAGCAAGCTGAATGGCAAGCTGGATGTGGTGGTACAGGCGTTAGCCGGTGCCAAAAAACCACTGATTATTTCTGGTACTCACTCTGGCAGCACCGCGATGATTGAAGCGGCCGCCAACGTGGCAAAAGCACTGAAAGGTCGCGGTGCCGATGTCGGTATCACTTTCCTTGCCGGTGCAGCTAACAGCTTTGGTCTCGGCCTGATGGGGGGGCAATCGCTGGATAGCGCGCTGGAACAGCTGGATAAAGGCGAAGCGGAAGCGCTGGTGGTGTTGGAAAACGATCTTTACCGCCATGCACCGAAAGCCACCGTGGATGCGGCTTTGCACAACACCGCACACGTGATTGTGGTTGATCATCAACGCACTGCGACGCTGGAGAAAGCCGGTCTGGTGCTCTCGACGGCGAGCTTCGCAGAAAGTGATGGCACCTCGATCAACCAGGAAGGCCGCGCACAGCGTTTCTTCCAGGTTTACGATCCGTCTTATTACGACAACAGCATTGTGATGCTGGAGAGCTGGCGCTGGCTGCACTCGCTGCACAGCACTGTTGAAAGCCGTCAGATTGACTGGACGCTGCTTGATCACGTGATCGATGCCACCGTTGCAGCATTGCCACAGTTGAAAGGTATTAAAGACGCGGCGCCGGATGCAAGCTTCCGTATTCGCGGTCAGAAACTGGCGCGTTCACCGCACCGTAACAGTGGCCGTACCGCGATGCGTGCCAATATTAGCGTGCACGAACCGCGTCAGCCGCAAGACAAAGACACCATGTTTGCCTTCTCAATGGAAGGTAACAACCAACCAGGCGCACCACGTTCGCAGATTCCATTCGCCTGGGCTCCAGGCTGGAACTCCCCGCAAGCATGGAACAAGTTCCAGGCTGAAGTCGGTGGCAAACTGCGTCATGGCGATCCGGGTGTGCGTCTGTTTGAAGCGAGCGAAGGATCACTGCCGTGGTTCACCGCCGTGCCAGAAAGCTTTGTTGAAGGCAGCCAATATCGCGTTGCACCTTACTATCAGCTGTTTGGTAGTGAAGAGATGACTCAGCGTTCACCGACCTTCCAGAAGCGTATGTCGCCAGCTACGCTGGTGATTAACCCGGCTGATGCGGAGAAACTGGGCGTCAATAACGGCTCTGCGGTTGAACTGGTTTGTGCCGGTGAAACGCTGCGTCTGCCAGTACGCTTCTCCACTTCCCTGCAAGCAGGGCAGGTGGGTCTGCCGCTGGGTATGCCAGGTGTGCCGCCGTTCCTCTCAGGTGCGCAAGTTGACAAACTGCAGGAGGCTGCACAATGAGCTGGCTGACACCGGACGCTATCGACATCCTCATCCAGATCCTGAAAACCATTGTGATTCTGCTGGTGGTGGTGGGTTGTGGTGCCTTTATGAGTTTCGCCGAGCGTCGTCTGCTCGGCTTATGGCAGAACCGTTATGGACCGAACCGTGTTGGCTGGGGCGGCTCACTGCAGCTCGCCGCTGACATGATCAAAATGTTCTTCAAAGAGGACTGGGTTCCGCCGTTTACCGACCGCTTCATCTTTACTCTGGCACCGGTTATTGCCTTTGTATCGCTGCTGCTGGCGTTTGCCATCGTGCCGGTTTCACCGACCTGGATGGTGACAGATCTGAATATCGGTCTGCTGTTCTTCCTGATGATGGCCGGTCTGGCGGTTTACGCCGTGCTGTTCGCCGGTTGGTCGAGTAATAACAAATACTCACTGCTGGGTGCAATGCGTGCTTCCGCGCAGACGCTGAGCTACGAAGTGTTCCTGGGCCTGTCGCTGATGGGTGTGGTGGCGCAAGCCGGTTCATTCAACATGAACGCCATCGTCGAGAGCCAGACGCACTTGTGGAACATCATTCCGCAGTTCTTCGGCTTCGTGACCTTCTGTATCGCGGGTGTCGCGGTTTGTCACCGCCATCCGTTTGACCAGCCAGAAGCGGAACAAGAACTGGCCGATGGTTACCACATCGAATATGCCGGTATGAAGTTCGGTCTGTTCTTCGTCGGTGAATATGTGGCCATCACCACCGTTTCAGCGCTGATTGTCACGCTGTTCTTCGGTGGCTGGCACGGTCCATTCCTGCCGCCATTCATCTGGTTCGCCCTGAAAACGGCGTTCTTTATGGTGATGTTTATCCTGATTCGTGCTGCGCTGCCGCGTCCACGTTATGACCAGGTGCTGTCGTTCGGCTGGAAAGTGTGTCTGCCGTTGACGTTATTGAACCTGCTGGCGACCGCCGCAGTGATTCTGTACAGCGCGCAGTAAGGGGTTTTGAGATGACTTTAAAAGATATTGTCGTTGGCTTCGGCACGACAGTGCGCAGTATCTGGATGATAGGCATGCATGCCTTCGCCAAGCGCGAAACCCAGATGTATCCAGAAGAACCGGTTTACCTGCCGCCGCGCTACCGTGGCCGTATCGTGCTGACGCGCGATCCGGACGGCGAGGAGCGCTGTGTTGCCTGTAACCTGTGTGCGGTAGCCTGTCCAGTGGGTTGTATCTCACTGCAGAAAGCGGAAACGGTTGATGGTCGCTGGTATCCGGAGTTCTTCCGCATCAACTTCTCGCGCTGCATCTTCTGCGGTCTGTGCGAAGAAGCCTGCCCGACCACGGCGATTCAGCTGACCCCCGATTTTGAGTTGGGTGAGTTCAAGCGTCAGGATCTGGTGTACGAGAAGCAGGACCTGCTGATTTCCGGTCCGGGTAAATATCCGGAGTACAACTTCTATCGCATGGCGGGTATGGCGATCGACGGGAAAGAGAAGGGCGAAGCGGAAAACGAAGCCAAGCCAATCGACGTCAAAAGCTTGTTACCTTAAGGAGCCAGGTATGGAATTTGCGTTTTATCTTTGCGGACTGGTGGCGGTGCTAACGACATTGCGCGTTATCACTCACACCAATCCGGTACATGCGCTGCTGTACCTGATTGTTTCGCTGCTTTCGATTGCGGGCGTGTTCTTCTCAATGGGCGCTTACTTTGCCGGTGCGCTGGAGATCATCGTTTACGCCGGTGCCATTATGGTGCTTTTCGTGTTCGTGGTGATGATGCTGAACCTGGGCAAAACCCAGCAGGACCAGGAGCGCGAGTGGCTGAAGCCTTCGCTGTGGATTGGGCCTGGCATCGTCTCCCTGTTGCTGCTGGTGGTGATGATTTACGCCATTAGCACCGCGCACGATCAGGGCATTGATGGCAACGTTATCGATGCCAAAGCGGTGGGTATCAGTCTGTTTGGTCCTTACGTACTGGCGGTTGAGCTGGCGTCAATGCTGCTGCTGGCCGGTCTGGTGGTGGCCTTCCATATCGGACGTGAAGAGCGTCAGGGCGAAGTGCTGAGCAATCGCCATGCTGATGCACATGCGAATAAGGAGGATCACGCATGATCCCGTTACAACACGGCCTGATGTTGGCTGCTGTGCTGTTTGTTCTCGGCCTGACCTCGCTGGTACTGCGCCGCAATTTGCTATTTATGCTGATTGGTCTGGAGATCATGATCAACGCCGCCGCGCTCGCGTTGGTGGTAGCTGGCAGCTACTGGGGACAAGCTGACGGCCAGGTGATGTACATTCTGGCGATCAGCCTCGCGGCGGCGGAAGCCAGCATCGGCCTGGCCCTGCTGCTCCAGCTCTATCGTCGTCGTCAGACGCTGAACATTGACACAGTGAGCGAGATGCGCGGATGAATCTTCTCTATTTAACCGTATTATTTCCGCTGATTGGCTTCCTGCTATTGGCGTTTTCCCGTGGTCGCTGGTCGGAGAATCTGTCGGCAGCGGTGGGAATGGGATCGGTCGGTCTGGCGGCGTTGACCACCGTTTTCGTTGGTATGGATTTCTTCAGTAACGGTCAACAGCCTTTTACTCAGGCGTTGTGGACATGGATTCAGGTCGGCCACTTTGATATCAAAGTGAACCTGGTACTGGACGGCTTGTCTCTGACCATGCTGTCAGTGGTGACCGGCGTCGGCTTCTTCATCCACATGTTTGCTTCCTGGTACATGCGCGGTGAAGAGGGCTATTCACGCTTCTTCGCTTACACCAACCTGTTCATCGCGAGCATGGTGGTGTTGGTGCTGGCCGACAACCTGATGCTGATGTATCTCGGTTGGGAAGGCGTGGGCCTCTGCTCTTATCTGCTGATTGGCTTCTACTACAGCAATCCAGAAAACGGCAAGGCGGCGATGAAAGCGTTCATCATCACCCGCGTCGGTGACGTGTTCCTCGCATTCGCACTGTTCATTCTCTATAACGAACTGGGTACGCTGAACTTCCGCGAGCTGGTGGAACTGGCGCCGGCGCATTTCGCCGCTGACAACCACATGCTGCAGTGGGCAACCCTGATGTTATTGGGCGGTGCGGTCGGTAAATCTGCACAGTTGCCACTGCAAACGTGGCTGGCTGATGCGATGGCGGGTCCTACGCCGGTATCAGCTCTGATCCACGCCGCCACCATGGTAACCGCGGGTGTTTACCTGATTGCGCGTACCCATGGCTTGTTCCTGCTGACGCCGGAAGTGCTGCATCTGGTGGGTATTGTGGGGGCGATTACGTTGGTGCTGGCAGGCTTTGCCGCGCTGGTGCAAACCGACATCAAGCGCGTGCTGGCTTACTCTACCATGAGTCAAATCGGCTACATGTTCCTCGCGCTGGGCGTGCAGGCATGGGACGCGGCCATTTTCCACTTGATGACGCACGCCTTCTTCAAAGCACTGCTGTTCCTTTCTTCTGGTTCGGTCATTCTGGCCTGCCACCACGAGCAGAACATCTTCAAAATGGGCGGCCTGCGTAAGAGCATCCCACTGGTGTACACCTGCTTCCTGGTCGGCGGCGCTGCGCTGGCGGCACTGCCGCTGATTACCGCAGGTTTCTACAGTAAAGACGAAATCCTGTTTGGTGCGCTGGCGAATGGTCACATCAATCTGATGGTGGCGGGTCTGGTCGGTGCATTCCTGACCTCGATCTACACCTTCCGCATGATCTTCATCGTGTTCCACGGCGAAGAGAAAATTCATGCGCACGCGGGCAAAGGCATCACTCACCATCTGCCACTGATTGTGCTGTTAGTGCTCTCCACCTTCGTTGGCGCCATGATCACGCCACCGCTGGCGGGCGTGCTGCCGCAGAATGAATTCGGTGAGGGCGGAAAAGTGGCGCTGGAAATCACCTCAGGCGTGGTCGCGATTGTCGGCATCCTGATTGCTGCTGCCCTATGGCTTGGCAAACGCCAGCTGGTCACCAGTGTTGCCAATAGCGCGCCGGGCCGTTTCTTCGGCACCTGGTGGTTCGCGGCATGGGGCTTCGACTGGCTGTATGACAAGGTGTTTGTAAAACCTTATTTGGGCATTGCCTGGCTGCTGAAGCGCGATCCGCTGAACTCACTGATGAACCTGCCTGCGCTATTGTCGCGCATTGGTAATAAAGGCCTGGTGGTGAGCGAGAACGGTTACGTGCGCTGGTATGTGGCTTCCATGAGTGTCGGTGCCGTGGTGGTACTGGCGCTGATGCTGGTGATTTAAAGATTGATGAGCGGGGGCGAGAGAATCAAGGATTCTCTCATCCCAGAAGCGAATGTGAAAAATTGCCTGAATGACGAAGCGTTATTGATGTAGCCCGTTTCGTTGCCGTCAGTGTGCAGCAACCCAAGCGTATTTTGTACGTGAGGGTGGCGAGCGCTGACGGTGATGAACGTGGCAAGCAAGATAGCTCGAAATCAGGTTGAAAAAAGGGAAGTATGCCGTGCTATTACCTTGGCTAATAATCATACCTTTTGTTGGGGGTCTGCTTTGCTGGTTAGCAGAGCGCCTCGGCGCAAAAGTGCCGCGTTGGATCGCCATGATCACCATGGGGCTGACGCTGGCACTCGGTCTGCAGTTGTGGCTGCAGGGAGGCTATTCACTCACCCAGGCTGCAGGAATGCCGCAGTGGCAGTCGACTTTCTCGGTGCCATGGATTCCGCGCTTCGGCATTAACTTCCATCTGGCTATCGACGGTTTGTCACTGCTGATGGTGGTGCTGACCGGTCTGCTCGGGTTGATGGCGGTGCTCTGTTCCTGGAATGAAATCGAGAAGTATCAGGGCTTTTTCCACCTCAACCTGATGTGGATCCTCGGTGGTGTGATTGGCGTGTTCCTCTCCATCGACATGTTCCTGTTCTTCTTCTTCTGGGAAATGATGCTGGTGCCGATGTACTTCCTCATCGCGCTCTGGGGTCACAAAGCCTCTGACGGTAAAACCCGTATCTCGGCAGCGACCAAATTCTTCATCTATACCCAGGCTTCGGGTCTGGTGATGTTGATTGCGATTCTGGCGCTGGTGTTCGTGCACTACAACGCCACGGGCGTCTGGACCTTCAGCTACGAAGAACTGCTGAAAACGCCAATGTCGCACACCGTTGAATATCTGCTAATGCTCGGCTTCTTTATCGCTTTCGCAGTGAAAATGCCAGTGGTGCCCCTGCACGGCTGGTTGCCGGATGCGCACAGTCAGGCGCCAACTGCGGGTTCGGTTGACCTCGCAGGAATCTTGCTGAAAACGGCGGCGTATGGTCTGCTGCGTTTCAGCCTGCCACTGTTCCCGAATGCTTCCGCAGAGTTTGCGCCGATTGCTATGTGGCTCGGTGTTCTGGGTATCTTCTACGGTGCCTGGATGGCGTTCTCGCAGACGGATATCAAACGTCTAATTGCTTACACCTCCGTTTCGCACATGGGCTTCGTGCTGATTGCTATCTACACTGGCAGCCAGCTGGCGTTCCAGGGCGCGGTGATTCAGATGATTGCTCACGGCCTGTCCGCCGCAGCACTGTTCATCTTGTGTGGGCAGCTTTATGAGCGTCTGCATACCCGTGACCTGCGCCAGATGGGCGGTTTGTGGGGACGTATCAAATGGATTCCAGGCCTGTCGCTGTTCTTCGCGGTGGCCAACCTCGGTATGCCAGGCACCGGTAACTTTGTCGGCGAATTTATGATTCTGACCGGCAGTTTCCAGGTGGTGCCGGTGATTATCGTGATTGCCACCTTTGGTCTGGTGTTTGCCTCGGTGTATTCGCTGGTGATGATGCAGCGCGCTTACTACGGCGAAGCGAAATCGAAAGCTCCGCTGCCGGGCATGTCACCGCGTGAATTCATGACGATCGGCGTGCTGGTGGTGCTGCTGGTTCTGCTGGGTGTTTATCCACAGCCGATCCTTGATACCTCTCACGCTGCGATGAGCAATATTCAGCAGTGGTTTACCGCTTCAATTTCAACTACAAGGCCGTAATTCGCCATGACAATAACTCCTCAACATCTGATTGCGTTACTGCCGCTGTTGATCGTCGGATTGACGGTGGTGGTGGTGATGCTGTCCATTGCGTGGCGACGCAACCACTTTGTTAATGCCACGCTGACGGTCATTGGCCTGAACGTAGCGCTGTTTTCACTGTGGTTTGTCGGTCATGTCGGTGCCATGGATGTCACGCCGCTGCTGCGCGTTGACGGTTACTCAATGTTCTACACCGCGCTGGTGCTGCTGGCCAGCCTAGCAACCTGCACCTTTGCTTATCCGTGGCTGGCCGGTTTCCCGGACAACAAAGATGAGTTCTATCTGCTGGTGCTGATTGCGGCGCTCGGTGGCATCGTGCTGGCGAGTGCCAATCATCTGGCGGCGCTGTTCATTGGTATTGAACTGCTGTCACTGCCGCTGTTTGGTCTTATCGGTTACGCATTCCGTCAGAAACGTTCGCTGGAAGCGGCACTGAAGTACATGATCCTGTCCGCTGCAGCGTCTTCGTTCCTGATCTTTGGTATCGCGTTGATTTATGCCGATTCTGGCAGCCTGAGCTTTGTGCAACTGGGTAAAAGCCTGAATGACAGCATGATCCAACAGCCGCTGCTGCTGGTCGGTTTGGGCATGATGATTATCGGCCTCGGCTTTAAGCTGTCACTGGTTCCGTTCCACCTGTGGACACCAGACGTTTATCAGGGTGCGCCTGCGCCGGTTTCAACCTTCCTGGCCACCGCCAGCAAGATCGCCATCTTTGGTGTGGTGATGCGCTTGTTCCTGTACGCGCCAGTGACCGACAGCGAAGCCGTGCGCACCGTGCTCGGTGTTATCGCCTTTGTGTCGATTCTGTTCGGTAACCTGATGGCGATTTCGCAGAGCAACATCAAACGTCTGCTCGGTTACTCATCGATCGCGCATCTTGGCTATTTGCTGGTGTCGCTGATTGCGGTGAAAACCCATCAGCTGTCACTGGAAACGGCGGGTGTGTACCTGGCGGGTTACCTGTTCAGCAGCCTCGGCGCGTTCGGTGTGGTCAGCCTGATGTCCAGCCCGTACCGTGGCCCGGATGCGGATACGCTTTACTCTTATCGTGGTCTGTTCTGGCATCGTCCAATTTTGTCAGCGGTCATGACCGTCATGATGCTGTCTCTGGCCGGTATCCCGATGACGCTGGGCTTCATTGGTAAGTTCTACGTCATTGCTTCCGGTGTGAACGCGCATCTGTGGTGGTTAACCGCGGCAGTCGTTGCCGGCAGTGCGATCGGTCTTTACTACTATCTGCGTGTGACGGTGAGTCTGTACCTCAGCCCACCAGAAATGCACACGCGCGATCGTGACACGCCAGCCAACTGGGCGTTCACCGCCGGTGGTGTGGTGGTGCTGATCTCGGCGATTCTGGTGCTGCTGCTGGGTGTCTATCCTCAGCCACTGATTTCGCTGGTGCAGATGGCTCAGCCGCTGATGTAAATGCGCTTTGACCCCATGAATCAGGCCTCAGGGCCTGATTTTTTTTGCCTGTAATCTGAGAATACGATCACGGCAAGGCAATGCGGCAACCCTGTATGGCTGCTCAATCCCCGCGCGCTGTGATACTCTCAGGAGATCACTTTTTTCGCTCAGACAAGGAAGCATCATGGAAATGCAATGGCTTGATTGCCACCACAGTGAACTGAGTGCACAGCAGTTATATACCGTGCTGGCACTGCGCAATCACGTATTCATTGTGGAGCAGAACTGCCCCTATCAAGACGTAGATGGTCAGGATTTGCGAGCAGAGAATCGCCATATCATGGGCTTCCTTGACGGCAAATTATTGGCCTACGCTCGTGTGCTTACGCCCTCACTGGACAGCGCCCCGGTGATGATTGGTCGCGTGATCGTGTCCGAAGAAGCGCGTGGCCTGAAGTTGGGCTATCGACTGATGGAGAAAGCGCTGGAGAGCTGCGATACCCATTGGCCGCAACGCACTATTTATTTATCGGCGCAGGCCCATCTGGAAGGGTTTTACGGTCGTCTTGGCTTCAAAGCGGTGGGGGACGTTTACATGGAAGATAACATTCCACACATCGGTATGCAGAAAGCGTAATGGCGAGGAATACTCCTCGCCATTTATACCCGTCATACTTCAAATTTCCGGTGAGTTGGCTGCCTGGCTCACCCGAATCACTGACTTGAGTCAGCTCATCGGGCTCTCGTGTTTGCCGCCTTCCTGAAATTCGAACTTTTTAGGGGATATCAGCCCGGCGTCATCTGTCGGTCATCGGTGTATTTACGCTGATCCGGCGGCGGTGGGAAATACTGATACAGCCAGGTTTCACTTAAGGTCTCATCTTTGGTGCGCAGGAACAGGCGCATATCCACCGGCTTGGTGGAGTCGCTGTTCGGATACCAGTCAAACAAGATGCGGTAGCCGTTGAGGGGTTCAACATACAGAATCTCAACCTGCTTGATGGTACCGGCATTGACGGTGATCACCGGCTCAATACCTTTCGGCGCTGCGGCTTTCAGATCGCCACCGACGAAATCAATCGCAAAGCGACGGCACCACTGATCGGGGAAGTGTTCGCCCGGCGCCCAACCTTCCGGGAAGCCACCAATACCGGTACGTGTCGCATCCACGCGCGCCAGCCCGCTGCGCACAGGTGGCAGTTGGCTCCAGTAGAGTTTGTACTGGAAGTTAAATTCGCTGCCCGCTTTAACCGGTTCCGTTGGCTGCCAGAAGCACACTACGTTATCCAGGGTTTCACCGGTCGTCGGGATCTCCATCAGGTTGATGGCGCCTTTGCCCCACTTGCCAATTGGCTCAACCCACAGGCTTGGGCGTTTGTCATACCAGCCAATGACATCCTGATAATCTTTGAAGTCGTGATTGAGCTGCAACAGACCAAAACCACGTGGGTTTTCATCTTCATAAGCATTGAACTGTAAGCGTTGCGGGTTGTTCAGCGGACGTGCAATCCATTCCCCTTTTCCGGTCCACATTGCCAGACGATCGGAGTCATGGATTTGTGGATGATAGGTATTGCACATGCGACGCTCGTTGGTGCCGCAGCTAAACATACTGGTCATCGGCGAGATGCCGAGCTGACGAATGTCGTTACGAGCAAACAGGTGGTTTTCCACCTCCATCACCACGCGTTTCTCTTCGCAGTGGATAGTGAACTTGTACGCACCGGTGACGCTGGCGCCGTCCAGCAGCGCATAAACCACAAAGGTGGTATCGTCGGCTTTCGGTGTTTCAAACCAGAAGGCGGTAAAGTCAGGGAACTCCTCGTGGCCGTTGCTAAAGGTGTTGACTGCCACACCGCGCGCTGACAAGCCGTACTGGAAAGTTTCATCAACCGCACGGAAGTAGCTCGCGCCGAGGAACGAGACGATATCGCGACGCGCCAGTTCTGGTTTTTTAAACGCGCGGAAACCGGCGAAGCCCAAATCGGTTTTGCCGACCAGCTGCTGGGTATCGACATTAGCGTTGTGATAGTTAAACAGTTCGGGGCGGAAGTGGATTTCGCGCGCTTCACGGCTATCGGCATCCACGGAGAACATACGGATACGACGTTTAAAGCCCATCCCCACGTGGAAGAACTGCACATCTAACTCGCGATCGGGAATGTTGTTCCACAGCGAATGGTTGGCATCGTACTGAATTTCGTTGTAAGCCTGCGGTGTCAGATTGGCCAGGGTGTCAGGAAGCGGGCCGGGTGCGCCGCCCCAGGGCTGTTTCGCCAGCGCGGATGCTTTCTTTTTCAGTGAGTCGAAATCGAAGCGCACTGCGGTGCCGTCGGCGATGCCATCATCGGCCCAGGCGGACTGCGCAAACAGCGAGGAGAGCCCGGTCATGCCGCTTGCGGCAGAGAGGGCCATGGACGCTTTCATAAATTTTCTACGATTCATGCCGGAAATCTAATCCTTAGCTGCTCTGGTGTGTTGTGACTGTCGTAAGACGCATTGCGTCTGGCTACAAGGGGATACGACAGTCGCGAAATTAAAAAATTCAGTCTGACAAAAATTTATCAGATTAATCAAATAAGCGAAGCAGATTTCACGCTGCAACAGCGCGGATTACGCAACTTTGCATTGAGTCGAGCAAAAACCAGCGTAATCCGAATCCCTTGCGCGCAGCAAATACCGAATTTATGACTATAGTTAAACGACGATAAGTGACGAGCATGGAGGAAGTATAACGTGTCATCTTCAGATCAATTTGAAACTCGCCTTGATGACGACCTGGCGCTACTGACAGAAACTTTGGAAGAAGTACTGAAATCGTCGGGTGATCCGGCCGATCAAAAGTACATCGAATTGAAACTTAAAGCGGAACAAGCGCTGGAAGACGTGAAGAATCGCGTTAGCCAGGCTTCTGACAGCTATTATTACCGTGCCAAAAAAGCGGCCTACCGTGCCGACGATTATGTGCATGAAAAACCGTGGCAGGGGATCGGCATTGGCGCCGCCGCTGGCCTGTTTGTCGGTTTACTGTTGGCCCGCCGCTAAATTGTCGGGGCGTAACGCCAGTTACGCCCGATTCCTCTTTTTTACCGCGTTATCCCTCTCATTTGTCTCGAATCCTTGTTTCGCATCAACGGCGATTGTGTTTCGCGTGCGCGCTTTCTACAGTAAAGCGACAGGGATAAGGAGAAAGTAACGTGATACGTGTTGAAATGCTCTCTACGGGCGATGAAGTGTTGCATGGCCAGATTGTCGATACCAACGCCGCATGGCTCGCGGATGTGCTGTTCCAGCACGGTTTGCCAATGACCAGCCGCAGTACCGTGGGTGACGCGATGTCCTCACTGGTAGAGGCGCTGCAGAGTCGCAGCCAGATTGCCGATGTGCTGATTGTGAACGGCGGCCTTGGGCCAACCAGCGACGATCTTAGCGCGCTGGCGGCAGCTACCGCGTGTGGTACCGAATTAGTGATCCAGCAAGAATGGCTGGAAAAAATGGAAGCCTGGTTTGCCAGCCGTGGACGCATCATGGCGCCGAGCAACCGCAAGCAGGCGGAAATTCCGGCGAATGCCGAGCTGATTGATAATCCGGTGGGGACCGCGTGTGGCTTTGCACTTCAGCTCAATCGCTGCTGGATATTCTTCACGCCGGGCGTGCCGTCCGAATTTAAAGTGATGGTCGAGCAGGAGATCATTCCGCGTTTGAAAGCGCGTTTTGATTTACCTGAGCCGCCGCTGTGTTTGCGTCTGACTACCTTTGGTCGCGGCGAGAGTGACATTGCTGCCGAACTGGAGCCGTTACCGTTGCCGGAAGGTGTGGTAATGGGCTATCGCTCATCAATGCCAATCATTGAAATCAAACTCACCGGACCGGCCAGCCAGCGCGTGGCGATGGAACAGGCGTGGCAGCAGGTTAAGCTGCTGCTGGCGGAATGCACTATCTTCGAAGGCACTGAAGGTTTGCCTGCTTTGTTAGCGCGTGAGTTGCAACAGCGTGGTTTCCGGCTGGCGCTAAGCGAGCAATATACGGCGGGATTCCTCAACTGGCAGCTGGCATCAGCAGACGTGCCGCTCAGCGCAGCAGAGATTCTGCCTCCTCATGATGAACCGCTGGAATCCCAGGTCGAGCGCACGCGCGATCTGGCCGCACATCACGGCACGGTATTGGCGCTGTCGGTGGGCAATCTGGAAGAGGGCGAAGTGGCGATTGCGCTGCATACGCCGGAAGCCAGCTGGGGCCAGCGCGTGAAGTTCACCCATGGGCGTCACAATGTTGAAACCCGGCAGAAAGTCGTGGCGATGATGGCGATGAACATGCTGCGTCGCTGGCTGCACGGCAGTGAAGTCAGTAACGGGCATGGCTGGATTGATGTGCTGGAAGCTGTGAAACAGTAGGAATGTGGGCAGGCTTTGCCATGAATTTCACCGGGGCGCCATTGATGGCGACCCGGTGTTTAAATCTCGATCTCAATCTCCCCTTTGGCGCGGCAGCAGCAGGGCAAAATCTCACCCTTCTGAATAAACGCCAATGGGGTTTCCGCGTAAGCCACTTCGCCTTTTAGCAAGCGCATGCGGCATGAACCGCAGTAGCCTTCACGGCACTGAAACTCTACGCAAACATTGTGCGCTTCCAGTGCCGTCAACAGATTGGGATGATCTTCTGCGCACTCCAGCCGGGAGCCGGAACTGCGCAGAATAACAACAGAACGACTCATGCTTACAGCTGGAAGTCGTTGAAGTCGTCTTCGCCGACTTCGGCATCAATCTGACCCACCAGGTAAGAACTGACTTCCACTTCCTGCGGTGCCACCTGCACGTTATCTGATACCAACCAGGAGTTGATCCATGGAATCGGGTTAGAACGCGTCTGGAACGGCAGATCGAGGCCAACCGCTTGCATGCGAATGTTGGTGATGTACTCAATGTACTGGCACAGAATGTCTTTATTCAGACCGATCATCGAGCCACCGCTGAACAGATAATCTGCCCACTCTTTCTCTTGCTCGGCGGCTTTCTTGAACAGGTCGAAACACTCATCACGGCACTCGGCGGCGATCTCTTTCATTTCAGGATCATCTTCACCGGTGCGCAGCAGGTTCAGCATGTGCTGAGTGCCGGTCAGGTGCAGAGCTTCATCGCGCGCAATCAGTTTGATGATTTTGGCGTTACCTTCCATCAGCTCGCGCTCGGCGAAGGCGAATGAACAGGCGAAGCTGACGTAAAAGCGAATCGCTTCCAGTGCGTTAACGCTCATCAGGCAGATATACAGCTGCTTTTTCAGCGCACGCAGATTCACGGTCACGGTTTTACCCGCCACTTCGTGCGTGCCTTCTCCCAGCAGATGCCAGTAGCTGGTCATCTCGATCAGATCGTCGTAATACTTCGAGATGTCCTGTGCACGCGCCAGAATCTGCTCGTTAGTGACGATGTCGTCAAACACCAGTGAAGGATCGTTGACGATGTTACGGATGATATGGGTGTAAGAGCGCGAGTGGATGGTCTCAGAGAACGCCCAGGTTTCGATCCAGGTTTCGAGTTCTGGAATCGAAATCAACGGCAGCAGGGCCACGTTAGGGCTGCGACCCTGAATGGAATCCAGCAGCGTCTGGTATTTCAGGTTGCTGATAAAGATGTGTTTTTCGTGATCTGGCAGCGCCTGATAATCGATACGATCGCGTGAGACATCCACTTCTTCCGGACGCCAGAAGAAGGAGAGCTGTTTTTCGATCAGCTTTTCAAAAATGTCATATTTCTGCTGGTCGAAACGGGCAACGTTCACTGACTGGCCGAAGAACATCGGTTCTAACAGCTGGTCGTTTTTGTTCTGCGAAAATGTGGTGTAAGCCATGGCTAAGTCCAAAAGTGATGAGGGCCGACCATTGCCGGCCCTGACAAGATAGGGCGTCTGACTAATTAAATCTTACAAGCGCCGCTTTCGCAGCCGTCATCCTGAATGGAAGGAGCCAGGTCGTCCTGCGCATCTTCCGCACCATCACGGGTGTTTTGGTAGTACAGGGTTTTCACGCCAAATTTATACGCGGTCAGCAGATCTTTCAGCAGCTGTTTCATCGGCACTTTGCCATTGGCAAAACGGCTTGGATCATAGTTGGTGTTCGACGAAATCGCCTGATCGATAAATTTCTGCATCACACCAACCAACTGTAAGTAACCGTCGTTAGAGGGCATTTCCCACAGCAGTTCGTACTGATCTTTCAGACGCTCATACTCTGGCACCACCTGACGCAAAATACCGTCTTTGGATGCTTTGATGCTGATGTGACCACGCGGTGGCTCAATACCGTTGGTGGCGTTTGAAATCTGCGAAGAGGTTTCAGACGGCATCAGGGCAGAGAGCGTGGAGTTACGCAGACCGTGCGTAACGATCGACTCACGCAGACCTTCCCAATCCAGGTGCAACGGCTCGCTGCAAACGGCGTCGAGATCCTTTTTATAGGTGTCGATCGGCAGAATGCCCTGTGAGTAGGTGGTCTCTTTGAACCACGTACAGGCACCTTGCTCTTTTGCCAGCTCGTTCGAGGCTTTCAGCAGGTAGTACTGGATCGCTTCAAAGGTTTTATGCGTCAGGTTGTTGGCGCTGCCATCAGAATAACGCACGCCGTTTTTCGCCAGATAATAAGCGTAGTTGATCACGCCAATACCCAGAGTACGACGACCCATTGCGCCGCGTTTTGCCGCCGGGATGGGGTAATCCTGATAATCCAGCAGGGCATCCAGCGCACGTACCGCGAGGGTCGCCAGCTCTTCCAAATCGTCGAGACTGTCAATCGCACCAAGGTTAAACGCAGACAGCGTACACAGGGCAATTTCGCCGCTTTCATCATTGACGTCGTTCAGCGGTTTGGTCGGCAGCGCGATTTCCAGGCACAGGTTAGACTGGCGGACGGGCGCGATAGCCGGATCAAACGGGCTGTGGGTGTTGCAGTGATCGACGTTCTGGATGTAGATACGGCCAGTAGAAGCACGTTCCTGCATCATCAGTGAGAACAGTTCAACTGCTTTCACGCGCTGTTTGCGGATGCTGTCGTCTTTCTCGTATTTGGTGTACAGACGCTCAAACTCGTCCTGATCGGCGAAGAACGCATCGTACAGACCTGGCACGTCAGACGGGCTGAACAGGGTGATCTCTTCACCTTTCAACAGACGGGTATACATCAGCTTGTTGATCTGTACGCCGTAGTCCATGTGACGTACGCGGTTGCCTTCAACGCCACGGTTGTTTTTCAGCACCAGCAGGCTTTCCACTTCCAGATGCCACATTGGGTAGAACAGGGTGGCTGCACCGCCACGTACGCCGCCTTGTGAGCACGACTTCACTGCCGTCTGGAAATGTTTATAGAACGGGATGCAACCGGTATGGAAGGCTTCGCCGCCACGGATTGGGCTACCCAGCGCACGAATGCGACCAGCGTTGATACCGATACCCGCACGCTGCGACACGTATTTTACGATAGCGCTGGAGGTGGCATTGATGGAATCAAGGCTGTCACCGCATTCGATCAAGACGCAAGAGCTGAACTGACGCGTTGGGGTACGCACGCCAGACATGATTGGCGTCGGCAGTGAGATCTTGAAGGTGGACACGGCATCATAGAAGCGACGCACGTAATCCATACGCGTCTCACGCGGATAACCGGAGAACAGGCATGCAGCAACCAGAATATACAGGAACTGGGCACTCTCGTAGATTTCACCGCTCACACGGTTCTGCGCCAGGTATTTACCTTCCAGCTGCTTCACCGCAGCGTAAGAGAAGTTCATGTCGCGCCAGTGGTCGATGAAGCCGTCCATCTGCTCGAACTCTTCTACGCTGTAATCTTCCAGCAGGTGACGGTCGTATTTGCCCATCTCAACCATTTTCACGACCTGATCGTACAGCTTCGGCGGCTCAAACTGGCCGTACGCTTTTTTACGTAGGTGGAAGATGGCGAGGCGAGCAGCCAGGTACTGGTAATCCGGCGCATCACGGGAGATCAGGTCTGCAGCGGCCTTGATGATGGTCTCATGGATATCAGAAGTACGAATTCCATCGTAGAACTGAATGTGGGAGCGCAACTCAACCTGAGACACGGAGACGTTATTCAGCCCTTCAGCGGCCCAATCCAGTACCCGGTGAATCTTATCGAGATCAATGCGCTCCTGGCGGCCATCGCGTTTAGTAACGAGCAGACTTTGGTTCATGTCGCGTGTTTACCTGTCCATGAAAGAGTGAGTTATCCCCCATCTATTCACAAGGCCTATGCACAAGCCGCTCGTTGTGAGTAAGCCTGTGGATAAACACTATATATAGGGGGTGCGGGAAGTTTGAACAACAATATGGTGAGTATTCTAGTCAGCATTCTGATCATCACAAGAGTTGATTTTCGCGAAAAAATCCGTCCAGGGGGGTAGCGAAATTCCTGGATCCCCATTCCATAAGGCCTGCCAATGGTGTCAACTGCCAGCGACTTTTTTTTCACTTTTTGATCGAGCGCGTGTTTATTGCTCAAAGGTTCTCATCACGGAAATTTCTGAAGTCAAAAAAGCCCTGACAAGGCCGCCAGTAGCGAACTTATCTAAAATTGCTTATGAATTTTTTGTGACCAATCCAGCCTACAAAAATGCGTGGCATGCGTCTAAAAGGAAATTGATCTGGATAGCAGTGAGTTACAAACCTGGCGCTTTCCACATCGAGGTGGTTAACCCACTGTCCACCAGGGTGAGTTGGTCGGCATAGACTTTCTGCCAGTTGGCTTTTTGCTGTTGATAGAGTTGGTGGTGTTCTGCGTTGGGGTGAAATTCGCGCTCCCAGCGTACTAATGCTTGCCCGGTTTCCTGCAAACTGCGATAAACCCCAGCGGCGACGCCAGCCGCAATCGCGCAGCCCAGGGCGGTGGCTTCTTTCACCTGCGGCACTTTGACCGTCAGCCCCGTGACATCGCTCAAAATCTGGCTCCACAATTTGCCCTTCGCACCGCCTCCGGCAAACACTATCTGTGAGGTTTGGACACCGGAAAAGGCGGCCACCAGATCCAGATTGCAGGCCGAAACAATCGCGGCATTCTCTTCCAGCGCACGGAAGAGCGTCTGTTTATTGCAGCGTTCGGGGTCGATGGAAAGATTAATAAAGGAAGGCGCAGCGTGATACCACTTGTTGAAGTGCATTGCATCTGAGAACACCGGCATCACGCCCCACGAACCGGCGGGGACGCGTGCCGCCATCTCTTCCAGCAGGCTGTAGCAATCCACACCCAGCCGCTCCGCCAGCAGTTTCTCTTCGCTGCAAAAGGCATCACGGAACCAGCGCATCGTGAGGCCGGTAAAGAAACTGATCGCTTCCGCCTGCGCCATACCGGGGATCACATGCGGATTCACGCGAATGTTCATTTGAGGATCAATCTGCGGCTGCGGCAGATTCACCACCTGCTGCCAGAAAGTGCCGCCGAGCACAGCAGTTTCCCCCGCATTCACGACACTTAACCCCAGTGTCCCCAACTGCACATCACCGCCGCCCATGCCAACCACTGTGCCTTGCACCAGCCCACACTGACGAGCGGCTTCGGCTGTCACGGTTCCCAGTTGCGTACCGGTTTCGGCCACGGGTGACAATATATCGCCGCGCAAACCCGCCATCTCCAGCAAATCAGGCCGCCAGTTTCGGGTGCGTAAATCCAGCAGGCCGGTGGTGCCCGCGTTGGAGGGATCCACTGCCAGTTCGCCACTCAGGCATTTTGCCAGCCAGTCGCTGATCATCGACAGCGTTGCCGCCTGACGATAAATATCGGGTCGATGATGCGCCAGCCATAACAGGCGTGGCATTGCCCCAAGTGCCAGGGTTTGCCCTGAGCACTGATAGATTTCACGCTCAAACTCGCCGTGATGAATCTCTTTCAGCTCACTCACTTCGCGGCTGGCGCGGGCATCCACGTTGGCACAGGCCCAAATTGCTTCGCCAGCTTTGTTATAGAGCACGATCCCTTCGCGCATCGAGCAGCAGGCCACGCTGCGAATCGCGCTGGCTGGCAACTGCGACTGTTGCAGCACCTGCTGAATACACTGACAGGCGAGTTGCCAGTTGTGGCTCAGATCAAACTCCATCGATCCCGGCACGTCGGGCAGGGCGAGGTGCCGCCATTCAGCTTGCGCCACGGCGACCTGTTCACCCTGAAGATTGAAAATCACGGCGCGAATACTGCCAGTACCGGCGTCGAGCGCCATCAAATGCGGGGCGTGTGACATCGCAAAACTCCTGTTGAAACGGAAAAGTGCTCCACGCCGACGGCCCAACGGGTGTTACTGCAAAGATAGCTGTGCGCGAGGGTTTTCACCTCCAGATGAACGGCTTAGCCCACCGCTGAAAGTTTGAACTGTGATCGCTGCGAGAGTTTTATTAAACAAGCTTTACCAGGATTGCCACTTTGCCAATCGCGATAAAAAGGACAAGCCGATGGAAGTCACGCTGGTCGAGATCAACGTCAAACCCGACTGTATCGACGAGTTTTTGCGGGTTTTTAAGCTCAATCATTTAGGTGCGCTGGAGGAACCCGGCAATCTGCGTTTTGATGTGTTGCAGGACAGCCATGTGCCGACGCGCTTCTTTATTTATGAAGCTTACACCGATGAGGCCGCCGTGCTGGCGCACAAGAAAACGGCACACTACCTGGCGTGCGTTGAGGCGTTGGAAGCGTTAATGAGCGAACCAAGAAAGAAAACCGCGTTTAAGGGGATATTTCCGCAGTGATGGCGGCATGGACATCTCCGCACAATCGGGTAGCAGCATGATTGAAAGTACCTAAAGCGGGTAGATAGGAAGAAAAACGCGCTGCTGCATCATGTTAATGGCAGCGGCTGCGAGGGCAACTTAATGAAGCTCAATCCACAACGCAGCGCGACTCAAAGCCATGATCAACGTTCAGGGCCAGTAAAGCCCCGCCCGAAGAGCAAAGCGTCCGCCGCAGGGATGCGGCGGCCGATCTGCATGGATGCGTGTTTCCTTTGCGATCGGGCGGGGCTTTACTGGCCGACGCACGGTTCCCACAGCAACCAGCAACCACGCTAACACTCAATCCTGACGATGCGTATGCACCATATAATTCACATCCACACCACGCCCCAGACGGAACTGATTGGTCAGCGGATTGTAGTGCAGGCCAATCATGCCTCTCTCACGCAATGGCGTCTCATCAACCCAATTCAGCAACTCCGCCGGACGGATAAACTTCTTCACGTCATGTGTACCGCGCGGCACCATGCGCATCACATATTCGGCACCAAACACCGCCAGCAACCACGCCTTGGGATTACGGTTAATGGTCGAGAAGAACACTTCGCCGCCCGGCTTTACCAACTGCGCACATGCCAGCACCACAGAACGCGGATCCGGTACGTGCTCCAGCATCTCCATGCAAGTCACCACGTCATAGGCCCCCGCATGGCTAATCGCATGGTCTTCCACGGTCTGCTGCACATAGTTCACGCTCACACCGCTCTCCAGCGCATGCAACCGTGCTACTTCCAGCGGCTCCGCACCCATATCCAGCCCGGTCACGTTGGCTCCTTCACGCGCCATGCTCTCCGCTAAAATACCGCCACCGCAGCCGACATCCAGCACCTTCTTACCAAACAAACCATTGCTGTGTTGGGCAATCCAGCCAAGACGCAGTGGATTAATGCGGTGTAACGGCTTAAACTCACCCTTTAAATCCCACCAGCGCGATGCGACCGCTTCAAACTTGGCAATCTCAGCGTGGTCGACGTTTTGGCGGCTTTCCTGCGGTTGTTCACTCATTGAATCACGACTCCTGACAAAATATTCCCTCAGTATAAACGCTTAACTCTTGCTAGCGCATCTCTCACCTGCAAGGAAAAGCGGCATTAAACCCTGCTTTACGTTCACCGAGGGCAACCACTGTGATATACTTTCGCACCATTAAAAACCGGCATTATGTAGAGGGATAGCGGCTCCATGAGCGACCTTGCGAGAGAAATTACACCGGTCAATATCGAAGAAGAGTTAAAAAACTCCTACCTCGATTACGCCATGTCGGTCATCGTTGGCCGAGCTTTACCCGATGTGCGTGATGGCTTGAAGCCGGTGCACCGCCGTGTGCTTTTTGCCATGAGCGAACTGGGTAACGACTGGAACAAAGCTTATAAGAAATCGGCCCGTGTGGTCGGTGACGTGATCGGTAAATATCACCCACACGGTGATTCCGCGGTATACGAAAGTATCGTTCGTATGGCCCAGCCGTTCTCCCTGCGCTACATGCTGGTAGATGGTCAGGGTAACTTCGGTTCCGTTGATGGCGACTCCGCCGCAGCGATGCGTTATACCGAAGTGCGTATGGCGAAGATCTCTTCTGAACTGCTGGCGGACCTCGAAAAAGAGACCGTCGATTTTGTGCCGAACTATGATGGCACCGAGCAGATTCCTGAAGTGCTGCCGACCAAAATTCCTAACCTGCTGGTGAACGGCTCGTCCGGTATCGCCGTAGGTATGGCGACCAACATTCCACCGCATAACCTGACGGAAGTGATCAACGGCTGCCTCGCCTTTATCGAAGACGAAGACATCACTGTTGAAGGCCTGATGGAACACATCACCGGTCCTGACTTCCCGACTGCGGCGTTCATCAACGGTCGTCGTGGTATCGAAGAAGCCTATCGCACCGGTCGCGGTAAGATTTATATCCGCGCACGCGGTGAGATTGAAACCGACGCAAAAACCGGCCGCGAAACCATCATCGTCAATGAAATCCCGTATCAGGTAAACAAAGCGCGCCTGATCGAGAAAATTGCCGAGCTGGTGAAAGAGAAGCGTGTGGAAGGCATTAGCGGCCTGCGTGATGAATCCGATAAAGACGGTATGCGTATCGTTATTGAGATCAAACGCGATGCGGTCGGTGAAGTGGTGCTCAACAACCTCTATTCCCTGACGCAACTGCAAGTCTCCTTCGGCATCAACATGGTGGCACTCCATCAGGGCCAGCCGAAGATCATGACGCTGAAAGGCATCATTGAAGCCTTCGTGCGCCACCGCCGTGAAGTGGTGACGCGCCGTACCATTTTCGAACTGCGCAAAGCGCGTGACCGTGCACACATCCTTGAAGGTCTGGCCATTGCGCTGGCCAACATCGATCCGATTATCGAACTGATTCGTCGCGCACCAACGCCAGCTGAAGCGAAAGCGGGCCTGTTGGCACAGCCATGGAATCTGGGCAACGTAGCCACCATGCTGGAGCGTGCGGGCGATGACGCAGCACGTCCAGAATGGCTGGAAGCGCAGTTCGGTATTCGTGACGGTCAGTACTACCTGACTGAACAGCAAGCTCAGGCAATTCTGGATCTGCGTCTGCAGAAACTGACCGGCCTTGAGCACGAAAAGCTGCTCGACGAATACAAAGAGCTGCTGGACCAGATCGCAGAACTGATCCACATCCTGCAGAGCGCCGAGCGTCTGATGGAAGTCATCCGCGAAGAGCTGGTGGCAATGCGTGACCAGTTTGGTGATGAACGTCGTACTGAAATTACCGCCAACAGCGCCGACATCAACATTGAAGATCTGATTAATCAGGAAGATGTGGTGGTCACGCTGTCGCATCAGGGTTATGTCAAATATCAGCCGCTGACTGACTATGAAGCGCAGCGTCGTGGTGGCAAAGGCAAATCCGCAGCACGTATTAAAGAAGAAGACTTTATTGATCGTCTGCTGGTAGCCAACACCCATGATACCATTCTGTGCTTCTCCAGCCGTGGCCGTCTCTACTGGATGAAAGTTTACCAGCTGCCAGAAGCGAGCCGTGGCGCACGTGGTCGCCCAATTGTTAATCTGCTGCCGCTGGAAGCCAACGAACGTATCACCGCTATTCTGCCGGTGCGTGAATACACCGAAGGCTTCAATATCTTTATGGCGACCGCTGACGGTACCGTGAAGAAAACTGCCCTGCAGGAATTCAGCCGTCCACGTAGCGCCGGTATTATCGCCATTAACCTGCGTGAAGATGATGAATTGATCGGTGTTGCACTGACCAACGGTAGCGATGAGGCCATGCTGTTCTCTGCTGCGGGTAAAGTGGTGCGCTTCTCTGAGACTGCGGTTCGCGCCATGGGCCGTTCGGCCTCTGGTGTTCGTGGTATCAAGCTGGCTGAAAGCGATAAAGTGGTTTCACTGATCGTGCCACGTGAAGAGGGTGCCATCCTCACTGTGACGCAAAATGGTTACGGTAAACGTACAGCGAATAGCGAATACCCAACCAAGTCGCGTGCAACCCAGGGTGTGATCTCGATTAAAGTCACCGAACGTAACGGACCGGTCATCGGTGCGGTGCAGGTGGTGGATGGCGATCAGATCATGATGATTACCGATGCCGGTACGCTGGTGCGTACACGCGTATCGGAAGTCAGTGTGGTCGGCCGTAACACCCAGGGCGTGATTCTGATTCGTACCGCGGAAGACGAAAACGTTGTGGGTCTGCAACGTGTTGCTGAGCCGGTGGAAGAAGAAGAACTCGACGCCATCGACGGCAGCGTCGCGGAAGGCGAAGACGATATCGCGCCGGAAGTGGACAACGACGACGATGCACCTGAAGCGGATGAAGAAGAGTAATCCGCAGCGGTGAACAACAGCGGCAGGTCAGGGCAACCGACCTGCCGTTTTTTTATCTGAGTTTTACTCCCAAAGTCGCGCACCAACTGGCTTTTTCGGGCCGATAAAGCTAGTGTATGAGGGTTTTTCAACTTCCTGACAACCCCTTACCGCCAGTGAGTCTCTTTTGAAATATCTCGTCTCCTTTCGCACTACGCTTCGCATCTCGCGCTATCTGTTCCGTGCGCTGGCGCTGCTGCTTTGGACGTTGGGTGCGTTGCTGACCACCTTCTTCATCATCAACGTACTGCACGAAAAAGAGAACGCGGTTCGCCAGGAATTTGACACCAATTATGGCCAGGCGGAATGGTATGTACGCCACTCGGCCGACGTCATGCGTGAACTGAAATACATCACCGAAAACCGCTTAAGTAACAGTAGCAACGGTTTGGACGTGCTGAATGGCCTGCCTGCTGGTAAAAGTACCTTGCCACAGTTCACGCCGCTGTTTTCTGATGGTGATTGCACTTCAATGAGTAACACCTGGCGTAACTCGCTCGATTCGCTGGGTTACTTCATCAACTACTGGAAAAGTAACTTCACCTCCGCTTACGAACTCAACCGTGTGTTCTTTATTGGGGGTGAAAATCAGTGTCTGGCCGATTTCGCCATTGGTAACAACAATTCAGTCGATCGTGAACGCAGCCTGAAAGCCCTGCGCGAGCGGGTGCTGCACTATCGCAGCGGCAATGAAGAAGAGCGGCGTAATCCGATGTACTGGATTACGCCGAGCAGCCAGCCTGGTGTCGGTAATTTCTACATGGTGATGCCGGTGTATGTGGCCAACAAGCTACAGGCGTTGCTGGGCGTGGAACAAAATATCCGTCTTGATGAGTTTATTCAGCCGGGCGGTTTGCCGCTGGTTGCCACCATTACTGATGAGAACTACCGTCCGTTGCTGAGTTCGCGTCGCGGTGGCCCCGGCTACTCTTTTGACGATCTGCCGGATGACAGCACCTGGTTTGGTTATCTTGATAGCTATCGCCAGTTAGTCCTGAAGAAACCGCTGCCGCCGTCCAATCTTAACGTGGTGTGGTCACTCTCTACTGACGTGCTGGTGGATCAGCTCAAGCTGATGCTGATTAACGCGCTGTTGCTGAATATCTTCAGCGCATTGATCCTGTTCACGCTGGCATGGATATTCGAACGCCGTATGTTCCTGCCAGCGGAAGATAACGCACATCGGCTGGAAGAGCACGAGCAGTTCAACCGCAAAATTGTCGCTTCGGCGCCGGTCGGCATCTGTATTTTGCGCACCAGCGACGGCACCAATATTCTGAGTAACGAACTGGCTCACAACTATCTGACGCTGCTGACGCAGGAAGATCGTCAGCGCCTCAATGAGATCATCGGGGGCCAGCAGGTCAACTTTGTCGATGTGCTCACCGGTACCAATACCAACCTGCAAATCAGCTTTGTGCATTCACGCTATCGCAATGAAAACGTCGCAATTTGCGTGCTGGTGGACGTTTCAGCGCGTGTGCGCATGGAGCAGTCGTTGCAGGAGATGGCGCATGCGGCAGAGCAGGCCAGCCAGTCCAAATCCATGTTCCTTGCCACCGTCAGTCACGAACTGCGCACCCCGCTGTACGGCATCATCGGTAACCTCGACCTGCTGCAAACCAAGTCGTTGCCAAAAGGTGTGGAATCGCTGGTTACGGCGATGAACAACTCATCGAGCCTGCTGCTTAAAATCATCAGTGATATTCTCGACTTCTCGAAAATTGAGTCGGAGCAGCTGAAGATTGAGCCGCGCCCGTTCTCGCCGCGTGAGGTGGTCAATCACATCGCCAGCAACTATCTGTCGCTGGTGGTGCGTAAACGTCTAACGTTATATGTGATGATCGAAAATGATGTGCCGCTGACGATGGATGGCGATCCAATGCGTCTGCAGCAGGTCATTTCTAACCTGCTGAATAACGCGATCAAGTTCACCCATACCGGCTGTATTATTCTGCATGCTTATGTCAAAGATGGGTATTTAGCCTTCCGCGTGCGCGATACCGGCGTCGGTATTCCAGCGAAAGAAGTGACGCGTCTGTTCGATCCCTTCTTCCAGGTGGGCTCTGGCGTGCAGCGCAACTTCCAGGGCACCGGGCTGGGTCTGGCAATCTGTGAAAAGCTGATCAACATGATGGACGGTGATATTGAGGTCGACTCTGAGCCGGGCATGGGTAGCCAGTTTATCATCCGTATCCCCATTTACGCTGGACAACAGCCTGCGCCGCCGCTTCTGGATGGTTTGCAGGAAAAAGCCATCTGGCTGGATATGAGAAATGATTATCTCGCGGTCTTCCTGCTGCGTCTGTTGCAGCAACAGGGTATTGCGATCGCGCATTATCAGGGTAATGCCGGTAGCGACGATGTGATTATTAGCGACCATCAGGATACGGTGTCACAGGCCGTGCGCGCGCAGATTCACATCTGCGGTCAGCACATCGACATGCCGCAGGAAACCGCGCCGGGTCAGTGGGTGCAGAGCAGTGCGATGCTGCACGATCTGCCTTCATTACTTGGCCGCATCTATCGCCTCAATATTGATAGCGAAACCAGCACGCCGTTGCAGTTGGCCGCACCGCAAGAGGCCAACCGTTACGATGACATTATGGTACTGATTGTTGATGATCACCCGATTAACCGTATGTTGCTCTCCGAGCAACTCGGCACACTGGGCTATCAAACCAAAACTGCACAGGATGGGGTCGATGCGCTGAATGTGCTAAGCCGTAATCACATTGATATTGTGCTGAGTGACGTCAATATGCCGAATATGGATGGTTATCGCCTGACGCAGCGCCTGCGTCAGTTGGGCCATGCCTTCCCGGTGATTGGGGTGACGGCCAATGCGTTGGCAGAAGAGAAGCAGCGCTGTATGGATGCCGGGATGGATAATTGCCTATCCAAGCCTGTTACGCTTGATGTGTTGAAATCGACGTTGGCAATCTATGCCGAGCGGGTAAGAAAAAGCAGGAAAGGGTAGTACAGAAGAACAGGCGCACCGAAGTGCGCCTTTTTTACATCTTAATCTCTTTCAACCTGAGTCGCGCTCACGGAAGAGAGGTAATTCAGCAGGGCGATATCATTTTCCACCCCGAGCTTCATCATCGCCGATTTCTTCTGGCTGCTGATGGTTTTGATACTGCGGTTCAGTTTTTTAGCGATTTCCGTTACCAGGAAACCTTCGGCAAACAGGCGCAGAACTTCACTCTCTTTCGGCGACAGACGTTTGTCTCCGTAACCGCCAGCACTGATTTTCTCCAGCAGTTTCGCCACGCTTTCAGGCGTATATTTTTTGCCTTTCTGCAGGGCTGCCAGCGCTTTTGGCAGATCGGTCGGTGCACCTTGCTTCAGTACAATCCCTTCGATATCCAGATCCAATACGGCGCTCAGGATCGCTGGGTTATTGTTCATGGTCAAAACGATAATTGAGAGATCCGGATAGTGACGTTTGATGTACTTAATCAGTGTGATGCCATCACCGTATTTCTCGCCTGGCATAGAGAGATCGGTAATCAGAACGTTAGCATCCAGTTTGGACAAGCTGTTAATCAGTGCTGTTGAGTCTTCAAACTCACCTACAACGTTGACCCATTCGATCTGTTCCAGAGACTTACGGATACCGAACAGAACAATCGGATGGTCATCGGCAATAATTACATTCAGGTTATTCATCTTATGGGTTACCTTGCTGCAGCAGTTGGTTGACGTATGCGTCAATTTCACTGGTGGTATTTATAATGGTTAAATCTTCACATAGTTTTATGTGATTTTCTAACTCTTCACAAAGCTGTTTACCTGGAACCAGATTTAGCATGGCGAACACGCCTTTCAGGCGATGTGCAGTCTGAGCAAGCGAGGGATAATCCTTCTCCGCTGCCTCAGTATACAGTCTCTTCACATCAGGCGGTACTGTCTCGGTAAACAGCTGGAAATAGCCTCCGCTCAACAGCGGCGTGGCAGCCTCATCTTCACTACTTTCCTCCATCAAATCATGAGCCATTTGCTTTTCAATCAGTGCCAGCAGTGCGTCAAGCAGCGCATTGCTGAGATTGAAATTGACCCGGTATTGCTGATCGTTCAATGCGTGGTGACCCATTTCGTCACCGGCTAATAGCAGAGCCCAGCCATTGAGGCGGGCGGGATCGTCAGTGATCAGCACATCATGATCCTGACCGGATAAACGTTCGTCAGAGGTCAGGCAATTCGCTCCCCAGTTTTCTAACTGGCGGCAAACAATTTTGTGCACATCCTCGACGGCGATATCGACCAGTGCGGTTACACCTTCCAGCAGCTTCTCTTCCTGCTCGCCTTGTAGTTCCAGCGCGAGGGGCAGTTGAATATTATAGCGTGTGCCGATATCGGGTTTGGCGATGATCTCCAGCTGGCCACCCATTTGCTTGCACAGCTGCTTGCAGAGGAAAAATGCCATGCCAGAGGCCTGACCGTAACGATCCTGGGTGGTTTCGCCCAGATACGGGAAATCAACATTGGCCAGCTCATCGACACTCAGGCCTGAGCCGGTATCCACCAGTTGCAGCAGCACTGAGTTAGGTTTGTTCTCGCTGGCCTTAATCTCCAGCGTAATTTTGCCCCACTGCGTGGTGGTGAGCGCATAGTGCATCAGGGTGGTCAGGACTTTGCGCAGTGCACGGCGATCGCCAAAGCGCATCTCGTCGTTGGCCAGATGGTTGTTGACCACCAGCGCCAACCCTTTACGGCGCATCAGCGGTAGGCTCTCCAGCGCGATGTCATCCAGCAACTCCTGCAAATTGAACACGCTAGCATCCGGCGACCAGTCGTGTGCTTCCAGGCGGTTCAGCAATACAATGTCATCGACCAAACGAGACAGGCCCTGACTTTCATCAAGCAAATCCAGCACGCTTTCGTCTTCATCACGCTGGCTGAGTTGCACCAGTTGCGCCACCATACTCTCCAGCGGACGGTTGAGGGCGTGACCGAGATTTTGCATCAGCTGCTGACGCATCTGATGATTACGATCCAACACCTGCTGTGCCTTCTGCAGTTTTTTATTCACCAGCAATTCACGGTCCTGATCGCGCATCATAAACAGCTGAGTATGCGGTGACAGCACGCTACGGGCGTGGCGGATCTCGTACACCTCGTTGTTGATGGTGGCCTGCAGCACGCCCTGATGCTGATCGGACATATTGATGATTTTCTGCAGGTTCAGATGGGGTAACAGATGCTCAGCAATCTTGTTGCTCAACAGCGTGCGATTGGTAGCGAAGTCATACACCAGCAAACCCACCGGCAGGCTCGCAACAATCTCTTCATTCAGCATGCGCAGCGAATCTAACTCGGCGCTTTGGTTCTCGTTCGGGCGCAATGACTGCTGACGCAATAAAGTAATGCCGGCAATCGAGAGCAGTAACAGCACCAGATTGATCAACAGCGGCCACATCAGATTATGCAGGGTATCCAAAGCGAGGCTGGTGAGCGGCACGCGATATACTAACTGTAACGAAGTGCTGGGCAGTGACGCCGCAATGACGAGATTAGGATTCGCCAGTGAAACAGATGTCGTTTCGCTAGTGGCATCGTCGCTGCTGGTGCTGGAAGATTGCGTGGCATCCTGAATCAACTGGAAATTTTCCAGCGGCATGCTGTGCGGGATCAAATCGTTGATCGGCAGATCAAAAGCGACCACCGTGGCGAGGTGACCAGGCTGGTTGAAGGTGGTGCGCAGGGTAAAGTAGTGATCGTTCTGCCAGGCGAAATGGCGCAGCGGTGAGAAGCTTTCACGTTCGTCCAGCGCATTGGCCTGTTGCAGCATCTCGGCACGGCGGCTGTCGACCAGCGTATTGATGGCGCTCTCTTTATAACGCGTTGCCATATCTTTTAATGGCAGCGTCGAGATCATGATCAGGCTGTTGTCCTGGCCATTGAGGAAATACATCGACCAGGTGGGATTCTCTGCGCCCCACAGCGTATCGAGGTAGTTGGACATGCGCATCGTCATATCCAGCGTGCTGCTGTCGTGGGAGCCAAAGATCAGCGCCTCCGTTTTACGGCGCGTCTTTTCCAGGTAGTAAACATCCGGGCGCAGGCGGGTTTCCAGAAGATTGGTGTTGGGTGCAGATCCGGCCGCACTGGTGGCGAGATTTTCATAAATCTGCCAGGTCGCGAAACGCGAAGCGTCGATGCGTTTTTGTACGGCACGCGCTAAATCGGTCATCGCGTAACGCTTCTCAGTAAGCCAGGCGTTAACACTGTTGTGCACCATAGCTCCCAGGGCCAGAAACAGCACCAGGTTGAACACCACGAAGAAACGGGTGACGTTACCCGAGGTCAGCGGAAATTTATAAGGCAGCATAGTGTCTCAGGATCCTGCGATTAGCGCGCCACCAGGCGAGCACTGGCGGCAACGGCCAGCAGCAGCAGGGCGATCAATAAAAATGCGCCACTCAAACTGAGCCACTGGGAAATAAATCCGATTAGAGCCGGACCTGAAAGAATACCTGCATAGCCTAATGTTGTCATGGCAGAAATCGCCAGATTCGACGGCATATCGTGTTGATTCCCGGCCGCATTAAACAGCATTGGCACGGTGTTGGCTAAGCCGAATCCCACCAGCAGGAAAGCCAGCAGTGCAACCTGTGGCCACGGCAGTAACACCGCCAGCGTCATACCCGCTGCAGCGGCTAACGCACCCGTGACCATGACGGGATAGCGACCAAAACGTTGAATGACTTTATCGCCGGTGAGACGGCCAATTGTCATCGCCACGGAGAAGATGGCATAGCCCAATCCCGCATGTGCTACGTCCATCTCTGTGTTTTGCAGTAACAGCAGTGCGCTCCAGTCAAGCACCGCGCCTTCTGCCAAAAACAGAATGAAGCACAGTAACCCCAGGAAAGCGACCCAACCGCGTGGGATCACCAGCCAGGGTTGATCGGGCTGATGCAACCGTTCAGTCATTAACGTTGGCAGGCTGATCACCAGCAGCACCACGATTAACACCATTACCACCGCGACAGCATGCAGGGGCGAGAGACCACTGGCCAGCAATAAACTGACGCTACCGGCACCAATAATCCCGCCCAGGCTGAAGAAACCATGGAAACCCGACATCATCGGCTTGCGTGCTGCTTTCTCCACTTCAACGGCCTGCACATTCATGGCGACATCCAGCATGCCTAACCCGGCACCGAAGATCATCAGTGCCGCAGCCATCAACCACATCACATTTAGCAGAGTGAGCAGTGGCAGGATCGTCAGCACCACTAACGTGGAACATAACATCACCCGACGGCCGCCCACGCGGGCAATCAGCGCACCGGTAATCGGCATCGCTGCGAGCGATCCCACACCAAGGCACAGCAGCAGCCCACCTAACGATGCGCCGCTCAGTGCCAGACGCTGGCTGGCAAAGGGAACCAGTGGCGCCCATGCCGACATGCAAAGTCCGGCGATCAGAAAGACGATGCGTGTACCCATGTTGACACGCTGATGCAAATGATTGTGCTGTGCGGCGTCCAGTGCTGTCATAAAAGTCTTTTTCAATAGCCGTCAAAGCGACGAAGTTTAGCATTAAAGCTGACGTCTCACCGCAGTTCAGAACCGATGAGTTCAGAAAAGATGAGCGCCAGAAACAGGCATATTACCGAGTTTTGGCGTGGCGTGACGCTTTTCCAGAACTTTCCTGGCACTTTCACGGCCTTCCTGCCGCGATCAATCGGTCGCGAATTGAAATTTCATGATGGAAAAGGACGAATATAAAATCATCATCGGTAATAAATCAGCGCTGCACTTTGCCTTAACCAATTGAATAAGAGGAGACTCATGTAGGCTAATAGGAGAGAGTCTGAGCCAGAGCATATTCCAGTATTCTTCATTACGCACAGAAATTAACATTGCAGAATGATGGCTATCGATTGAACAAAAAGTGCGAAAAATAGCTAATAATGCGCCCGAGAGATTGTGTTAATTTAACTCAATCAACTAACTTTACTTAAAATTACGCGGGGATGAGTGATTTTGGCAAAAAAAATGCCGGACAAACATGTCCGGCGGGAATTAGGGTAAAACAACTCATTCGGGGTGAATGAAGGGAATAATGAAATAAATGATGATAGCGGGAGTAATTGTATGCGCTGAAGTGACTTTAGTTTTATCATTCAGTGCGGCAGGGTGTGTCAATTTAAGTTGTTGTTATTAAATGTATAAATAATCGATTACCAATATGTGCTGTATTCTTTGTTGATCCGTGCTGATTATTAGTTCCACGATATTTACATTTGGAAATAACTATTAAATACAATGAAACACTTTTGGAAATTTAGTATCATTTTCGTGATAGATTATTGCCCCGTATAAAATAACAATGGCTTGCCGGCTGAATTTTTAATCGTTCAGTTTGCAGTGGCATAAATAAAGGCACATTAAAGAGGGTAATAAAATGAAACGTCGCGTTCTCTCCCTGATGATCCCTGCATTGCTGGTTGCAGGTTCAGCAAGCGCAGCTGAAATTTACAACAAAGATGGCAACAAATTAGACCTCTACGGTAAAGTCGATGGTCTGCACTATTTCTCCGACAACTCAGGTTCAGACGGTGATCAGTCTTACCTGCGTTTCGGTTTCAAAGGTGAAACTCAGGTCACAGACCAACTGACCGGTTACGGCCAGTGGGAATACCAGGCTGCCCTTAACACCTCTGAAAACGAAGGCACCGCCAACAGCTTTACGCGTGTCGGTTTTGCGGGGCTGAAATTCGGTGATGCCGGTTCATTCGACTACGGTCGTAACTATGGCGTGATCTATGATGTTTCGGGCTGGACTGACGTATTGCCAGAGTTCGGTGGCGATACCTACGGCGCGGACAACTACATGTTCCAGCGCGGTAACGGCATGGCGACCTACCGCAACACCAACTTCTTTGGCCTGGTGGATGGCTGGAACTTTGCAGTCCAGTATCAGGGCAAAAATGACAACCCAACTGAATCCTCTAGCGGCCGTGATGTGCTGGGTGAGAACGGTGATGGTTACGGCCTGAGCACCACTTATGACATCGGATCCGGTTTCGGTATCGGTGCAGCGATGTTCCAGTCTGACCGTACTAATAACCAGAACACCGGCGCTATCCTGGGTCGTGGTGATAAAGCTTCTGCTTACACCGGTGGCCTGAAATATGACGCCAACAACGTGTATCTGGCCGCGATGTACACCCGTTCGTACAACGCAACGCGTTTCGGTTCCAGCAGCGCAACTTCTTACGGTTACGCGGATACTGCGGATAACTGGGAATTGGTGGCACAGTACCAGTTCGACTTCGGTCTGCGCCCATCCCTTGCGTTCGTTTCTTCTCGCGGCAACGTGCAGAACTACGGCGATCAGAACCTGAAAAAATATGTTGATGTGGGTGCGACTTACTACTTCAACAAAAATATGTCGACCTATGTTGATTACCAGATCAACATGCTGGACGACAACAACTTCACCAATGCGGCCGGTATCAACACCGACGACATTGTGGCACTGGGCCTGGTTTACCAGTTCTAAGTTGCAGCTTGGTAGGGCGCGCCATGGTGCGCCCTCGGCGGGCTTCGGGTCGCCGCTACTGCATCTGTTGCATTAACGCACTTAGTCATACCTCCACGATCTCCTTTGCCTGTTTCCTCCTCTGTATTCGCACAATGGCACCGTCGACCAGCAACATCATCTGTGCAGCCTCAAACTGCCTTTATGCTGGCAACTTCTCAGGGATTTTCTTTTTTAACGGCTGACCGATAGCGGCAGAAGAGTCTCTGTTTCACTGTAAGGCAGGAAGACGCCCGGATGACTATCCGGGCCTGGGCGAGCGGAGAAATGAGATTACGATACAGTGCGCCATTTTTTGGCTTTTGGCGCGGGCACTACCGACGTATGGGGCGTGGGTGTGCTGCCTTCCATTGCGACGCCTGCCAGCGTAAACGCGGAGAAGCGCAACCAGTGTTGCCAGGTTTGTTGGGTTTTTGTCTTATTCATTTTGCACCTCGCTGATGTTCAACTCAGTCTCAACGGTGCAGAATTCATGCCAGGTCACCGCTCTCAGCGCCACGCGGCCTCAATCTGATTTGCTACACTCCGGCAGCGCTGAAGCGGTGCATATCATTAATCCATGGTGCAAAAATTTAACGTTTGCGCGAGGGGTAATGCTGAATCAGGCGATGGCGATAGTGTTGCCAGCAGCGGAAAGTCCCGAAGATGAACAGAACGGCGGATACAGCGAGAATCATAAAAATCATCTGTCGCTCCTGTGCGGTTGGGGGGCTTGAACGCTCAATCCTGTGCAAGTCAGGTATGAACATCAAGCAGCTTTAGCCTGTTTTACAAGCGGTTTATGCTTTGAAACAGGATGAATTAATGAGTTACAGATGAGGAAGTGATGAGTATTAAGAATATTCTGCTAATTGGTGTTATGACCAGCGCGTTGTTCGGCTGCGACCAGCAGGCCTCCCGTAGCGCACTGGTGCTGGAAGGGAAAACCATGGGCACCCAGTGGCGCGTCAGCCTGGCGGGCGTCGAGCCCCAACGGCAGGCCGCTTTGCAGCAGGCTATTCAGCAGCAGCTTGATCGTGATGATCATGAACTCTCCACCTGGAAGCAGGATTCAGTTTTGTCGCGCTTCAACCAGTATCAGGGTGATCAGCCGCAGCCGGTGAGCGCGGATATGGCGGATATCGTGGTTGAAGCCCTGCGCATCGGTCATAAAACCGAGGGTGCGATGGATATCACCGTCGGCCCGCTGGTCAATTTGTGGGGGTTCGGGCCCACGAAACAGCCTGCGCACACCCCGAGCCAGGCGCAGATTGACGCAGCGAAAGTGCAAACCGGCTTACAACATTTGCATGTGATCCAGAGCGTGGAGGGGCAGTGGTTGCAGAAAGATCTGCCCGCGCTGGATGTCGATCTTTCGACCATGGGGGAGGGATATGCCACCGATCATCTGGCACGATTGATGGAGCAGCAGGGCATTACCGACTATCTGGTGTCGGTGGGGGGCGCAGTACTAACCCGTGGGCAGAATGCCAGCAATCAACCCTGGCGTGTGGCGATCCAGAAACCCACCGATCGTGAAAACGCCGTCGAAGCGCGCGTTGACTTACAGGGGCACGGAATCAGCACCTCAGGCAGCTATCGCAACTATTATGAACTGGACGGCAAACGCATTTCGCACGTGATCGATCCCGCGACCGGACGCCCCATCGAACATAAACTGGTGTCGGCCACCGTGATTGCGACTACCGCGCTGGAAGCCGATGGCTGGGATACCGGGTTGATGGTGCTGGGCAGCGAACGGGCACAAGCGTTGGCAATCAAGGAACATTTGGCGGTTTATCTGATCAGCAAGCAGGGTGACGGCTTTACGCACTGGATGTCACCCCAGTTCAAATCCTTCCTGATCGATCAGGAAAGCAAATAACGGCAGGAGGCGCAGATGTTGGATCTGTTTAGTGAAGAAGCACCCTGGCAGGAACCGTTAGCGGAAGGCGCGGTGATTTTACGGCGCCGCGCGCGCGATAAAGCGGACGCATTGCTGGCGGCGATACAGGAGATTGCCGGGCAAAATCCCTTTGCTCACCGCATCACGCCGGGCGGGCATCGCATGTCGGTGGCGATGACCAACTGTGGCGATTTAGGCTGGTCGACGGACTCGCGCGGCTACCAATACACGGAGCAGGATAATGCCAGTGGGCACAAATGGCCGCCGATGCCTGCGCTGTTTCGCACGCTGGCGCAACAAACTGCGCAGGAAGCGGGATTCCCCGGCTTTAACCCGGATGCCTGCTTAATCAACCGCTACGAACCCGGTGCCAAACTCACGCTGCATCAGGATAAAGACGAGAAGGATCTGCGTCAGCCGATTGTTTCGGTGTCATTAGGCCTGCCAGCGGTGTTCCAGTTTGGTGGTTTTGAGCGCGGTGATGCCACGCAGCGGGTGCTGCTGGAGCACGGTGATATCGTGGTGTGGGGCGGCCCCTCACGCCTGCGTTATCACGGCATTCTGCCGCTCAAACCCGGTATTCACCCGGCAGCGGGCGCCTTTCGCTTTAATCTCACTTTCCGCCGCGCCCACTAACGGCGCGGTGAATGAGAATTAATCTTGCTATCATCCGGAGCGCCATTAAACTGCAGGCTGCTTGGTTGACCTCCGGAATCTGTTAATGGCATTGCTGCATGTGGTTTATCGCCAGTATCGCTGGCCTTTTATTGGCGTCATTCTGCTTACGCTGTTAAGCGCCGCGCTCGGCATCGGCTTAATCGCCTATATCAATAACGAGCTGATCGTCGCGGTAAATACCTCGATTTCTGTGCTGCCGAGTTTTCTGGGGCAGCTGTTTCTGCTGATGGCCGTGACGCTGGGATCGCAACTGGCGTTGACTCAGCTTGGTCATCACTTTGTCTGGCGCCTGCGCGGCGAATTCATCAAACGTATCCTCGATACTCGCGTCGAACGCATTGAGCAGATAGGTAACGCGCAACTGCTGGCGGGACTCACCAGTGATGTGCGTGCCATCACCATCGCCTTTGTCCGCCTGCCGGAACTGATTCAGGGCATCATTATTACCCTGGGTTCCGCGCTCTATCTGGCGTGGCTGTCACCTAAAATGCTGCTGATCACCTCGCTGTGGTTAGTGATCACGCTGGTCGGCGGCTGGCTGCTGGTGTCACGCGTTTATCAACACATGGCGAAGCTGCGTGAAATCGAAGACGATCTCTATCGTGATTTCCAGACCATTATTGAAGGACGCAAAGAGCTACAGCTTAACCGCGAGCGCGCTCAACTGATTTACGACAACGTCTATCAGGAAAACGCCACAAGCTATCGTCATCATATCGTTCGTGCCGATACCTTCCATCTCAGCGCGGTTAACTGGTCAAATATCATGATGCTGGGCGCGATTGGCATTGTGTTCTTTATGGCTAACGGTCTGGGTTGGGCGAACACGGCGGTGGCCGCCACCTATTCACTGACGCTGCTGTTCCTGCGCACGCCGTTACTGGCGGCGGTGGGTGCCTTGCCGACCTTGCTCAGTGCGCAGGTCGCCTTCCGTAAAATCAACACCTTCGATCTCGCGCCTTACGATGCACAGTTCAAAGTGCTGCCACAGGTGAGTAACTGGCAAACATTGGAACTGCGCGATGTCTGCTTCCATTATGGCGATCACGGTTTCCAGGTTGGCCCGATTAATCTGACGCTGCGTCGCGGTGAGTTAGTGTTCCTGATTGGGGGCAACGGCAGTGGCAAGTCAACGCTGGCGATGTTGCTGACCGGGCTTTATCAGCCTCAATCGGGCAGTTTGCTGCTGGATGGCAAAGTGGTTGACTGGCATAACCTCGATGCTTACCGCAAACACTTCTCAGCGGTGTTTACCGATGTGCATTTGTTTGATCGCCTGATCGGTCACGGCGGTCAGCCAGCGAATCCTGGGCTGGTGCAGCAGTGGCTGGAACGCCTGAAGATGCAGGATAAACTGAAGCTGCAAGGCAATAAGGTGCTGAATCTGCAGCTCTCTAAAGGGCAAAGCAAGCGACTGGCGTTGCTGCTGGCAGCGGCAGAGGAACGCGACATCTTGCTGCTGGATGAGTGGGCTGCCGATCAGGACCCGCATTTCCGCCGCATCTTCTACCGCGAACTGCTGCCCTGGCTGCAGGCGTCGGGCAAAACCGTGTTTGCTATTAGCCATGATGATCACTACTTCATTCACGCCGACCGCTTGCTGGAGATGCGCGAAGGCCAGCTGAGTGAACTCACCGGTAACGAACGTGAGATGGCTACGCTGGATGCGGTGAAGCGCACCGACACCGGCCATTAACATCTGCCGGGAAAGCTTAGCAAAAAGCCTTATTGGGCAAGGTGTTGCCAGGCGAGTAAGGTGAGTTTCAACAGAGATTCCTCGTCTCTGTCTCCCTGGAACACTTCTGTCGTCTTGTGTTGTCACCGGCTTAGATTGATTCTGAGCCGGTTTTTTTATGGGTTATTCAGGGGATGAGCGATCAGCGTGATAACGCGGTCGCCGCGTCGCCAGAAGTGCGCCTGCAGGCGAGTACCGGCGTTAAACTCGCGTGAAAAGTCCTGCGTCAACGTGAGCGTGGCGCGGCCTTGCGTCAAATCCCACTCCAGCAACTCCGCGTGCAGAAAATCCATCGGCTGATGCAACTGTGGCCACAACGCTTTATAGACACTCTCTTTCAGTGAAAACAGCAAAGTAGCCGCCGCTGCAAACGGCAGTGCAGCGGCGGTTAACCGTTGACGCTCTGCACGGCTCATCAGCATCTCCGCCGTTTCCTCTGCGGTCTGTTCTGCCATCAATTGCTCGACATCAACGCCTATACATAGGGGCGCCTGCGTTGCCGCGATGACGGCCATTTGCTGCGAATGCGAAAGTGAGGCCTGAATCCCCACCGGCCATACAGGCGAGCGATCGGGCGCATTATGCAGGATAAAGTCAGGCATCGCGAAGCGCGCCAGCATCTGCTGCGCCAGCCAGCGACTGGCTAAATGCTCAGCTTTACGCTTGGTGACGGCATTGTGTAACGCCAGTGGTAGCGGGAGCTGCCAGTGTTGATGCAGATCGCTGTGCCATGCCTGCTGATTAAATTCACACCACGCAATAGGGAGCGGAGAGCTTGTCATAGCCGCAGCGGTAATAAACGGAGAGGGGGTCAGTGCCAGGGGAATTTCAGAAGCAAACATTAAGCATCACGGCTGACGGTTAAAACGCTATTTTTACCCGTCAGCCGTGAAAAGAGCAAGCCAAAACGGCTCACCCACGTTTAGTGATTAGGCGGAATTGACATGCCTTTGATCTGTACCACAAAGTGCTCGTTGCCTTTGGTTATACGCGCACCGCGGTCACACCACCGCGAAGCCAGGCGGAAAAAATCGTCGCTGCCGATATCGTAAGCCAGTTCAACTTTACTGATACCTGAATGCAGGAGTTCTTCCGCGTCCTGCAGGTTTTTAGCTTTGATGACCATAATAAGTGTCCATCGAAAAACAGGAAGGATAAGAGTAATTAAACTGTATGACAGTTTTGTTTCAATCAGATGAAATGCTGTCATATTTGACGAAAAATGTGATCCCGCTCCGCTTTGATTGCTTTCGGTAACTGACTGATTATTTCCGAGAAGATTTCCCACTCAGGCCGTTTTACGATAATACTGAATGGGTTAACCAAGGAGGTTGTTATGGAAATACCGCGTCTGGAAACGCCCCGTTTACTGCTGCAACCGCTGCGAAGCGAAGATGCGATTCAGGTACAGCAGGTTTTCCCGCGCTGGGAAATCGTGCGGCATCTGATCGGTTCTGTGCCCTGGCCTTATCCCGCTGATGGCGCCCGTCAATATATTGAGGGTATGGCGCTGCCTGCAATGAAAGCAGGGCAGGCGTGGCACTGGAGCCTTCGCCATCGATCTGATCCCAACAGTCTGATTGGTTTAATCTCACTGCGTCTGGGGCCGGAAGATAACCGGGGATTCTGGTTGGTGCCCGAATGGCAGAAGCAGGGATTGATGAGTGAAGCCTGCGCAGCAGTCACCGAATTCTGGTTTATCCATCTCGATCAGACGCGTCTGCGTGTGCCCAAGGCGATGGATAATCTGGCTTCTCGTCGCATCTCGGAACGCACTGGCATGCGGTTAGTGGATACCTATCGCAAAACTTTTGTTGAGGGCGAGTTACCGGCGGGCACCTGGGAACTGACGCGTGACGAATGGCTGGCGCAGCGTGATAGAGGATAGCGGCCTTCAGAAAGCAAAAAAGCAACCTTAAGGGCTGCTTTTTTATAGGATTTTGGTCGGCACGAGAGGATTTGAACCTCCGACCCCGGACACCCCATGACCGTGCGCTACCAGGCTGCGCTACGTGCCGAACGTGGAGAAGTAGTCTACTGGTTCCGCTCACGATTGCAATATGCGCAGGTTTTAACTGCCTCATAATTAATCAGTTTGCGGTAAAGCGCTTCTCTTCCGTCAATACCTGTAGCAGTAATGCCAGCTGCGGTTTGTGATCCTTCAGTTTGTTACCCTGAGCATCGTAGGCGCTATAACTGCCGTTGTTATTCAGCACCAGCGTCACGGTTGGCGTAGTCACCACCAGTTTGCCCTCTTCACTACTGGCGACCCAGTTGTGACTGCGTTGAGCAGCAAACAGATCTTCACCCTGTGAATAATTGGCCGGATTGGTGCGCACGTGCAGCAGACGTTGCATCAACGTCGTCATCACATCCTGCTGATCGGTCAGACGATCGATGGTCTGCGCCGGCGTATTCGGCCAGTGCACCACCAGAGGCACCCGTAACGTTGCACGGTTGCCCGGATTATCATCATTATCCGGCGTAACCGCACGCTGGGCGGTAATCACCACCACGGTATTTTTGAGCAAATCGCGTTGCTGCAACGTCTGTAGCACGGCCGCAATTTGCTCATCAACGCTGTTAGCCTGGCGCAAATAGCTGCGCTGACGCGCTTTAATGCTTTCGCCAGTCACGTTGACGCCATCAAGTGAAATCCAGGAGAACCAGGGCGCACCCTCGGCTTTCTGGCCGTTGAGCCAGTTTTGCCATTGGTTCACCGTCGTGCTGTTTGGCTGAGCATCCGCCTCTGGCAGGCTGTAATCCGCTAACAGCGCCTGGCGATACAAGGGTTGGCTGAAACCATCGGAGGAGAACAGACCAAACTGATACCCCTGCGAATTTAGCGCACCGAGTAACGCCGAAGGCATGCGCGCGGCAAGTACGCCGTCCATATAGCTGGAGGAGATGCCGTAAAACAGCCCGAACATGCCTTTCTCCGGCGCAATCCCGGCACTGTAGTGTTGGGTAAAGCGTACGTTGTCACTGGCAAACTGATTCAGCGATGGCATTGCCTTATCCAGATTGTCATGACTCAAACCATCAACGGTTAGCAGCAGCAGGTTGTGGCGTGTGCCGCCATCGCGGAAGGTGATATCACTCAGCGGATACTGCACTGACAGCGCCTCAGGATCACCCTGTTGCACCAGACGACGCTGATACTCCTGCGCATCCAGCAAGCCATGGCGTTCAAGAAAGCGTCGCGCGGTCATCGGATAGGAGAGCGGCAGATTGGCGCGCTGCATGGTAATCGGGCGATAGAAATTGGCGTCGGCCCAGATATACAGCAGATGGCTGGCAAAGAAAGCACAGATAAACAGCGCGGCCAGCGGCTTACCAAATGAGCGTCGATTCAGGCTGCGCAGCTTCTGCCAGCTCCAGGTGGCAAACAACATCTCCACGAGGAAGATGACCGGTACGCTAATAAACATCAGCTGCCAGTCACGCGCCATCTCGCTTTGGTCGGGGTTGATGACCAACTCCCACACCACCGGATTCAGATGGAGGTGGAAGCGGTTGAATACCGCGCTATCGACCATAATCAGCGTCAGCCCGGCAGTGGCGATAATCGCCGACAGCACCCTAAGCAATCGCTGTGACATCACCACAAAGGTGAGTGGGAAGATAATCAGCAGATAACCGGCAAACACAATAAAGCTAAAGTGGCCAATCCAGCTGGTATAGGCATAAATACGGCCCGCAAGCGAGGCGGGCCAGTCGGCGACCAACAGGTAGCGGCTGCCTAAAATCAGCGCGAAGATGATGTTAAACAGGGCAAACCAGTGCCCCCAGCTGATCATCTGGGAGACTTTTTCGCGGTAGCGCTGCCGGTTGGTTACCATATTTATGAGGTCAGATCTGCAATTTAGTGGGCGTTGTCATCGCGAACGGAAGACTGCAACGCTTCCGCGAAAGATTTCGCCAGGCTGCGGCGCTGGGCCGGCGAGACACTGGTGTTAATCAAATTGGTTACCATGTTCCCTAACACCATCAGGGAAAGGTCGGTTGGCGCTTTGTCTTTTTCAAGAATCTGCGCCATCTGCGCGAGAAGCTTCTCTACGCGCTCGTCGCTATAACGGGATGATTGTGGCATATCGTCGACTAATCAAGTGTGAAAAGGCGGTATATTACCGTAACAACGCGCTTTTTTCCGCAATTAAATCGCAAGCAGAGCGATCAGTTTGTGCGTGGAGTTGAAAGCAGCGGCGGGCGGTGTTTGAATACGCGCCTGAGCCCAAAGGAGAGTCTACCATGAGTCTGGATATCGACCAGATTGCCCTGCATCAGTTAGTCAAACGTGATGAAAACCAGCTTGAGGTGGTCCTGCGCGACACTTTGCTGCCCGCGACCCGTGCGGTAGAAGAGATGGCAGAAGAGCTGCATCGGGTGTACAGCGCCAAAAGCAAAGCCTATGGCCTGTTTAATGAAGAGAGTGAACTGGCCGATGCGCTGCGCAATTGCCGCAAAGGGGAAGATGACTTTCTGGCCTTTAGCCGTGCCGCGACCGGGCGTCTGCGTGATGAGCTGGGCAAATATCCGTTTGCGGAAAGTGGCGTGGTGCTGTTCCTGCACTATCGCTATCTGGCGGTGGAGTATTTGCTGGTGGCGATGCTGAGCAGCCAGTCAAGCATGCGCGTCAATGAACAACTGGATATTAGCAGCACTCATTATCTCGATATTAATCATGCGGATATTGTGGCGCGTATCGATCTTACTGAATGGGAAACCAACCCAGAATCCACCCGTTATCTGACCTTCCTGCGTGGACGCGTCGGGCGCAAAGTGGCCGATTTCTTTATGGATTTCCTCGGTGCCAGCGTTGGACTCGATACCAAAGCACAGAACCGGGGGTTGCTGCAGGCGGTAGATGATTACTGCGCGGAATCGAATCTCGATAAGAACGAGCGCCAGAACTATCGTCAGCAGGTTTACAGCTACTGCAACGACCAACTGCAGGCGGGTGAGGAGATTGCGCTGGAAGATCTTTCCAGTGAACTGCCGCCGCTGGGAGAGAAAACCTTCCAGGCCTTTACCCAGGAGCAGGGTTATGAGTTGGAAGAGCATTTCCCGGCTGACCGTAGCACATTACGCCAGTTGACCAAGTTTGCTGGCAGCGGTGGCGGCCTGACGCTGAATTTTGATGCCATGCTACTGGGCGAGCGCATTTTTTGGGATCCCGCGACCGATACCCTGACCATCAAAGGCACACCGCCTAATCTGCGCGATCAGTTACAGCGCCGAACCAGCGGTAACTGATTTTCAGGCAAAAAAAACGCCGCGTAAGCGGCGTTCTCTTTTCAACTCGTTGGCGATTAAGCGCGAACGAAGTCGATGTGGTGCAGTTTTGGCTTGAACGGATGACGCTGTACCGCCTGAGCTTTAACTTTAACTTCTTTACCATCAACAACGATGGTCAGCACGTCGGTGTAGAACTCAGGCTTAGCCTGCAGGTTCATTACAACGTCGTGGTCCAGTTCGATAGCAACTGGCGCTTCGTTTCCGCCATAGATGATGGCTGGGAATTTATTTGCTACACGCAGACGGCGGCTCGCACCCTTACCCTGCTCTTTACGTACTTCAGCGTTGAAAGTGGTCATTTGATTTCTCTTCAATCATTTCTGCTACAGGCGACCCAGCAACAGACGGTTATTCATATGCTTTTACGGATGCAAAAGCGGGCGGCATTATAGCCGCAATAGAAGACGCGGGCAAATGATTCCGTCGCTTAACGCAGCTCATTCGCGCGTCGATAACGTCCTTGATAATCGAATATCTTCTCGCGAATTTGCCAGAAATGACCTTTCGCGCGTGCCACCACAAAATCGGGATGACGCAGCAGTGGCTGCAAAGCGATAACATCCGCAGCCGTTTGCCAACCGAGTTCCACGCCGGGTGCGCGCTGGTGTGGGCGCATAAACAGCTGCTCGAAGGCTTTACGTTGAGCAGGCGTTTGCAGACGAAAACGTTCACTGACGCTGGTGCCATCTTCATCAAAGTAGGTCGCTTTTAGCCATTCGCCTTTCTCGTCGCGCCCTTGCTCCAGCGTCATACCGCCGCAGCGCAGCACACGTGCATCTTTAAGTTTTAGCGCGGCTTTCAACATATCATCAGGGTCGACCATAATACGATCGCACTGATGACAGCAGCGGGCCGCAATATCGTTTTCTGCACCGCAGTCGGGACAACTTTTAAAGCGGAAGCGATAGTCGCACTGTTCACGATTGCCCTCATCATCCTCCATCACGCCCTGACACCGACGGCCAAAATGTTCAATGATATGGCCATCTTCGGTGGTTTTTCCCCAGAAGGTATTGGCGAAACCACAGGCTGGGCAGAACACTTGCACCGGCTGATTGTCACTGGCGCCTTTTGGCGTGCCGACTTCCGGTGTAAAGAGATCGTGCGGATTGCCAGCATAATCGAGGATCAGGCAGTCGGTTTTGTTTGGTGACAAACGCAGGCCGCGCCCGACAATCTGTTGATACAAACTGACCGATTCGGTGGGGCGCAATATGGCGATAAGATCTACATGCGGCGCATCAAAGCCGGTGGTCAGTACCGCCACGTTCACCAGAAACTTTAACTGCTGTGCTTTAAATTCGCTGATCAAGCGGTCACGTTCTTTCACCACTGTTTCCGCTGAGACTAATGCACTGTTTTCCGGCAACAGAGAAAGAATTTCACGCGCATGTTCTACCGTGGCGGCGAATACCATCACGCCACGACGATCCTCCGCGAACTCCACGATCTGTCTGATGATGTGCGGCGTGACGCGATTCTGCTGCTTTAATTCGCGATTGAGATCGGCTTCGCTGAATAAACCGTTATTTTGCGGGATCAGGCGGCTGAAATCGTACTGTACGACCGGCATATCCAGCCGTTCGGGTGGCACAAGGAAACCGTGCTTGATCATGTAGCGCAGCGGCAATTCATAAATACAGTCACGGAATAGCGCGTGCTGATCGCCGCGCACCATGCCGTGATAGTGAAACTGATAAATCCAGCCTTTACCGAGGCGAAAGGGCGTCGCGGTGAGCCCCAGCAGGCGCAGTTGAGGATTATGCTGCCGCAGATGGGCGAACAGCTGCTGATACTGACTCTCTTCGTTGTCGCTGATGCGGTGGCACTCATCGACGATCACCAGAGAAAAGGCGCTGTCGAAGCGATCCAGATTGCGCGCCACGGATTGCACGCTGCCAAATACCACTTTGCTTTCGCTCTGTTTGCGCTGTAAACCGGCGGCAAAAATATCGGCTTCCAGACCATACGCCTGATATTTGCTGTGGTTCTGCTCGACCAACTCTTTCACATGCGCCAGCACCAGCACGCGGCCTCGGGCAATGCGCGCCAGTTCAGCAATCACCAGACTTTTACCGGCACCCGTCGGCAGCACAATCACGGCGGGCGCATCGTGGCGGCGAAAATGCTGGAGCGTGGCGTCAACCGCCTCTTGCTGGTACGGGCGCAGGGTGAAGGACATCAGGGCAAACTTTTTTCTTCAAACGGACACGCATTATGCCATGAAAACAGCTGAAACGCAGGCGCGGTACTGTTAGCAGGCGAAGGATCAAGCTATACTGCCCACACTTTTTTAACGGTTTAAAAACGCCGTTTCAGTTCCCTCCGTAGTAACAGGCAAAAGCGAATTCATGCGACTCGAAAAATTCATATCTCAGCAGCTGGAAGTCAGCCGTGCTATCGCTGGCCGCGAAATCCGCGCCAGGAAAGTCACCATTAACGGCGAAGTGGTTCGCGACGCGGGCTACAAAGTGTTGCCAGATGACGAAATCGAATACGACGGCAACCCCCTGGTGGTGCAAACCGGCCCACGCTACTTCATGCTGAATAAGCCGCAGGGCTATGTCTGCTCCACTGACGATCCCGATCATCCTACCGTGTTGTTCTTCATGGAAGAACCGGCTGCTTTTAAGCTGCATGCGGCGGGCCGTCTGGATATCGACACCACCGGTCTGGTGCTGTTGACGGACGATGGTCAGTGGTCACACCGTATTACCTCTCCGCGCCATCACCTGGAAAAAACCTATCTGGTTGAAGTGGAAGAGCCGATTGATCCTGCGCTGGTGGAGAAGTTCGCGACGGGGATTCAACTGCACAATGAGAAAGAACTGACCAAACCGGCGGTGCTGGAAATCCTCGATGAAAAAGCCGCTCGTTTAACTATCACGGAAGGCCGCTATCATCAGGTCAAACGCATGTTTGCCGCGATGGGTAATCATGTGTCCGCGCTGCATCGCGAAAGCATTGGCGAGATTGTGCTGGATGACGACCTGGCTGAAGGTGAATACCGTGAACTCACGGAAGAAGAGGTCGACAGCATCGGCCTGCCAGAAGAGCTGAAAAAACGCAAATAGCGGGAGAAAGCGGTGCGTAAGGAAAAGAATTCACCGGTAGGGTTGGTCGTGATTCTGGGATTGCTGGCGATGCTGATGCCGCTCTCCATTGATATGTATTTGCCGGCAATGCCGCAAATCGCACGCGAATTTGCCGTTTCGGCAGGCAGCGTGCAGATGACGCTGAACCTTTACATTCTGGGGTTTGCTATCGGGCAGTTGGTGTATGGCCCGCTGGCGGACAGCTACGGACGTAAACCGGTGATTGTGCTGGGCACGCTGATCTTTGCCTGCGCCGCGGCGGCATGTGCCTTGTCGCAGTCCATTGATCAACTGATCTTTATGCGCTTCCTGCACGGCTTGTCGGCGGCAGCGGCCAGCGTGGTGATTAACGCGCTGATGCGAGACAGTTACTCGAAAGAGGATTTCTCGCGCATGATGTCGTTTGTCATGCTGGTCACCACCATTGCACCGTTACTGGCACCCATTATCGGCGGTTGGCTGTTGCTGCTGTGGAACTGGCACGCGATTTTCTGGACGCTGGCTGTGGCCGCATTGATCACTACCGTACTGGTGGTGACGCAGATCCGCGAGACGCTCAAGCCTGAACTGCGGCAGCGCTTCCATTTGCGAACCACGCTGAGTAACTTCGTCGCGCTGGTGCGCCATAAACGTGCGTTCAGCTACATGCTGGCAAGCGGCTTCTCCTTTGCGGGATTGTTTACCTTCCTCAACGCCGGGCCTTTTGTTTACATCGAAGTGAATCACGTTTCACCGCAAAACTTTGGCTGCTACTTTGGCCTTAACGTGGTGTTCCTGTTTGTCATGACGCTGATCAACAGCCGCGCGGTACGCCGCTTCGGGCCTTTGGCGATGTTCCGTATCGGACTGATCATACAGTTTGCGATGGGCATCTGGCTGCTGATTGCTAGCGCGCTGGATTTAGGTTTCCTGTCGCTGGTGTTTGGCGTGGCGATGTTTATCGGCTGCGTCTCGACGGTTTCTTCGAACGCGATGGCGGTGATTCTCGATGAGTTTCCGCATATGGCGGGCACCGCATCGTCACTGGCCGGTACTTTGCGCTTTGGCGTGGGTGCGCTGGTGGGGGCATTGCTGTCACTGGTGAGTATTAACAGCGCCTGGCCAATGGTGGCGACCATTGCCCTATGCGCAACCGTATCCATTGTGTTGTTTAGCTACGCCGCACGTCCACGCCACGCTTAAATCTGCACTTTCCTCTTACGGCGCGGTTGATCGCGGAGTTTACTGGTTTTTAGAGCCATTGAAATCGCGAATAAAAAACCGCGCCGTTGTCACATTCCCTCTTGCCGTATGCGATGAATTCTTCACGTTCACTCGCGAATCCCTACATTTTCGTTATGCTTAATGTTTCCATAATGTGAAAATTTAGGTGTAAAAAAGTAACTATATTGCGTCTAAAATGATTGTTAACTGCCGCCGAACAAGGTACACATAGGCATAAATGCGAGAAAGCTCGCAAATAATAACTTTGCTACATGCTTTGTGTTTAAAACGAGAAGGCAAACCTTGACGTCCGTATTCTGAGTTTACCAGGTAGGGATTCACTGCGTAATCGCCGTCGTCGTGAATAAGCGTTAACGTCTCTGGGGACTGTAATTATGCTGCAACTTTCGGTTATGCATCGCTTACCGCAACATTATCGTTGGTCAGCCGACCATGTCGGTGAAATTGAACGTCAGGAAGCGGTCAACGGTGTGCACGATGAAGATCTCGTCGCACTGCGTCTGTTAAGTCACGATGGCCATCCGGCGCTGGAAATTCTGCACCAGTTGCAAGAGACGCTGGCGCAGATTCAGGTCGATTGCAAAATTGCCCTGTGTGAAGGGCAGCCCTGTTTACTGATTCAGCGCGGTGACGAAAGTACCACCAACTGCTGTCTGAAAAATCAGGGCGTTGCCATCGCAGAGACCTTTGAAGGTCACTGAGTTAACGATTCGCCCTGCGCGGAGGCTAAAAGCTGACGCGTATAATCGCTGGCCGGTGCGTTAAACAACGCTTCGCATTCTCCCTGTTCCACTACTTCCCCCTGGCGCAGCACAATTAGCTGATGGCAGAGTGCGCGCACCACCTGCAAATCATGGCTAATAAACAGATACGCTAACTGGTGCTGCTGCTGTAAACGACGCAGCAGGGTGAGAATTTGCTTCTGCACTGAGCGATCCAGCGAAGAGGTCGGTTCATCCAGCACGATTAACTGCGGCTCAAGAATCAGCGCTCTGGCAATGGCGATACGCTGACGTTGTCCACCGGAAAACTCTGCGGGGTAGCGTGAACGGCTCTCTGCATCCAGTCCCACTTCCTGCATCACGGCAATCACTTTCGCTTCCTGCTCGGCGGCACTTAGTTCAGGACGATGTACTGCCAGCCCTTCTGCAATCACCTGTTGTACCGTCATGCGCGGATTGAGTGATGAGTTGGGATCCTGAAACACCACCTGAATATGCGGACGCAGCGGCAAAAGCTGTTTACGCGATAGGCTATGCAGCGGCTGACCGTCAAACCAAATCTCACCGCGCGCGGTAATCAAACGCAGCAGCGCCAATCCGGTGGTGCTTTTGCCTGAACCGGATTCCCCCACCAAACCAAGGCTTTCACCCCGGCGCAGTGTGAAGTTGAGATCGCTGAGCACGGTTTTTTCCGCCACGCTGCGTTTGAACAATCCGCGTTTAATCGGAAAGCCCACGTGCAGGTTTTTAACCTGCAGCAGCGGCTGTGCATCGTTAAGCGGCACAGGCTGACCATCCGGTTCGGCGGCGAGTAATTCACGCGTATAAGGATGCTCGGGCTGGCTGAACAGCGGCTTGCATAGATTGTGCTCCACTTCCCGACCCTCGCGCATCACCGTGACACGATGCGCCAGCTGGCGGACGATATTGAGATTGTGGGTGATGAACAGCATGCCCATATTCAGTTCGCGCTGCAGTTCACGCAGCAAGCGCAGAATTTGTGCCTGCACCGTGACATCCAGCGCGGTGGTGGGCTCATCGGCAATCAGCAGTTTGGGCTGCGTCAGTAACGCCATGGCAATCATCACGCGCTGGCGTTCCCCACCTGACAGCTGATGCGGGAAATCGCCGAGGCGTGATGCCGCATTGCGGATGCCGACGCGATCGAGGCAGCTAAGAATTTCGCCGCGCGCCGCTTCTTTACGCATCCCACGATGCAAAGACAGCACCTCATACAGCTGCTTCTCAACGTTGTGCAGCGGGTTGAGCGACACCATCGGTTCCTGGAAAATCATCGCCATCTGATTGCCACGCAGACCGCGCATCTCGCGCTCGCTGGCCTGCAAGATATTTTGGCCATTGAACAGGATCTCACCTTGCGGATAGGTCACAGGCGGCTGCGGCAGCAGGCGCATAATCGAGAGCGCCGTGACGCTTTTTCCTGAACCAGATTCACCGACCAGCGCCAGGGTTTCACCGGCATCAATCTGCAGTGAGATATCTTCCACCACGCGGCGCTGATTGAAGGCCACGGCAAGATGGTTGACGCTTAACAGGCTCATTTCACCCCCCGGCTGGGATCAAAGGCATCACGCACCGCTTCACCAATAAAAATCAGCAGCGAGAGGAGCAGGGCGAGGGCGAAGAAGCCGGAAAGCCCCAGCCACGGCGCCTGTAAGTTGTTTTTGCCCTGTAACAGCAGTTCGCCCAGCGAAGGGGAGCCCACTGGCAGGCCGAAACCAAGGAAATCCAGCGAGGTCAGAGTGGTAATCGAACCGCATAAAATAAAGGGCAGGAAAGTGAGTGTGGCTACCATCGCATTCGGCAACATGTGGCGCAGCATAATGCGTCCATCGCTGACGCCGAGCGCGCGTGCCGCACGCACATAATCAAAGTTACGTGTGCGCAGAAACTCCGCTCGCACCACGCTCACCAGGCTCATCCAGCCAAATATCACGGTGACCAGCAATAGCCACCAGAAGCCGGGTTGAATCACGCTCGAAAGCAAAATCAGTAAAAATAGCGATGGCATGCCAGACCACACCTCAATCAGACGCTGGCCAACTAAATCGACACGACCACCAAAATAGCCCTGCACCGCACCGATTACGATACCGATCACGCTGGAGAACAGGGTCAGCAAGATCCCGAACAGCAGCGAGATGCGCGTGCCATATAGCAAACGCGCCAGCACATCACCGCCATTGGCGTCGGTGCCGAGCCAGTTCTGCTTCGAAGGCGGAGAAGGGAAGGGCACATCGGTGGCGAAATTAATGGTGCTGTCACTGAAACGAATCGGTGCCCACAGCGCCCATCCCTGCTGATCGATCCGCTGTTTTAGCCACGGGTCCTGGTAATCGGCAGGGGTGGCAAAGTCGCCGCCAAAATCACTCTCGCTGTAATTGAACAACAGCGGCATATACCAGCGTTGCTGATAGTGCACCAGTAGTGGCTTGTCATTGGCCAGCAACTCCGCACCGAGTGAAAGCAGAAAAATCACCAGAAAAATCCACAGCGACCAGTATCCACGGCGGTTATAACGAAAGCGCTGCCAGCGTTGCTGGTTGATTAGCGATAAGCCCATTAGCGCCCCTCAAAATCGATGCGCGGATCGACCAGCGTATAGGTCAGATCGCTGAGAATGTTCATCAGCAAGCCGATCAGCGTGAAGATATACAGCGTGCCAAACATCACCGGATAGTCGCGTTGAATGGTGGCATCGTATCCCAGCAAACCGAGTCCGTTGAGAGAGAACATCACCTCAATCAATACCGAGCTGGTAAAGAACATGCTGATAAAGGTGGCAGGGAAACCGGCGATCACCAGCAGCATGGCGTTGCGGAATACGTGGCCGTACAAAATACGTTTTTCATCCAGCCCTTTCGCGCGAGCGGTGACCACATATTGTTTGCGGATCTCATCGAGGAATGAGTTTTTGGTCAACATGGTTAGAGTGGCAAAACCGCCAATCACCGTGGCCAGTACCGGCAGCGTGATGTGCCAGAGATAGTCGCCAATCTTGCTGTACCACGGCAACGTATCAAACTGCGGCGAGGTCAGCCCGCGAAGTGGGAACCAGTCGAAATAGCTGCCCCCGGCAAACAGCACAATCAGCATGATGCCGAAGAGAAAGGCCGGGATGGAGTATCCAATGATGATAAAGGTACTGCTCCAGATATCGAAAGCGCTGCCGTTGCGCACTGCCTTTTTAATCCCCAACGGAATCGAGACCAGATAAATGATCAACGTACTCCACAAGCCCAGGCTGATGGAAACCGGCAAGCTCTCTTTGATCAGCTGCAGCACCGAGGCGCTACGGAACAAACTGTCGCCAAAATCAAAACGAATATAGTTCCACAGCATTTCGCCATAGCGCTGCAGCAGCGATTTATCAAAACCGTAGCGGTGTTTGATCTCGGCGATCACCTCAGGATCAAGGCCACGCGCGCCGCGATATTGGCTGTCGCCCGGATTATCATGCGCCAGCGCACCGCGCCCGCCGACATCTCCAGCACTACCCGAGGAAAAACCGGAGCTATGACCAAATTGCGCATTCGCCAGCGCCTGATCCACCGGTCCACCGGGCGCAATCTGCACGATAAAAAAGTTCAGGGTGATGATCGCCCACAGTGTGGGAATAATCAGCAGCAACCTGCGCAGGAAATAGGAACCCAAACCGCTCTCCTCAGCGTCTGTCGGCCGGCAATTGTGCGGCTTTGTTCACGTCATACCACCAGTTCTCTAACCCGGTTGCATACGCGGGTTTGATTTCAGGGCGGGAAAATTTATCCCAGTATGCCAGCCTCTGTTCGGCGTTGTACCACATCGGGATCATATAGGCATTCCATAACAGAATGCGATCCAGTGCCTGGCCCAGTGGCAGTAGCGCTTTTTCATCGCCCTGATGTTCGACGATCTGCTGCACAAAGTGATCCACGATGGGATCTTTCACCCGTGGCGTGTTCCACGAGGAGGCAATGTATTGCGACTGCCAACTGATACGTAAGTTGGTGGAGGGCCATGGATTGGCCTGATACAGCGTTGGGATCATATCGTAATCGCCTTCGCGTAAACGGCGCAGATACTGCGAGCTATCAATTTGCCGCAACTCCACCTGAATCCCCAAACGCTGCAGGCTATGCTGGAACGGCAGCGCCCAGTCGTTCTGCGTGCCGCTGCGCATCAGCAGTTCAAAGCGGAAGGGCTGTCCGGTCTTATCGTTTACCAGATGCTGATTCTTAATCTGCCAGCCCGCTTCTTTTAGTAGCTTCATGGCTTTTAGCAGATTGCCGCGATCGAATCCGCTGCCATCGGAACGCGGCGGTGCATAGTCGTTGTTGAACACTTCAGCGGGCAGCTGCGCTTTGTACGGTGCCAGCAGAATGAGCTGGTCGGCTTTAGGGTAATCTTTGGCCGCATAGGCGGTGTTCTGGAAATAGCTATCAGTGCGTTTGTACGCCCCGTAAAACAGCGCTTTGTTCATCCACTCGAAATCGAACGCCAGCGTCAGCGCCTCACGCACCCGACGGTCAGCAAACAGCGGTTTTTCATTGTTAAAGGCCAGCCAGCGAGTATCGGTGGAGACGGTATTCGGCGTGGTGGCTTTCACGATGGCGTGGCTATCAAAGTTACGCCCGCGGTATTGCGTGGCCCACTTCTTCGCCGAACCCTCTTCGCGCAGATCGGAGGCGCCGGCTTTGAAGGCTTCAAAGGCGACATTGTCATCAAGATAGTAATCGTAGCGCAGCGTATCAAAGTTAAAACGTCCCCGATTGACCGGCAGATTTGCCGCCCAGTAGTTTTTCACCCGACTGTATTGAATGAACTGACCTGGCTTATAAGACGTGATGCGATAGGGGCCGCTGGAGAGCGGGGGATAGCCGATCGGCTCGTTGAATTTTTTATTCTGCCAGAAGGCTTGCGGCAATACCGGCAGCGTTAACCAGCTCAGGATCATATCCTTGTCCGGTTTCGGCATGTCGATACGCACGGTGAGATTGTTGAGCGCTTTCACTTCAACTCCACGGAACGCCACGCGGAACTGCGGCACACCTTCGGTCATAAATTTCTGGAAGGTGAAAGCGACATCTTTGGCGGTGATCGGGCTGCCGTCCTGAAAACGCGCATGCGGATTGATGGAGACTTCCATCCAGTGATAATCGCTGGGATAGCGGGCGGATTCAGCAATCAAGGGATAGTAGCTGCCAGGCTCATCATCGGAGGTGGTGAACAGCCCGTCATACAGCGTATCGGTTCCGACGCCAGGATTACCGCGTGAAGCAAAGCGATTGAAGTTATCGTAAGTGCCCACCACCGCGATGGTCATCTTGCCGCCTTTAGGCGCAGCGGGATTCGCGTAATCATAATGGGTGAAATTCACCACATACTTCGGTTCGCCCAGCTTGGCAAAGGCATAACTCTCATTGATGGTTTCCGCATGCAGTGGCGCGATGGCGCTACAAACCAACAACGCGGTGACAAGACGCAGCAGCATAAGTGGGGCGCTCTCCTTAAATAATCCGCACTGAATGGTAGCAGTTTCGTGACGATAGCGTGACGTTAACCGAGTGCTGCCTGACGTTGGTAATAACTGATCAGGTTTTCCGGACGCAGCGGGCGGCTGAATAAATATCCCTGCAGATGTGTCACCCCACGGTTCACCAGCCACGCTGCCTGATCGCCGGTTTCAACGCCTTCTGCCACGGTTTTGAGATTGAGCTTCTTCGCCAGCAGCAATACCGCGTCCAGTACCGGTGAGGTCACCGTTTCGGTACCAATACTCTGTACAAAACCGCGATCAATTTTGAGGTAGTCAAACGGATAGCGTTCAAGATAGATCAATGCGCTGTGGCCAGTGCCGAAGTCATCAATGGCAATTTTAATATCCTGCTCATGCAGCCAGGCAAAAATCTCGCCAGCATTTCTTTCGCCCACCATGGTGCGTTCGGTGATTTCAAAAACATAGTTGAAGTGGTCTTTTGGCATGTCGGCAATCCACTCCTGCACATGCTGACGAAAACTTTCTGATGCGAGGTGCAGAGGGGAAAGGTTCAGGCTCATACGCGTGCCGCGCGGCAGTTGCTGGCAGAGGAACTTCGCATCGCGTGCCACCAGCTTAAACAAATGCTGAGTCAGGGGAATAATCAGATTTTGCGCTTCGGCGTTGCTAATAAAGGCATCGGGGGGAATCATTCCCTCGGTGGGATGTGTCCAGCGCAGTAGTGCTTCAACGCCATACGGTTGCCCATCGTGGGCGGTGACCAGGGGCTGATATTCAACATGAAACTGACCACGTTTAATGCCCTGCATAATCTCTTTGCCAGGACGCTGATACAGTGTCAGCAGCAGCCAGCTACCCGCACTCATAAACAGGGCTGAGAGGAGGCCGGTCAGCAGGATCAGATGATAATCGCGTTGCGCCAGCGTCGTACCGTACAGCACGAAGCGCATGCCATTATCTTTAAAACTCATTTCTTTCAAGGCTGGTGGTAAATCGTGGATGTTCACCACCTGATTCTTGCCACTCATCAGGGCTTTATCGCCAATCACCAACGCCATACCGGTGATTTCGGGATGATAAGAAGCCAGCAGCTGATAAGGCGTCAGGCTGATATTCATGGTGGCGAGAATGCCGGTCTCAGCTGAGCCTGGATTCTTCATCCACAACGCCAGCGCCGGTTTGGTTGGCAAGAGGGGCGTGCCTTCCAGTAAGCGTAAATCGCGATCGCGCTCCAGTTCCGATTGTGGCGAAATATCATTCGCAGGCAGCAGAAAGGCGCCGGTAGCAGATGAACAATAGGCATTACTGTTACGTACCAGCAAAATCGCGCGGATATTGCCGGCAAAGGCGGCACGTGAAGTGAGTTCGCGGCTGACGCTACTGCATTCAAGCTGGGTGTATTGTTGCAATGGATAAAGGGTATCCACCAGGGTCGACATCACCTGTTGTAGATCGTCGCGGCTATGGATCAGCAACTGTTCATGTTGTTGTACTCGTTTTTGCCAGGTGAGCGTCAGCAGTACGATGACAAACAACAGAAAGAACACACCGCCGATGATCGCACTACTCCAGGCGATACGGCGCGAATAGGTTGCATGACGTTTTAACGTCCCCGACAGTGGCATGGAGTGCATTCCCCTTTATGGCGCCATTATTATTATGTAAATCGTGCACTACTGCTCGCTGGTGTCTGGCGTAAAACATTGCATCAGGACGGGTTTTTTCAGCCGACGAAGACGCAACAATTTGCTGCCAGTAAGCAAACGAGAATATAACGAGGAAGCGCGAAAAGTCTCGTTATATTTCTGATTCTCAATTACTTTTTATCTATCGGATTTGCGTTAAGAAACGGCAGGCGAAAAAAAACGCTGCCTGGGCAGCGTTTTCTGATTCTCTGGCTGAGAGGATCTTCAAAAGGATACGTTAGCTAGGGTTTTTAGCTAAAACCCTGCGGGCTTCACGGTAACGCGTTTTCCAGTAACTGTCGTTTAAACTGGAGATCATCACACCACTGCTGGTGGACGCGTGAACGAAGTTATCGTTACCCAGATAGATGCCAACGTGTCGTCCGGTAGAACCGGCACGGAACAGCACTAAATCACCCGGGCGCAGTTTGCCGCGAGAAATCTCTTTGCCCGTATCCTGCTGTTCTGACGTTGAACGGGGTAAATCTAAACCGAACTGCTCGCGAAAGGTGCGCTGAACAAAAGCAGAACAATCAATGCCGCGTTTGGTGTCGCCGCCTAAGCGATAACGAACACCTTTCCAGTCACTGTACTGTTCCATGATGCGGGACTTAACGTCCACATTCTGCACCATTTGTTCAAATTCGTCCTGAGACGCTTGAAGTAAAAAACCATTCTGGTTGTTAACTTCATGATTCTCGTTATTCGCGTTCTGACCGTTATGCGTACTACTACATGCCGATAAGAGTGTTGCTAATGCTACTGCGGGAAGGATCCGCCTGAGGTATCTCAGTATTGGTTGAGACTTGACCATTATACGTGTGTTCCTTTGAAGTCCTTACGACACAATGTCGCCAGCCAGATGACAAAACGGGTTTGAGATTAATAAGAGCTAAGGCTTAAGACAATTCCTTAATTACTAAAATGTGTTAATGAACACATTTTTGTTGCATAAGGCACCGAATTTTATGCTGCACTCTAAGTAATCGCGTTTGAGGTTAACCGATTACAGACCGCGTGGCGAGTGCTTTTATATAAATTTTTATAGCTTTTATTGATGTGAAATCAATCCGTAACACAATGGTTACTTTATCAACGATTGGTAGCGATTTAATAGCCAATAAGGCGGGTTTTCAGGGGGTAATTCCAGCGCTAGGGCTGATTTTGAGAGGCTTCTGGCTGGGCAAGCCAGGAAAAAGGCGATTGTTACGCGTTTTGCATCATAATGTTTTCTTTTAATAGAAAAACGTTAGCCTGCTAATAATGTATTTCTGAATTCGATAAGCGCGGATGATCGACTTTTCTACTTATTGTCATCCGCGCTTAACAATTATGTGCGTGGCTTATATTTCCCTGGCAGGGCGCGATTGAGCCAATTCACCAGTTTGTCACTGAGCGGAGTTAATAAACACCAGCTCAACCCCACCAGAATCACCGACATCGATCCCACCGCAATATCGGTAAACCAGTGAGAACCCGCCATCACCCGCGGCAGTGCAAATACCACCACAATCACTAAACCCACCAGGAAAGCGCGAAAGCCAAAATAACGCCACATAAAGCAGGCAAAAATAATCAGCATCATGCCGTGATCGCCTGGGAAGCTATTACTGGAGGCATCTTTCGCCGGAATCCCTGTCAGTTCACTCACGCGATGCACGTTGTCAAAGAACAGCGTTGGGCTGGCGTGTTGCACGGGGATCAAATGACCCAATTGATTGAGCACCACGGCGGTGAGCAGCATGGTGATACCAATGGCCAGCATGCGGCGGCGGCCCTGTGGCGTTTCACGACGCCAGAACCACAGATACAGCAGACCCATCGCCAGCAGCGATACCGCATCAAAGCCACGGTAATTGGTGATCGCCACCAGCAAAGCGAAACCGTGGTGATCCACCATCTTATCGTTAAAGCTAAAGAAGATGGCTTTATCAATACCAAACCAGAAACCATGGTCTGGCGGCAGATACCACGAGAAGAACAGCATGATCCCCAATGCATTCAGCAGCAGGATGGTGATTAAACGAGACGCGCGCATAAGAAATAGACTCAAAAAGAAAAATAACGGGGCAACCTAACGCAGCTAATTTAAACGAATCTTCAACAAGGTTGATTGCAAAACGTTCCAGTCCACAGATTGGTGGTGGATTAACTCGATACGGCTGTCCGGCGGTGTGGTGGGGCGCGTTTCCATAAAGAAGTCGTCACCCTGACGATTAATGTTCACCAGACCGTCTGGTGTGCGCAGTACACCTTTGACGCGATCCACCGGTGCAAGCCGCGCCCACTCTAGCGCCGGGATGGTATCGAACACGGTATCACCATCAAAAATCCAGCCACAGGAAGCATAGCCCTGGCCTTCATTTAATGCACGGCGCCAACGTGCGGAACCCTCAAGTTTCAGTGCTGCCAGTCCTTTTGGACGTGAAGTATGATGATGATGGGCCGCTTCAGGAACCGCACGATCCGTCAACGCGGGCTGGCTGAGCAGGGCGGGGTCGACTTTACCCCAGGCCGACTCGACCAGTTGGCGATCGCCCAGGTTGTCCTGTTGCCACTGCTGCAAGCGCTGACGATCTTCCTCGCTCCAGCGATCGCTCTTATTGGCGACGATAATATCGGCGGCGGTCAGTTGATCGCGGAAGTTTTCATTCTCGACGACACGCGTGTCGGCTAACTGGCGCGCATCAAGCAGCGTGATGGTGGCATCAACCTGAATCCAGGGTTGATACACAGCGGCGCGCAGCATATCCAGCAGTTGTTTAGGGTGGCCAAGGCCGGTGGGTTCGATAATCAGACGATCGGGCTTATTTTGCTTTAACAGCATATTGAGTCCGACCTGCAGTGGCAGGCCGTTCACGCAACACATGCAACCGCCAGGAATTTCCTTCAGCGTGGCACCGCGATCGGCGAGCAGTGCGCCGTCGATGCCTACTTCGCCAAACTCGTTGACCAGAATCGCCCAATTTTCATTGGCCGGTTTATGGGCTAACAGATGCAGCAGAGTAGTGGTTTTGCCGCTGCCGAGAAATCCGGTGATTACATTAACGCGCGTCATTACAGGCTCCATTTTCAGGCGCGCGGACAACATACCCGGCGCGCACGACGTTGTTATACTATAACAACCTTCAGCGGCCGGATAAAATCGTGCGGTTAGTCCGCGCGACTCATATAGCGGCGTTCAGCCACGTGAATACGGATGCGATCGCCATTGCTCAGGTATTCCGGTACCTGGATCGACAAGCCGGTGCTCATGCCCGCGGGTTTGGTGCGTGCGCTGGCGGAAGCGCCTTTAATGCCTGGTGAAGTATCGACAATTTCCATGTCCACGGTCTGTGGCAGTTCCAGCGCCAGCACCTGACCTTCCATCGTTAACACCTGGATGCCAGGAATGCCGCCTTCAGGGATGAACAGCAGTTCTTCTTCAATCTGATCTTTCTTGAAGCTATAGGGCGTGTAATCTTCATCATCCATAAACACGTACTCGTCACCGTCTATATAAGAGAAGGTCACGGCGCGACGGCTAAGCTGAATGGCATCGATAATATCGTCACCCTTGAAGCGCTCTTCCACTTTCAGGCCAGTGCGCACGTCGGTAAAACGCATCTTATAGAGGGTGGCAGCACCGCGTGCGCTTGGGCTCTGGACATCAATGTCCTTTACCAGCAACAGTTTGCCGTTCCAGGTAACAGCCATTCCTTTTTTGATTTCATTTGCCTTTGGCATGGGGATAACTCGCTGTGAAAAGGTTAATGCGCGCCACGTTACTCGCGCCGTGAAAAACAGGCAAGGGAGGCAGTGTAAAATTGTTGCCCGCGCATGGCATTCCCGTCATCAGCCTGCTATTGTCGCGACGAAATCCTCAGGAGCGCATGATGTATTGTCGTGACCAGTGCGGTGCCTGTTGCACAGCCCCCTCAATCTCTTCCCCGATTCCCGGCATGCCCCAGGGCAAACCGGCCAATACCCGCTGCGTTCAGCTGGATGACAATCAGCGCTGCAAAATTTTTGGTTCTCCGCTGCGTCCCGCAGTCTGTGCGGGTTTACAGCCCAGCGCAGAGATGTGCGGTAGCAGTCGCGAAGCCGCGATGACCTTCCTGTTACAACTCGAAGCAGATACCGCGCCTTAAATTGCTGACGCGGTGCTGAAGAATTTGCCTTATGTGACCCATGCGTTACAGCAATGACGTCAGCCGTACAGGCCTGAAAAATCTTAAATCCGATCTGAAGTGTGCGGAACATCAAAAATCTGCTACGCCGATCGCGCATTTTCTTGCCTGCTTTCTCATGCTGTACCATATTCCCTGAAACGTTTCAGCGTTGTCCTCTCGGTAACCCCCGAGAAGTACAGCGTAATTTTTCGCCATTAAGCTGAAACGATTCAATTTCAGCAAGCGAGGAGAAATATGTTCCAGCTCGACGTTCAGGCCATCCATACCGGTGCCAGTGCACAAAATAAAGAAGAGGCTATCCGTCAGGTTGCCGCTGCGTTAACCGCAGCCGGTAATGTGTCGGAAGGCTACGTTAACGGCATGCTGGCGCGCGAACAGCAGACCACCACTTTCCTGGGTAATGGTATTGCCATTCCGCATGGTACCACCGATACGCGCGATATGGTGCTGAAGACCGGCGTACAGGTTTATCAGTTCCCGCAGGGCGTGGAGTGGGGTGACGGGCAAACGGCTTATGTCGCCATCGGTATCGCGGCAAAATCAGATGAACATCTTGCGCTGCTGCGCCAGCTGACTCACGTATTGAGCGATGACAGTATCGCAGAGCAGTTGAAAACCGCCTCAGCCGAAGATCTCCGTGCCATCCTGATGGGTGAAAAGCAGGCGGCTGAGTTCAAATTCGATACCTCGCTGATTGCGGTTGACGTTGCAGCCAGCGATCTCATCACCTTGCAGGCGCTGAACGCTGGACGTTTACAGGCAGCAGGAGCTGTTGAAGCGGCGTTTGTGGCGGATGCGATTTCGCGTACGCCGCTGAGCCTCGGACAGGGCATCTGGCTGAGTGACAGCGCCAATGGCAACCTTGGTAGCGCCATTGCAGTCAGCCGTACCGCCACGCCATTCGTGCATCAGGGCGAGAATGTGGCGCTGCTGTTGACCGTGGCCGCCACTGACGATCGTCCGCTGGAAGTGCTGGGTTATCTGAGCAATCTGCTGCTGAGCAACAAAGCTGAACGTCTGATGAAAGCCGACGCGGCAGGCATCCTGGCGCTGCTGACCAGTGAAGTGGATGAAAGCGCGGATCAACTGGTGGCTGAATTTACTATCCGCAACGAGCACGGACTGCACGCACGTCCGGGTACTGCGCTGGTTACGGTCATTAAACAGTTCAACAGTGACATCACCGTCACCAACCTTGACGGCAGCGGCAAACCGGCCAACGGACGCAGCCTGATGAAAGTTGTCGCGCTGGGCGTGAAAAAAGGCCATCGCCTGCGCTTTACCGCCAGCGGTGAAGATGCACAGCAGGCGCTGAATGCCATCGAAGAGGCCATCAATTCTGGACTGGGCGAGGGGGTCGCATGAGCCGCCGCGTTGCCACAATCACATTGAATCCCGCTTACGATCTGGTGGGCTATACGCCAGAAATCGAACGTGGCGAAGTTAACCTGGTGAAAACCACCGGTCTGCACGCGGCGGGTAAAGGCATCAACGTTGCCAAAGTGCTGAAAGACCTGGGTATCGACGTCACCGTCGGTGGATTCCTCGGCAAAGAGAACCAGGATGGCTTCCAGCAGCTGTTCAGCGAGCTGGGTATCGCCAACCGTTTTCAGGTGGTGCAGGGCCGTACCCGCATCAACGTCAAGCTGACGGAAAAAGACGGTGAAGTCACCGATCTGAATTTCTCCGGCTTTAATGTCACCGCGCAGGATTGGGATCGCTTCACTGCCGATTCCCTGACCTGGCTGGGACAGTTCGACATGGTATGCGTCAGCGGCAGCTTGCCCGCGGGCGTGGCGCCCGAAGCGTTCACCAAATGGATGAGCGATCTGCGCACCCTGTGTCCGTGCATTATTTTCGACAGCAGTCGTGAAGCGCTGGTGGCGGGGCTGAAAGCCGCGCCGTGGCTGGTGAAGCCGAACCGTCGTGAACTGGAAATCTGGGCCGACCGCAAACTGCCAACCTTGCAGGATGTGATCGAAGCCGCGCATGAACTGCGTGAGCAGGGCATTGCCCATGTGGTGATTTCCCTTGGTGCGGAAGGCGCACTGTGGGTCAACGCCTCTGGCGAATGGATCGCCAAACCACCAGCCTGTGAAGTGGTCAGCACCGTAGGCGCGGGAGATTCAATGGTCGGCGGCCTGATTTACGGGCTGCTGATGCGTGAATCCAGCGAGCATACCTTGCGTCTGGCTACCGCAGTGGCTGCGATGGCGGTGAGCCAGAGCAACGTTGGTGTGACCGATCGTACCCAGTTGGCCGCGATGATGGCGCGCGTCGACTTACAACCCGTTAACTAACAGCAGGAGAGCGATAATGAAAACGCTGCTGATAAAAGATTCTTCACTGGGACTGGCATCAGGACATCTGGCTTTAGAACGTCTGCGCGCAACCGCAGCACAGGCTGGCCTGACGCTGACTGACAACGCGGCCGATGCTGAACTGGTATTGGTTGCTGGCCATGCTGTGCCGAACGATGCACAACTGGCAGGCAAATCCGTGGCGCTGGTCGATGTGCAGCAGGCGCTGCGCGATCCGCTGGCGGCCATTAATCAGGCTAAAGCCAGTGCCAAGGTCTGGCAGGCTGCCGCGGCGGTTACTGCTCCAGCTGCCGCTCAGAGCACCGGTCAGAAACGCATTGTCGCGGTTACCGCTTGCCCAACCGGCGTAGCGCACACCTTTATGGCGGCTGAGGCGATTCAGGCAGAAGCGACCAAGCGTGGCTGGTGGGTAAAAGTGGAAACCCGCGGTTCCGTGGGTGCAGGCAATGCCATCACCCCTGAAGAGGTGGCGGCGGCCGATCTGGTGATCGTGGCAGCAGATATCGATGTGGACCTGGCGAAGTTCGCTGGCAAGCCGATGTACCGCACCTCAACCAGCCTGGCGCTGAAGAAAACCGCGCAGGAACTGGATAAAGCGCAGGTTGAAGCCAAAACCTATCAACCGAGCGGCAACGCGTCAGCCAGCACGCAAAGCGACAGCAAAGAGAAAGCCGGTGCTTATCGTCACCTGCTGACCGGCGTGTCCTACATGCTGCCGATGGTGGTAGCGGGTGGTTTGAGCATCGCGCTCTCCTTTGCCTTTGGTATCACCGCATTTAAAGAGCAGGGCACCTTAGCGGCTGCGCTGATGCAGATTGGTGGCGGCAGTGCCTTCGCGCTGATGGTACCGGTGCTGGCCGGCTTTATTGCTTTCTCGATTGCCGACCGTCCGGGTCTGACCCCAGGTCTGATTGGCGGTATGATCGCCACCAGCATTAACGCCGGTTTCCTTGGCGGTATCATCGCCGGTTTCATTGCCGGTTACGCCGCGAAGATGCTGAGCAGCAAAGTTAAACTGCCGCAAAGTATGGAAGCGTTAAAACCGATCCTGATCATTCCGCTGGTAGCGAGTTTAATTACCGGCCTGCTGATGATTTACGTGGTGGGTAAACCTGTTGCGGGCATCATGAGCGGTCTGACGCACTGGCTGGCAAACATGGGCACCGCCAATGCGGTACTACTGGGCGCGATCCTTGGTGGCATGATGTGTACCGACATGGGTGGTCCGGTAAACAAAGTGGCGTACGCCTTCGGTGTCGGCCTGCTGAGTTCGCAAACCTATGCGCCGATGGCCGCGATCATGGCCGCCGGTATGGTGCCACCGTTAGCGATGGGCCTGGCAACAATTGTTGCACGTCGTAAGTTCAACAAAGGTCAGCAGGAAGGGGGCAAAGCGGCACTGGTGCTCGGCTTGTGCTTCATCTCTGAAGGTGCAATTCCGTTTGCGGCGCGTGACCCTATGCGTGTGCTGCCTTGCTGCATCGTCGGCGGTGCAATCACTGGCGCGGTATCCATGTTGGTTGGCGCGAAACTGATGGCACCTCACGGTGGTCTGTTTGTACTGCTGATCCCGGGTGCAATCACCCCGGTGCTGGGTTACCTGATGTCGATTGTGATTGGTACCGCAGTGGCTGGCCTCGGTTACGCGATTCTGAAACGTCCGGAAGAAGAGCTGGCGAAAGCCGCGTAATTTTCACGGGTTAAAAAAAGGGAGCTGCGGCTCCCTTTTTGCTGTCTGTTTTAAGCCTGTTGTTCCGACTTCAGCCACGCAATCTCATCTTTCCAGATATCCGGATTGATGGTTTCCAGAATCATTGGGATGCCATCAAAGCGCTTATCCTTCATCAGCCAGCTAAACACCGTCTTGCCAATGTTGCCTTCACCTAAGCTGTGGTGGCGATCCACACGGCTGCCGAGCGTGCTTTTGGCGTCATTCAGGTGCATGCCGCGCAGGAACTGGAAACCAACGATGCGTTCGAATTCGGCGAAGGTCTCCACGCAGGCTTCTTCTGTCCGCAGATCGTAGCCGCCAGCAAATGCATGGCAGGTATCGATACACACACCGACGCGTGATTTATCTTCGACGTGCTCGATAATGGTGGCGAGGTGTTCGAAACGGAAACCGAGATTGCTACCCTGACCCGCGGTGTTCTCAATTACTGCCACCACGTTGTGGGTCTGATCCAGCGCGATATTGATCGATTCGGCGATGCGCTTCAGGCAGGCCTCTTCTTCAATCTGCTTCAGGTGACTGCCAGGGTGGAAATTCAGCAACGTTAGCCCCAACTGCTCGGCGCGCTGCATCTCATCCAGAAACGCCTCTCGGGATTTCTCCAGCGCATCCATCACCGGATGGCCAAGGTTAATCAGGTAGCTGTCATGCGGCAAAATCTGCGCGGAAGTGAAGTTGTATTTCTCACAGGCGGTTTTGAAGGCATCAATCACTTCACCTGAAAGCGGGGCGGCTTTCCACTGGCGCTGATTTTTGGTGAACAGCGCAAAGGCTGTGGCTTCGAGTTCGTGGGCACGGATAACTGCCTGGTCTACGCCGCCTGATGCACTGACGTGTGCGCCGATATATTTCATGCCGCTCTCCTGGTTGGCGATTGCTGCTGCAAAGGGCACATCATAGCGGATGCGCTACCGCCATGAAATGTTGCATCGCTCGTGGGGAGAAAAACGGCACGGGTAAACACCTATCCAAATTATCAACACACCTACCAAAGTTAGCAGGTGCGCTTTTTTTCTGGTTAACTATAGTTTAACAAATTAGAAACTTTTAACTATAACCATGAAAACAGCTTATAGAAGTACTTTGGATACCGCTTTACAGCATGAAAAATTCAACGTAATCCATAAATTAACTTTAGGTAAAACCAATGCAGTGACCCTTTTTTATAATGGTCATGGCGCTGTCGGCTTCACGCTCGCCGTGCCCGATAGCGACAACTCGCTGGTCCATTTTTATCGTTATGGAGTCAATAACAGCGATCCGAAAAAGTTGTACCGCTCTGAATGCCTCTATTCCCGCCGGGAAAACTTTGGCTATCAGGACTGGTTGATTCGCACCATTACCGATGAGTTCACGGCCTGTGACACAGAACTGGAAGAACTGATCGGTATGAAAGCCTGACACACACTCCGCCGACAATCTCATGGCGGCTGCTAGCCTGCGCATATACCCGACTGGTTTAAAAGTTAAATTGGTAATATATTGTCCATTGACCAGTATAACTAATAAGGAAGAGTCGGGATGTTGAAGCGCTTGCGCCGCTGGGCACGCTTAATTAAACGCGATGTGCTCACGCTGTGGTTTGCCTGCCGCGATCCGCGTACCCCCTGGTGGTTTAAGCTGCTGGCATTTGGCATTGTCGCCTATGCACTCAGCCCCATCGATCTCATTCCTGATTTCATTCCCATTATCGGCTTACTCGACGATGCCATCATCGTCCCGCTGGGTGTGATCATCCTGCTGCGTTTGCTTCCGCGTGAAATTCGCATCAGCAGTGCAGAACGGGCTGATGTCCAGCGGGCACGCGGCAAAAAGATTGTCAGCTGGGCTGGATTCTTCCTGACGGTGATCGTCTGGTTAGCGGTGGTGGCTTATCTTGTGAAGCGTTACGCAATGTGAGGAGGGCGCATGCATATCACGCTGCGTCAGATTGAAGTCTTTACCGAAGTGTTGAAAAGCGGTTCAACCACGCAGGCCTCGCAGGTGTTGGCCCTGTCGCAATCAGCGGTGAGTGCGGCGCTGGCCGATCTGGAAAACCAACTCGGGGTACAACTGTTCGATCGCGTCGGCAAACGACTAGCCCTGAACGAGCATGGTCGTTTGCTCTATCCACGCGCGGTCGGATTGCTGGAACAGGCCGGCGAGATCGAACAGCTGTTTAAAGAGGATAATGGCGCCATTCGTCTGTTTGCCAGTAGCACTATCGGCAACTACTTACTGCCAGGGATGATCGCCGCCTATCGTCGTGACTTCCCCACGCTGCCGCTCGAACTGAGCGTCGGCAACAGCCAGGATGCGATTAACGCAGTGGCGGATTTCCGTGTGGATATCGGCCTGATTGAAGGGCCGTGTCACGAGCCGGATATCGTTAGCGAAGCATGGCTGGAAGATGAACTGGTGGTGTTTGCCGCGCCTGATGCTGACATCCTGCAACAGCCGATCACGCTGGCATCACTGGCGGCCGCCCCCTGGATCCTGCGTGAGCGCGGTTCGGGCACGCGTGAAATTGTTGATTACCTGCTGTTGTCTCACCTGCCGCAGTTTCAACTCGGCATGGAGCTGGGCAATTCTGAAGCAATCAAACATGCGGTGCGTCACGGCATGGGCATCAGCTGTTTATCGCGCCGGGTGATCAGCGATCTGCTGGAGGCGGGCACGCTGGTGGAAGTGGCTGTGCCGTTACCACGTCTGACGCGCACGCTGTATCGCATTCATCATCGGCAGAAGCATTTGTCGAAAGCGCTAAGCCGATTTCTCTCCTATTGCCGCGAGTAATCGCGGCTGTCATAACGTAAACGGCTAATAATTTCGCGCCGATTATGAAGGTAACTAATAACCCGACGTGAATGCTATACAGCCTGGGGTTAGCTGCTACAATCGCGCCTTATTTTTATCCGGCATAGCGTTTACACATGCATAATGACTCAAAAACAACACAACAACCTGGGCTGCGCCGTGAATTAAAAGCGCGCCATCTCACCATGATCGCCATCGGCGGTTCCATTGGCACCGGCCTGTTTGTCGCCTCGGGTGCCACCATTTCTCAGGCAGGTCCCGGTGGCGCATTACTCTCTTACGCGCTGATTGGCCTGATGGTTTACTTCCTGATGACCAGCCTCGGCGAACTGGCGGCGTTTATGCCGGTTTCTGGCTCCTTCGCCACTTACGGCTCTAAATACGTTGAAGAAGGCTTCGGCTTCGCGCTGGGCTGGAACTACTGGTACAACTGGGCGGTCACCATCGCCGTTGATCTCGTCGCCTCGCAACTAGTGATGAACTACTGGTTCCCGGATACGCCGGGCTGGATCTGGAGCGCGCTGTTCCTTGGGCTGATGTTCCTGCTTAACTACATTTCCGTCAAAGGCTTCGGCGAAGCGGAATACTGGTTCTCGCTGATCAAAGTTGCCACCGTCATCATCTTTATCGTGGTGGGTGTGCTGATGATCGTCGGCATTATGCGCGGTGCAGAAAACGCCGGCTGGCATAACTGGACCGTGGGCGACGCACCTTTTGCCGGCGGTTTTGCCGCGATGATTGGCGTGGCAATGATTGTCGGCTTCTCGTTCCAGGGTACAGAGTTGATCGGCATCGCAGCCGGTGAATCACAGGATCCCGCGAAAAATATTCCACGCGCCGTGCGTCAGGTGTTCTGGCGTATTCTGCTGTTCTATATCTTTGCGATTCTGATAATCAGCCTGATTCTGCCGTACACCGATCCGAAACTGCTGCATAACGATGTCACCGATATCGCCATCAGCCCGTTCACGCTGGTGTTCCAGAATGCCGGATTACTGTCGGCAGCGGCAGTGATGAACGCGGTGATCCTGACGGCGGTGCTGTCAGCGGGTAACTCAGGCATGTACGCTTCAACGCGCATGCTGTTCAACCTGGCGCAGGAAGGCAAAGCCCCACGTATTTTTGCCAAACTGTCGAAAGGCGGTGTGCCGCGTAATGCCCTGATTGCCACCACCGTGGTAGCGGGTTTATGCTTCCTGAGCTCGAAGTTCGGCAACCAGGAAGTCTATCTGTGGTTGCTGAATACCTCAGGCATGACCGGCTTTATCGCCTGGCTGGGTATTGCGATTAGCCACTATCGCTTCCGTCGCGGCTACGTGGCGCAAGGGCATGATTTAGCGGCTCTGCCATACCGTTCCGGCTTCTTTCCGCTCGGTCCGATTTTCGCCTTCGTGCTGTGCCTGATTATTACACTGGGTCAGAACTACCAGGCGTTTCTGGCGGATCGTATTGACTGGTATGGCGTGGCGGCGACCTACATCGGCATTCCGCTGTTCCTGCTGATTTGGCTCGGTTACAAGCTGGCACGTGGCTCGCGCTTCGTGAAGTACAGCGAAATGGAATTCCCGACGTTTAAAGAGTAATGCGTTAAACGTGGGTGACATAACGCCGCTACCTTTGACTAGTGGCGTTTTTTTTGGCAAAGATGAACCGTGTTACAACGTTTTGGGCTTTGTCATACAGATATAATTGATAATTATTATCACCTGCACTATTGTGGCTGCCGTTATGATTTCGATAAGAAACAGGTAGAACAATGCAGACCACGGATTCCGCGCTGCTGGCGGAAAATAACCGCGAAGCCGATACCATGACGCGTTATCGTCAGGTATTACGTCAGCGCCTGATGCTGATTGGCGTACTGGTGCTGGCAATACTGGCGTCAGTGATTCTTGATTTCACGCTTGGCCCGGCTGGGCTCTCCCTTGATACCCTGTGGCAAACGCTCACCCATCCTGATGCGGTGGATGCGGGCACGCGCGTGATCGTCTGGGATATCCGCTTACCTTATGCGTTGATGGCTGTCGTCGTCGGCTTTTCGCTGGGTCTGGCGGGTGCTGAGATGCAAACTATCCTCAATAACCCGTTGGCGAGTCCGTTTACGCTCGGCGTCTCTTCAGCGGCCGCTTTCGGCGCGGCGCTGGCAATTATTCTCGGCATCGGTATTCCCGGTGTGCCAGACCAGTGGTTTATCTCGGCGAACGCCTTTGTGTTTGCGCTGTTTGCCGCACTGATGCTGGATGGCGTGACGCGCTGGACCAAAGTGTCCACTTCAGGCGTGGTGCTGTTCGGCATCGCGCTGGTGTTCACCTTCAACGCGCTGGTCTCGATGATGCAGTTTATCGCCAGTGAAGATACCTTGCAGGGCCTGGTGTTCTGGACCATGGGCAGCCTGGCGCGTGCTTCGTGGGAAAAACTCGGTGTGCTCACGGCGGCTTTCGCCATCCTGATCCCGTTCTCGATGCTAAGCAGCTGGAAACTGACCGCGCTGCGCCTGGGTGAAGATCGTGCGGTGAGTTTCGGCATTGATGTGCGCCGTTTGCGTCTGGCGACGCTACTGCGCATCAGTATTCTCTCCGCGCTGGCGGTGGCTTTTGTCGGGCCGATTGGCTTTATTGGTCTGGTGGCACCGCACATCGCTCGCATGATGTTTGGTGAAGATCACCGCTACTATCTGCCGGCCAGTGCGTTGGTCGGTGCACTGGTGCTGTCACTGGCCTCGGTAGCGTCGAAGAACCTGATTCCAGGCGTGATCATTCCAGTGGGTATCGTCACTTCACTGGTTGGCGTGCCATTCTTCCTGAGTATTATTCTGCGTCATCGGGGGACGGTGTAATGGAACAGGGATTAGGTCTCAGCCATTTCTACGCCGGTTATCCGAAGCGTAAAGTCATTGAAGATCTCAACGTGCCGATGCTGCCACGCGGCAAAATCACCGTACTACTTGGACCTAACGGCTGCGGTAAGTCTACCTTGCTGCGCGCACTGGCGGGCCTGAGCAAAGGGCAGGGCGAACTGTGGTTGAATGGCGAAGAGCTGATGTCACAGCCGTTTGCCCGTCGTGCCCAGCGTGTGGTGTATCTGCCGCAAAGTTTGCCGGCAGGCGTGCATCTGCATGTGCTGGAGTCAATCATCGTGGCGCAACGTGCGTCCGGTGGCTTACACAGCGCATCAAGTGAAGCCGAGATTATGCATCTGCTGGAACAGCTGGGCATTGCCCACTTAGCGATGCGTTATCTGGACCAGTTATCGGGTGGGCAGAAACAGCTGGTGGGTCTGGCGCAATCGCTGATTCGCCGTCCGGAACTGCTGCTGCTGGATGAACCGCTGAGTGCGCTCGATCTCAATTACCAGTTCCACGTAATGGATTTAGTACGTCGCGAAACCCGCCTGCGCAATATCGTCACGGTAGTGGTGGTGCATGATATCAACATTGCACTGCGTCATGCCGATCATGCGTTGATGCTGAAAGAGGGCACCTTGCTGGCTGACGGCGAGCCGTCACAGGTGATCACGCCGGACACATTGGCGCAGGTGTATGGTGTGCGCGGGCGTATTGAACACTGCTCGCAGGGCATGCCGCAGGTGATGATCGATGGGCTGGTGGCGGAATCGCTGGCTTAAACCTCGCAAAAGACGCTTAAGCTCAACATCAAGAGAAGCTGAGGATGAATGTTGGTGCGGCTTTTAGCCAATCACAGTCAGCCATAGCCAAAAAAGGGCGCACCTGGTGCGCCCTTACTGTCTCCACATCAACTGACGTGAACTACACCAACAGATGCTTCGCGTGGAACCGTAGATGGTCCTCGACAAAGCTGGCGATAAAGAAGTAGCTGTGGTCATAGCCCGGCTGCACGCGCAGCTCCAGCGGAAAACCTTGCTCACGCGCTACCGCTTCGAGGCGATCCGGACGCAGCTGATCGGCGAGGAACTGATCGCTATCTCCCTGATCGATCAGAATCGGTAAGCGCTGTTCCACTTCACGCATCAGCAGGCAACTGTCCCACTCGCGCCAGGTCTGGCGATCTTCACCCAGATAGGCGGTGAAAGCTTTTTGTCCCCACGGCACTTCGGTTGGATTGACGATTGGAGCGAACGCGGATGCCGAAGCAAAACGTCCACCCTGACGCAACGCCAATACCAGCGCGCCATGGCCGCCCATTGAATGCCCCATTACCGACTGACGATCGCTCACTTTGAAATTGTCCGCCACCAGGGCCGGCAACTCCTCGCTGAGATAATCGAACATACGATAGTGCGCCGCCCAGGGCTGCTGCGTGGCGTTGAGGTAAAAACCTGCGCCCTGACCGAGATCGTAACCGCTGTCGTTGGCCACTTCGTCACCGCGCGGGCTGGTGTCCGGCATAATCAGCACCAGGCCCAGCTCAGCGGCAACACGCTGCGCACCGGCTTTGGTGGTGAAGTTCTCGTCGCTACAGGTCAGTCCGGCGAGAAACCATACCACCGGCGGCGGTGTGTCATCCTGCGGTGGCGGCAGGAAAATGCTGAAGGTCATCGGGCAGTTCAGCACCGCCGACTGATGACGCCAGCGCTGCTGCCAGCCGCCGAAGATACGATGTTCTTCCAGCAGTTCCAGAGTGGATGCCATAACGCCTCCTTTTTACTTGTTAAAATGCACAACCGAACGAATGGATTTCCCTTCGTGCATCAGATCAAAGGCTTCGTTAATCTCTTCCAGTGGCATGGTGTGCGTGATGAAATCGTTCAGCGCGAACTTACCGTCCAGATAATCCTGTACGATGCCCGGCAGCTGGGTACGGCCTTTCACGCCACCAAACGCCGAACCGCGCCATACGCGACCGGTCACTAACTGGAACGGACGCGTGGAAATCTCTTCACCGGCACCGGCTACGCCGATAATCACTGACTCGCCCCAGCCTTTGTGGCAGCACTCCAGCGCGGAACGCATCACGTTCACGTTACCGATGCACTCAAAGGAGAAGTCCACGCCGCCGTCGGTCAGTTCAACGATCACATCCTGAATCGGCTTATCGTAATCTTTCGGGTTGATCAGATCGGTGGCACCCAGTTTGCGCGCCAGATCGAATTTGCTGGTGTTGAGGTCGATACCGATGATGCGACCGGCCTTCGCCATTTTCGCGCCAATGATCGCCGACAAACCAATGCCGCCGAGGCCGAAAATCGCCACGGTATCGCCTTCTTTCACTTTGGCGGTATTCATCACGGCGCCCATGCCGGTGGTCACGCCGCAGCCCAGCAGGCACACTTCTTCCAGAGGCGCTTCTTTGCTGATCACCGCCAGTGAGATTTCCGGTACCACGGTGTACTCAGAGAAAGTTGAAGTCCCCATGTAGTGGAAGATGGGCTTGCCGTCTTTGAAGAAACGGGTGGTGCCATCTGGCATCAAACCTTTACCCTGGGTGGAGCGGATCGCCTGGCACAGGTTAGTTTTGCCTGACAGACAGAACTTACATTTGCCGCACTCTGGGGTGTAAAGCGGGATCACGTGATCGCCGACCGCCACGCTGGTGACGCCTTCGCCCACCGCTTCCACCACGCCGCCGCCTTCGTGACCGAGGATCGCCGGGAACACGCCTTCCGGATCTTTACCGGACAGGGTGTAAGCATCGGTGTGGCACACCCCGGTGGCGACGATGCGCACTAACACTTCACCTTTCTGCGGTGGCATTAGATCCACTTCTTCAATTTTCAGCGGTTCGCCCGCTGCCCAGGCAACGGCAGCGCGGGTTTTAATCATGTTCATGCAATCCCTCTTCTTCAGATGTCGTGATTTACTTAAAATTAAAAACTCACTCAGCGGTTTGCAGCGGATGCAGCAACTCATCGTTAAGTGGGCGGTCGTCAAACATTTCAATAATCAAATACTTCAGCGCTTCCACGTTGGGTGTGAAGGCATCGCGGCGCCACATCAGCCAGGTGGCGGTATCGCGATAAGCGGGTGGCAGTGCATGCTCCTGCACGCGCGCGCGGCCGGGCATCTGCGTCAGGACCGACGCCGGAATCATTGCCACGCCCGCACCGCCTGCCACACACGCCACCATCGCGTGGTAAGACTGAATCTCCATCACGCTTTTCGGTGAGGTCTGGCTTTCGCGATACCAGGACTCCAGTTTGGTGCGATACGAACAGCTGTTACCAAAGGCAAACAGCGTGTCATGCTGCGTGTCGCGGGCGCTGGTAATCGGGTCGTGATCGAGACTGGTGATCAGCACCATCTCCTCGCGAAAGGCGATGCAGCCGTTGAGATCATCATGGGTGGCTGGGCCATCCACCAGCGCGGCCGCCAGCGTACCGGCGCGCACTTTATCGATGATATCGCCCGAGGTGCCCGTCACCAGCGATAGCGCCACATTGGGAAATCGTTGATGATAAGCCGCCAGCAGACCAGGAAGACGGGTCGCGGCGGTGCTCTCCATCGAACCAAAAGCAAAGTTCCCGCCCGGTTCTCCGGCACGGGCCATATTCAGCGCCTCATCGCTCAGGCTAAGGATGCGCTGAGCATAATTGAGGAAATTGTGGCCCATTGGCGACAATCGAATACGCTGCTTCTCACGGATAAACAGGTCGACGCCAATCTCTTCTTCCAACTGGCGCAGACGAGTGGTGAGATTAGAGGGCACGCGATGCAATAGCTCCGCGGCGCGCGCCAGCGAACCGGTTTCGGCCACAGAACAGAACATGCGGAGTTGTACTAAATCCATATTCTCTTTCCGTAAACAACTTGGTTAATATTATTCACTTTTCGTGAGTGTAATCGTCATGCATGCTAATAACAAGTGCTAAAAGAATCTGAACGGGAGTGGGAATGGCGTTTCGTGTCGCGCTGAGCGCGTTTTTAAGTTTAGTGGTTGCGATGGGGATTGGGCGATTTGCTTTCACCCCGCAGGTGCCATTGATGATTCAGGACCATCAGTTAACGCTGACCAGCGCCAGTCTGGTGGCGGCGCTCAACTATCTTGGTTATCTGTGTGGCTCCTTTGATGCCATGCGCGCGCATAAGCGTGTCGAATGGCGGCTGCAGGCTGGCGTGTGGGGCGCGGTGATTCTGACGCTGCTGTCTGCCTGCGTCAGCGGGCCGTGGCTGCACGGTTTGATCCGCTTTGTGATTGGCGGTGCCAGCGGTTGGGCCATGGTGCTAATCGCTGCTTGGAGTAATGAGCAACTGCTGCATCATGGACGGCCAGGCTTGTCGGCGGCGGTGTTTGCCGGACCCGGCACCGGGATTTTCATCAGCGGAATGCTGGCGGTGGCGCTGCATGCCAGCGGGGCCAGCGCGGCACTGGGCTGGGCGGCTTATGGTTTGCTGGCGCTGCTGTTCATCGCCGCCATTGCGCGTTTTTTACCGCGCACGGGACAGTTACATCGTCCCGATCAGGCGCCTGCGCCGCTGGTGCTCAACGGTAACCTGAAACGCCTGGTACTGAGCTACAGTCTCGCCGGTTTTGGTTATATTCTGCCCGCAACCTTCTTATCGCAGATGACCGCCGCGCGTTTCCCGGACAGTGCGCTGGCGCAGTTTGTCTGGCCGGTGTTTGGCGGTGCGGCGGTGATCGGCATTGTGCTCGGCATTTTGACGCGGCGCTGGGGCAGCAGCCATCTGCGGCTGGCAGTGGTGCTCTGGGCGCAGGCTTTGGGCGTGATCTCCGCCATTGTCCTGCCAGGGCTGGATGGGCTGTTGATTAGCGCGCTGTTAGTTGGCGGCGGATTCTTATGTGTGGTGCAGCTGACACTGCAATACGGTCGCGAGCTGGCGCCGCATCACGCGCGCTATCTGGCCGGTCTGCTGACCACCGGCTACGCAGTCGGTCAATTGGGCGGGCCGTTGCTGTCATGGATCGCCAGTTTGCTGTGGCACCGCCTCGATCCTGCCTTGTGGGTAGCGGGTGGTGCACTGATTCTGGCGGGCTTACTGGTGTTACGCCGTTCGGCACCATGAAAAGCTTTCATCTCCGATTGGATTGATTGCTGGATTACGCGCGCGTTGTGTTTCACAATACGCGCTCAGAATTTCCCCCGCAGGCGACGATCTGCGGGCGCATCACCTGCCGGAGAAAGAGTACGATGAGCACCTTAAGTCAGGAAGCCGCCCTGGTTCACGAAGCGCTGCTGGCGCGTGGCCTGGAAACGCCGTTACGCGCCCCGGTGCGCGAGATGGATGACGAAACCCGCAAGCGTGAAATCGCCGGTCATATGACCCAAATCATGCAGCTGCTGAATCTGGATCTGGAAGATGACAGCCTGATGGAGACGCCACATCGCATCGCCAAGATGTACGTGGACGAGATCTTCTCAGGCCTCGATTACGCCAACTTCCCGAAAATCACCGTCATCGAAAACAAGATGAAGGTGGATGAGATGGTCACCGTGCGTGATATCACCCTGACCAGCACCTGTGAGCACCACTTCGTGATTATCGACGGTAAAGCCACCGTCGCTTATATCCCGAAAGAGAAGGTGATTGGTCTGTCGAAGATCAACCGCATCGTGCAGTTCTTTGCCCAGCGTCCACAGGTGCAAGAGCGCTTAACCCAGCAAGTGCTGGTGGCGCTGCAAACTTTGCTTGGCACCAACAACGTGGCGGTGTCGATTGATGCGGTGCACTACTGCGTGAAAGCGCGTGGCGTGAAAGATGCCACCAGCGCCACCACCACCACATCACTGGGTGGCCTGTTCAAGTCCAGCCAGAATACGCGCCAGGAGTTCTTACGCGCGGTGCGTCACAGCTAATCCTTTGGGCGGCTTATTGCCGCCCGTTTTCTCTCTCCGTCAGGTCACTCGATGCAACGCTATCTTGCGCTGGATTTCATTCGTGGTTGCGCCATTCTCGGCATTCTGCTGCTCAATATCGTGGGTTTTGGCTTGCCATCGGCTGCCTATCTCAATCCGGCGTGGCAGGGCACTATCTCGCTTTCCGATGCCTGGACCTGGGCGATCATGGATGGCCTGGCGCAACTGAAATTCCTCACGCTGTTTGCGCTGTTGTTCGGTGGTGGCCTGTGTCTGCAGATCCCGCGTGGCAGTCGCTGGATGTCGGCGCGCCTGACGTTGCTGGTGCTGCTGGGTTTTATTCACAGCATCTTCTTCTGGGAAGGGGATATCCTGCTGGATTACGGTCTGACCGGGCTGATTATCTGGCGGATGCTGCGTGAAGTGCCTTCGGACAAAGCTCTGCTGCAAACTGGCGTGTTGCTTTACCTGATCGGTTGCGGCGTACTGCTGGTATTTTGGGGCATTTCCAGCCCGGAACCGGGCCGTTCGTGGCTGCCGGGTGCTGCCGATATCGAGTATGAAAGCTACTGGAAACTGGTCGGCGGCTGGGAAGCGATTCAGAACCGCCTCGACCATCTTTCATCCGGCTTGATGGCGCTGGCCGCGCAGTACGGCTGGCAGCTGGCGGGATTGATGCTGATTGGCGCGGCGTTGATGCGCAGCGGCTGGCTGAAAGGCGAGTTCAGCGTGCAGCACTATCGTCGCTCGGCCGCGCTGCTGCTGACGATCGGCTGGCTGATAGCCATTCCCGGCATTGTGGCGCAATGGTTACTGGACTGGGAGTTTCGCTGGAGCGGCTTCTTACTGCAGGTGCCGCGCGATCTCGCCAGCCCGTTTATCAGTCTCGGCTATGCGGCGCTCTGTTTTGGCTTCTGGCCGCAAATCGGTGCCACACGTTTCAGTTATGCGCTGCAATGCGTTGGCCGCATGGCACTCAGCAACTACCTGTTACAGACGCTGATCTGCACCACGCTGTTCTATCGCTTCAATCTGTTCCTCAAGTTTGATCGCCTGCATCTGCTGGCACTGGTCCCGGCTATCTGGTTGGTTAACATCCTGTTTTCTGTACTCTGGCTGCGCTTTTTCCCGCAGGGCCCAATGGAGTGGATCTGGCGCAAACTGACACGTCTCGCCGCCGGCAAAACGGAACCTTCCTCCCGCATCAGATAATGATGTTCATCACAAAGGTTGCAGATTTGTATGTAACCGTTTTCATCTGTGTGACGTGATTCACGCAGCTGAATAAAATGCCCTGACAAAATAGCGCCGTTACGCGCTTGTCGCGCATTTTCTCCTCTGTGGAACAGCTGCATGATAACGATTCGAGATGTCGCCCGTCAGGCCGGTGTATCAGTAGCCACCGTGTCGCGTGTGCTCAATAACAGCAGTGCAGTCACCCCTGATACCCGTGAAGCCGTACTCCAGGCGGCGGAATCACTGGGTTATCGCCCGAACGCCAACGCGCAGGCACTGGCCACCCAGGTCAGTGACACTATTGGCGTGGTGGTGATGGACGTATCCGATCCCTTCTTTGGCGCGTTAGTAAAAGCGGTAGATACCGTGGCGCAGCGCGTGCACAAACACGTGTTAATCAGCAATTCATGGCATCAGGAAGAGAAAGAACGTCATGCGATTGAAGTGCTGATCCGTCAACGATGTAACGCTTTAGTGGTCCACGCGAAAACGCTTTCAGACGCTGAACTAACTCAGTTTATGGATCAGGTTCCCGGTATGGTGCTGATTAACCGGACTATTCCCGGGTACGAACATCGTTGCGTCTGCCTGGATAATGTAACGGGATCTCTGATGGCAACGCGCATGTTGTTACAACAGGGACATCAACGCATTGGTTATCTCAGCTCCAGCCACCCGATTGAAGATGTGACGCAACGGCGTGAAGGCTGGCTGCAGGCCTTGTCAGAGCAGGGGATTCGCCCCCAGGAGTCCTGGATTGCCCATGGCGAACCGGACATGCAGGGTGGGGAAGCGGCGATGGTGGAGTTACTGGGCCGTAACCTGCATCTAACCGGCATCTTCTCCTACTGCGACGGTATGGCCGCTGGGGCGCTGACCGCATTGAAAGATAATGGCATTCAGGTGCCACAGCACTTCTCCGTCATCGGCTTTGATGATATTCCCATCTCACGTTACACCGACCCGCAACTCACGACTGTGCGATATCCTATTGTTTCTATGGCTAAATTGGCCACGGAGTTGGCCTTAAAAGGCGCAGCGGGCGAACTCGATCCCGACGCCACACACTGCTTTATGCCGACCCTGGTACGCCGCCATTCCGTTGCTCAGCGGCAAATTGTGGAGTCGGTCACTAATTCGGGCGATAGCGCTGTGTAACCGTTTCCAATCTGTGATTACATTCACAGTTAATTAACATGGCGCTCACTATGATGGCAGCGTCTTACCGGACTGAAACATCATGTAACGCCGGGTTCTCCTTCTCCGGTCAGGTTTCAGTAGCCGATTGAAATAGTTCACAACACTCTTCAGGAAGCGTTTACGTACAGGGAAGTCAGGATAGCGATGGTGGCCCGGCTTTGCGTTACGCGTCCGCCCCATAAATGAGTTTGAACCGACTGCGCTGGTTGCCCGCAGGCAGCACAGCGCGATGATATGCCCTACATAAAAAACCGGAGATACCATGAATAAGAAGGTTTTCACGCTCACAGCACTGGTTGCCAGCATGATGTTTGGTGCAACTGCGCACGCCGCCGATACCCGCATTGGCGTGACAATTTATAAATACGACGACAACTTTATGTCTATGGTTCGCAAGGACATCGACAGCGAAGCCAAAAAACTGGGCGGCATTCAGTTGCTGATGAATGACTCGCAGAACAGCCAGTCCACCCAGAACGACCAGATTGACGTACTGATGGCCAAAGGCGTGAAAGCGCTGGCAATCAACCTGGTTGACCCTGCTGCTGCGGCAGTGGTGATCGACAAAGCGAAAGCGAATGATGTGCCAGTGGTGTTCTTCAACAAAGAGCCGAATGCCAAAGTACTGGCCAGCTACCCGAAAGCCTACTACGTGGGTACCGACTCTAAAGAGTCAGGCATCATCCAGGCCAAACTGATTGAGAAGCACTGGAAAGCCACCCCAGCCTGGGATCTGAACAAAGATGGTCAGATTCAGTTTGCTCTGCTGAAAGGTGAGCCGGGCCACCCGGATGCTGAAGCACGTACCAAATACGTGATCGAAACCCTGAACACCGATGGTTTCAAAACTCAGCAGCTGGCGATGGATACCGCGATGTGGGACACCGCACAGGCAAAAGACAAAGTTGACGCCTGGCTGTCTGGCCCGAACGGCAACAAAATTGAAGTGATCATCGCGAACAATGATGCGATGGCAATGGGCGCAGTAGAAGCCCTGAAAGCGCATAACAAAACCAGCATTCCTGTGTTTGGTGTGGATGCGCTGCCAGAAGCGCTGGCACTGGTGAAATCCGGTGCGATGGCCGGTACCGTGCTGAACGATGCGGAAAACCAGGCGAAAGCCACCATTGATATCGCGAAGAACCTGGCCGATGGCAAAGAGCCAACCGCCGGTACTAACTTCAAGATGGAAAACAAAATCGTACGTGTTCCTTACGTACCAGTAGATAAAGAAAACCTGTCTCAGTTTGTGAAGTAATACGTACCGGGCGCGGCAGCACGCCGCGCCTTATTGCATCTGACCCACGTTTTATTTAGCCAGGTAAATTATGGCCAGTGAGAATCCGACCGCACAGCGTGAATATCTGCTGGAGATGACGAATGTCTCGAAATCATTTCCAGGGGTGAAAGCCTTAGATAATGTGAATTTGAAAGTGCGGCCGCACTCCGTCCATGCCTTAATGGGCGAAAACGGCGCCGGAAAATCCACATTATTAAAATGCCTGTTTGGTATTTATAAAAAGGATACGGGGAGCATCCTGTTTCAGGGTGAAGAAATTGATTATAAAAGTTCCAAAGAAGCGCTGGAGAATGGCGTTTCAATGGTGCATCAGGAATTAAACCTGGTTTTACAACGCAACGTGATGGATAACATGTGGCTTGGCCGCTATCCACGTAAAGGCGTGTTTGTTGATCAGGATAAAATGTATCGCGATACCAAAGCGATCTTTGACGAATTAGATATTGATATCGATCCACGCGATAAAGTGGCTAATCTGTCTGTTTCGCAAATGCAGATGATTGAAATTGCCAAGGCATTTTCCTATGACGCGAAAATCGTCATCATGGATGAGCCAACATCGTCGCTGACCGAAAAAGAAGTGAATCACTTGTTCACGATTATCCGTAAGCTGAAAGATCGTGGCTGCGGTATTGTTTATATCTCACACAAGATGGAAGAGATTTTCCAACTGTGTGATGAGATTACGATTTTGCGTGATGGACAGTGGATTGCCACCCAGCCGCTGGAAGGGCTGGATATGGACAAGATCATCGCCATGATGGTCGGTCGTTCACTGAACCAGCGTTTCCCGGATAAGACCAACGTGCCGGGCGAAACTATTCTTGAGGTGCGTCATTTAACCTCGCTGCGTCAGCCGTCGATTCGCGATATTTCCTTCGACCTGCGCAAAGGTGAGATTTTAGGCATCGCCGGATTGGTGGGCGCTAAACGTACTGACATCGTTGAGACTTTATTTGGTATTCGCGAGAAGTCAGGCGGTACCATTAAGCTGCACGGTAAAGCGATTAATAACCACAGTGCCAATGAAGCGATTAACCACGGCTTTGCGCTGGTAACGGAAGAGCGTCGTTCAACCGGGATTTATGCTTATCTGGATATTGGTTTTAACTCGCTTATTTCCAATATTAAAAAATACAAATCCAGCATGGGCTTGCTTGATAATAAGCGCATGAAGAGTGATACCCAGTGGGTGATTGATTCAATGCGCGTGAAAACGCCAGGTCATCATACGCAAATTGGTTCGCTTTCCGGTGGTAACCAGCAGAAGGTTATTATTGGTCGCTGGTTATTAACCCAGCCGGAAATTCTGATGCTGGATGAACCGACGCGCGGTATTGACGTTGGTGCTAAGTTCGAAATTTATCAGTTAATTTCTGAGTTGGCGAAGAAAGAGAAGGGCATCATTATTATCTCTTCTGAAATGCCAGAATTGCTGGGAATTACCGATCGTATTTTAGTGATGAGTAATGGCCTGGTAGCGGGCATTGTCGAGACCAAAACGACCTCGCAGAATGAAATCCTGCGTTTAGCGTCATTACACCTTTAATGAAGCAAGGGCTTTAACATGAAAGCGACTACTAAAAAGAATGCGCTAACCTGGTTAAAAGAGGGCGGCATTTACGTTGTCCTGTTGGTACTGCTGGCAATTATTATTTTCCAGGACCCGACGTTTTTAAGTTTGATGAACCTGAGTAACATTCTGACCCAATCTTCAGTGCGTATTATTATTGCACTGGGCGTGGCCGGATTGATCGTGACGCAGGGTACTGACCTGTCAGCCGGGCGCCAGGTCGGTCTGGCCGCGGTGGTTGCGGCGACCTTGCTGCAATCCATGGATAACGCCAATAAGGTGTTCCCGCACCTGGATACCGTACCGATTCCACTGGTTATCCTGACCGTGTGCATTATCGGTGGTGTGATTGGCCTGGTGAACGGCGTGATCATCGCTTATCTGAAAGTGACGCCATTTATCACCACGTTGGGCACCATGATTATCGTTTACGGCATTAACTCGCTGTATTACGACTTTGTTGGCGCATCACCGGTGGCCGGTTTTGACGCGGGCTTCTCGACCTTTGCTCAGGGCTTCTTCCGTTTCGGTGATTTCAAGCTGTCATTCATCACCTTCTACGCGTTTATTGCCATTATTTTTGTCTGGATTCTGTGGAATAAAACGCGCTTCGGTAAGAACATCTTTGCCATCGGCGGTAACCCGGAAGCCGCTCGTGTTTCAGGCGTTAACGTGCCGCTGAACCTGATTCTGGTGTATGCGCTGTCAGGTGTGTTCTACGCCTTCGGCGGGATGCTGGAAGCGGGCCGCATCGGCAGTGCCACCAACAACCTCGGCTTTATGTATGAGCTGGATGCGATTGCGGCCTGTGTGGTCGGCGGCGTGTCATTTGCGGGTGGTGTGGGTACAGTTGCGGGCGTGGTGACCGGTGTGATCATCTTCACCGTTATCAACTACGGTTTGACCTACATCGGCGTGAACCCTTACTGGCAGTACATTATCAAGGGCGGCATTATCATCTTCGCTGTAGCCCTGGATTCACTGAAGTACGCACGTAAAAAATAAGACTGACACACAGCAACACATCACTGCAAAAGGCTGCCATTTTATAAATGGTGGCCTTTTTTATTTGTGCAAACTGCGAAGGGCGAAGGGCGAAGGGCGGGTGCGGTGTGGGCTCAAAGCACCTCTGCTGCTGCCGGGCAGTCCTCGCGCCGCTGACGCGGTGCCCTCGGCTTACACGTCGTGCCGACGGACCGTTCGGGGATCGACCATCCCTGGTCGGCCCCGAACTGATCCACGCATCCCTGCGTGGATCTCCTGGCCCAACGTAAAAGCCTCAGCGCTGCGGATAGCCCTTGCATCAGCAGAGGTGCTTTGGCCTCAAACGTTGTGCCCGTTTTTTCAAAAATATGCGGCTTCTGCGAATACTTCTTTCAGCGGTGAAGGGACATGGCTTCAAACATCGAGCCCGTTTTCTGAACGGATATTGTACTTTTTGCAGATGGCTTTTGTGGTGGAAAAGAGCGGAAGCAACATCGTTGTGCCTGTCTTGATACCAAATGCACGGCATCCGAGCACAGCCTTACAGCTATTCGGCTATGGTCTGACGCTGTGTGCTCTTTTTTAACAGCACGCAATTAAGCTCAATAGCAGGCTGGTGCCGCTTTGGGGGCAGGCTTTTCGCAGCGCTGAACAGAGTGAGGATGCCAGGATAGCCCGCAGGGATGCGGGCGGAAGGCGGGGCGGCACATGGATGTGCCATCCCGCCGTTCCGTAAGGCAGACGAACGGCGTGAAGGCACCGCGTCAGCGGCGCGAGGACCGCCAGCCCCCAAAGCGGCACCAGACAGCGTTATAACAGTAACCTAAAGCGACACCAGACAGCGTTATAACAGTAACCTGAGGCGATACCCGACAGCGTTATAACAGTAAACTGAAGCAGCACCAGACAGCGTCACCACAACAACCAAGCGACACCAGATGGCATCAACGCAATATTTTCAGGTAGCGTTACTTCTGCAGCTTCTCTTCCAAATCCAGCAACTGCTCTGGCGTCACCGCCGGATAACTCTGTGCATCTTCCGGCACTTCATGCACCGCCGGAATCGGCACCAGCGGGCCGAGGAAACGAGGTTCACGTTTCATCAGATACAAATCGGCTAATGCGCCTAAACGAGCACCAACCTCGCGGAAACGCACCGACAGCATATTTTTCGGAGACGGAACCGCATAACACTGCGCCTGAATTCCCAGATGTTGGGCGATATACAGCGCGCGCTCACAGTGGAAGCGTTGTGTGATGATGATGAAATCATTGGTATCGAACACTTTGCGGGTGCGTACAATCGAGTCCAGCGTACGGAATCCGGCATAGTCGAGCACGATATCGGCAGGATCGACACCGGCTTTGATCAAATCGCGGCGCATGGTCATCGGTTCGTTATAACTTTGCAGCGCGTTGTCACCACTCAACAGCAGATAATTCACCTTGCCGCTGTTATACGCGTTAAGCGCACCTTGAATGCGATAAAGGTAATACTGATTGATCACGCCGGTGCGGTAATACTTGGCGGTGCCTAAGACCACCCCGACCTGACGATGCGGTAGCGAGGTGACATCTTCATAAATAAACGGGGCAGTTTTCCAGCTGATCCAGCGATCCAGGCCGAGCGCGGTCGCCACCATCAATAAGATGATGAAAAACAGACCAAAGAAAACGCGTTTAATCATGCGCGTAAGCACTCGGTTGGCGGAAAAAAGGATGGCTAAAGGCTACTTGAGGTGGGGGCGCTAAGCAAGTTTACGCCGGTTGGCTGGCGATATTTTAAGCGCAGCCGGTACTGAATTTACCGGCTGCGCTGCCTGCTTAGATAGACGTGCGGCGATAATGACGATACTGCGGCAGCCAGAAGTTGTTGTTAACGGCTTTTGACAGCACGTCTTCTGAGGTCACAACGGCCACGCCAGCCAACTGCGCTGCTTTACCCACTTCCATAGCGATCAGCTTCGAAACGCCCTGAATGTGTTTCAATTCTGGCAGCACCGGGCCTTCGCCATCGTTCACCAGCGGTGAGCAGTCAGCCAGGGCGCGGCTGGCGGTCATCAGCATCGAATCGGTGATGCGGGTGGCACCGGCGGCAATCACACCCAAACCAATACCTGGGAAGATATAGGAGTTGTTGCACTGGGCAATCGGGTAGGTTTTACCCTTCCAGGTTACCGGTGCAAATGGGCTGCCAGTCGCGACCAGCGCTTCACCGTCGGTCCAGGAGATGATATCTGCTGGGGTGGCTTCAACGCGTGAGGTTGGGTTTGACAGCGGCATCACGATCGGACGCTTAGTGTGCTTGTGCATCTCGCGGATGATCTCTTCGGTGAACAGCCCCGGCTGACCTGACACGCCAATCAGAATGTCTGGCTTCGCGTTGCGCACCACATCCAGCAGTGAAATAGAATCGCTGGTCACATCCCAGTCCTTCAGGTTTTCACTCTTCTGCACCAGTTTGCCCTGGAAATCGAGCAAATTAGGCAGTTTGTCGGTCAACAGACCAAAGCGATCGACCATCATCACGCGGGAACGTGCTTCGTCGTCGCTCAGACCTTCAGATTTCATCTGCGCGATGATCTGCTCAGCGATACCGCAACCGGCGGAACCGGCGCCGAGGAACACCACTTTCTGCTCGCACAGACGGCTGCCCGCTGCACGGCTGGCGGCGATCAGGGTGCCAACGGTAACGGCGGCAGTGCCCTGAATGTCATCGTTAAAGCAGCACACCTCATCGCGGTAACGCTCCAGCAGCGGCATAGCGTTCTTTTGTGCAAAGTCTTCAAACTGCAGCAGCACATTTGGCCAGCGGCGTTTCACTGCCTGGATAAATTCATCAACGAAGGCTTCGTACTCTTCGCCGGTGATACGCGGATGGCGCCAGCCCATATACAGCGGGTCATTCAGCAACTGCTGATTGTTGGTACCGACATCCAGCACCACGGGCAGGGTATACGCCGGGCTGATCCCGCCACACGCGGTGTACAGCGACAGCTTACCGATTGGGATACCCATACCGCCGATGCCGAGATCGCCGAGGCCGAGAATACGCTCGCCATCGGTCACCACGATCACTTTCACGTTCTGCTTAGTGGCGTTTTGCAGCATGTCTTCAATGCGATCGCGATTGTTATAAGAGATGAACACACCGCGCGCACGACGATAAATTTCAGAGAAGTGTTCACAGGCCGCGCCGACGGTTGGGGTATAAATAATCGGCATCATCTCTTCCAGATGATTATCCAGCAGGCGGTAGAACAGCGTTTCGTTGGTGTCCTGAATGTTGCGCAGATAGACGTGCTTGTCGTTATTGTTTTTGAAATCCAGGAACTGACGCCAGGCACGCTCGGCCTGCTCTTCGATGGTTTCAACGGCTTCGGGTAACAGGCCATTGAGGTTAAATTCGTTGCGTTCTTCCAGGGTGAAGGCGCTGCCTTTGTTCAGCAGCGGAAATTCCAGCAGAATCGGACCCGCGTAAGGAATATACAGCGGACGTTTACTTTCGTATTCGAGTTCCATGCAGTCTTTGCTCCGGTTGCAGTGTTTTCTGACGTGTCACCGGGAAAAGGTAACGCCAGACCTGTTTCTTGTGAAGTAGTTCTGGCGCCCAATCCTATGAGGATTCTTGCGGATGTACAGCTTTTGTTAATAGAAAGTCACAAAAGCGATGAAAGGATCACTAAACTGATGTTTTCGAAACTAAAGTAAGTGAGAAATCTTCACAGCCCAGTGCCGCCAGCGTAGCGTGCGTGGCATCGCGCTGGCTTAACGTACTACCTTCACATTCGACTAATACTGCCTGTTTAATCGTATCCAGCGCTTCATTACGCATGTTCATCATAATCAGCGCTGCCTGCAATGGCGGCAAACTTGGATTGAAAGCGGCGTTTTCTGCATAGCGACCGGTGAAGAGGTTACCGCTCTGGCTGCGCAGGGCCACACCACTGTAGCTGTGACTGTAGGGCGCATGACTGTTGTTCGCCGCCTCAATCGCCGCTTGCTGTAAGGCATCACCTTGCGCAGCGAAGCCGTGATGAATCGGTGTCAGCAGACGTTCCGTGATATTCAGATCGGCGGGGCCAAACGCATCCGGCAGATAATCGCCCAATGTACTCACTGCACGACCTGGCAGACTGATGCGGATAGCCGTGCCGCTGTTAAGCTCGTTCATAAACTGACGGCAGTGGCCGCAAGGCGTGTAATTGACGGTGATGGCATCCAGTTTCTCTTCGCCGTGCAGCCAGGCATGAGTAATGGCGCTTTGCTCCGCATGCACGGTTTGCTGCAGCGGCGCATGTTCGAATTCCATATTGGCACCGAAATACCAGTGACCACTCACTCCGCGTGAAATCGCACCCACATTGAAGTGAGACACCGGTGCCACCGCACAGCAGGCGGCAATCGGCAGCAGTGCCAGCGCCAGGGCATCATCATCCAGCCCCGTTTCCTGCTTCAGGCGCGCCACGTCTTGCGGGCGCAGTACGCCGTCAAAATCAGCTGCATCCAGCAAGGGATGAATCGCAGTTTGCAAGTCAGCGGGCAGGGCGGAGAAAGCAGCAGTAAATCGTGGATGCATGATGTGATGACCTCATTAACGCGTTAGCGGCGATGCGCCGCCTATGGGGTTATATGTGATCTGTGTCGCTATGACAATGTAAGCTGATTGAGTTGTTTCAACTTTGCGAGATCTCTCGCAAGTTTTAGCCCAACCAGTGCATCAGCAGCGGGAAAAGGAAGGGGGCCAGCAGCGATGTGATAATGCCGCAAATCACTAATGCCAAAGAGCTAAATGCTCCTTCCTGATAATCGATCTCTGCCGCGCGCGCCGTGCCTAAGGCATGCGATGCGTTGCCAATCGCCAGGCCGCGTGAAGACTTGCTGTGCACCTTAAACAGATTCAGCAGCATATGGCCGAACACTGCGCCGAGCACGCCGGCAATCAACACACAGATGGCGCTGATGGCGGGAATACCGTGCAGCGAACCGGATACTGCCATGGCAATAGGCGTGGTGACGGATTTCGGCATAATCGTCGCGGCAATTTCTGGCGTAGCTCCCATCCATAGCGCAATAGCGGTGCCGGAGACCATCGCGGTGATGCTGCCAATAAAACAGACGCTGATGATGGTTTTCCAGCGCGCGCGAATCTGATGCATCTGCTCATACAGCGGCAATGCGAGCGCGACCACCGCAGGTTGCAGCAGCTGATTAAGGAAGGTGCTGCCGGCAAAATAGCGGGTATAAGGGATATGGGTGAGCAGCAGGATCGGAATCACAATCGCCATCGCCACCAACAGCGGATTGATGATCGAGATATTGATTTTGGCTGCCAGCTTACGCGCCAGCAGATACGCCACCACGGTGAGCGGCAGTGACCACCAGGCGTCAGTCATGAGGATGCTCCTTCGGGCGCTGCAAACGTTCGGCGCTCAGGCCAACGATTAACAGCACCATAAAGGTACTTACCACGCAGGAGACGACAATCGGTCCAAACTGCGCGCTCAGGATATCGGTATAACCCATCACGCCGACACTGATCGGGACAAACAGCAGCGCCATATAACGTATCAGCAAATGACAGCCCGGTTTCACCCAACCGACCGGCAGGATTTGCAGCGCCAGCAAGGTAAACAGCAGCAGCATGCCGATAATGCTGCCCGGAATGGTAAACGGCAGCAGGGCTGCAATACCGTTTCCGGCATAGAGCGCGGCATAGATAATCACAAAGGCACGCAAATAGTGCCAGCAAGCAGTTAGCACGACAGGCTCCACAACAGAGGGTCGATAAAAAAGCCGCCCTGAAGGCGGCTTGTTCAATTACTTCACCTGCATTCCAGGCTGTGCACCGCTATCAACGGACAACACAAACAGATCTGAACCGCCGGAACCGGCTGACAGCACCATGCCTTCTGAGATGCCGAAACGCATCTTACGCGGTGCCAGGTTAGCGACAATGATGGTCATCTTGCCGACCAGCACTGACGGATCCGGATAGGCCGCGCGAATGCCCGAGAAGATCTGGCGCTTCTCGCCGCCAAGATCCAGTTCCAGACGCAGCAGCTTGTCAGATCCTTCAACCAGCTCGGCTTTCTCGATCAGTGCTACACGCATATCAACTTTAGCGAAATCGTCGATAGTGATGGCTTCGCCAATCGGCGCATCCGCCAGAGGGCCGGTTACTGCTGGCTTGTTCGCCGCAGCTGCATCTTCTTTAGATGCTTCAATCAGGCCTTCAACTTTGGCCATTTCGATACGGCCATACAAGGCTTTGAAAGGCGCCACATCGTGATCCAGCAGCGGCTGTGCAATCGCATCCCAGCTCAGTTCCGTATTAAGGAAGGCTTCGGTACGCGCGCTCAGTGAAGGTAGCACCGGCTTCAGCCAGGTCATCAGAATGCGGAACAGGTTGATACCCATTGAGCAGATCGCTTGCAGGTCAGCATCTCGGCCTTCCTGTTTCGCCACCACCCACGGTGCCTGCTCATCCACATAGCGGTTAGCGATATCCGCCAGCGCCATGATTTCACGAATCGCGCGGTTGTACTCGCGGCTCGCCCAGGCTTCACCAATCTTCTCTGAGGCATCGACAAAGGTCTGATACAGCGCCGGATCGGCCAGCTCGCTCGCCAGTTTGCCGCCAAAACGCTTAGTGATGAAACCGGCGTTACGTGACGCGAGGTTCACCACCTTGTTGACGATATCGGCATTCACGCGCTGTACGAAATCTTCCAGATTCAGGTCGATGTCGTCGATGCGTGAAGAGAGTTTCGCCGCGTAGTAGTAACGCAGGCTGTCCGCATCCAGATGCTGCAGCCAGGTGCTGGCCTTAATGAAGGTGCCGCGTGATTTGGACATCTTCGCGCCGTTCACCGTCACATAACCGTGCACGAACAGGTTGGTCGGCTTGCGGAAGTTGCTGCCTTCCAGCATTGCTGGCCAGAACAGGCTGTGGAAGTAAACGATGTCTTTACCGATGAAGTGATACAGCTCGGTAGAAGAATCTTTTTTCCAGAACTCGTCGAAATCGATGTTACCGCGCTTGTCGCACAGGTTCTTGAAGGAACCCATGTAACCGATTGGCGCATCCAGCCACACGTAGAAGTATTTGCCCGGCGCGCCTGGAATTTCGAAACCGAAATAAGGCGCATCGCGGGAGATATCCCACTGCTGCAAGCCCGATTCGAACCACTCCTGCATTTTGTTCGCCACCTGCTCCTGCAACGCACCTGAACGGGTCCAGGTCTGCAACATCGCGCTGAATGAAGGCAGGTCGAAGAAGAAGTGCTCAGAATCACGCAGTACCGGCGTCGCGCCGGATACCACGGATTTTGGATCGATCAGTTCGGTCGGGCTGTAGGTCGCGCTGCACACTTCGCAGTTATCGCCGTACTGATCCGGTGACTTACATTTCGGGCAGGTGCCTTTGACAAAACGGTCCGGCAGGAACATGCCTTTTTCCGGATCGTACAGCTGTGAAATGGTACGGTTCTTAATAAAACCGTTCTCTTTCAGACGACCGTAGATTAACTCTGACAGCTCACGGTTTTCATCGCCGTGCGTGGAGTGATAGTTGTCGTAGCTGATGTCGAAGCCAGCGAAGTCAGTTTCGTGCTCCTGCTTCATCTCGGCGATCATCTGCTCAGGTGGGATACCGAGTTGCTGGGCTTTCAGCATGATCGGCGTGCCGTGGGCATCGTCTGCGCAGATGAAGTAAACCTGGTTGCCACGCATTCGCTGGTAACGGACCCAAATGTCAGCCTGAATGTGCTCAAGCATGTGACCGAGATGGATTGAACCGTTTGCGTACGGCAGTGCGCACGTTACCAGAATTTTTTTAGCGACTTGAGTCATAGTTTGCGTAGCGTTCCGTGAATAAAAATCGGGCTTAGATGTTACCCGAAGCACCCTCTGGCGTAAACACAACTGGACGGCATCTGATATTATTGAAAGCACATCGCCGATATCTGGCGTGATGAAAACACAAGGAGTTGGGATGACTTCACAATCCCGGGAACATCATTCACCCGAAGCATTGCGCGCTGTGGTTATCGGCGTGCTGAGTGACTTTGAACATCCGACGCTGCATCACAATCTGACGACCTTGAAAGCCCTGCGCCATGTGGCACTGCTGGACGGCAAGCTGCACATCGAACTAGTGATGCCGTTTGCCTGGGCCTCGGCTTTCGAAGAGCTGAAGGCACAAGTCAGCGCCGAACTGCTGCGTCTCACCCATGCTAGCGCCATCGACTGGCGTTTGCGCCACGACATTGCCACGCTGAAGCGCGTGAAAAATCATCCTGGCGCAACAGGCGTGAAGAACATCATTGCGGTGAGTTCCGGTAAAGGCGGCGTGGGCAAATCCAGCACCGCGGTGAACATGGCGCTGGCGCTGATTGCCGAAGGTGCGAAGGTCGGTATTCTCGATGCCGATATTTACGGCCCGTCGATTCCCAATATGCTCGGCACCGAGAGCCAGCGGCCAACCTCGCCGGATGGCACGCACATGGCGCCGATCATGGCGCACGGACTGGCGACCAACTCGATTGGCTACCTGGTCACCGATGAAAATGCCATGGTGTGGCGCGGCCCGATGGCCAGCAAAGCGCTGATGCAGCTGCTCAACGAGACGATGTGGCCGGATCTCGATTACCTGATTCTCGATATGCCACCGGGCACCGGGGATATCCAGTTGACGCTGGCGCAAAACGTCCCGGTGACGGGCGCGCTGGTGGTCACCACGCCACAGGACATCGCCCTGATTGATGCGCGTAAAGGCATTGTGATGTTTGAGAAGGTCAGCGTGCCGGTGTTGGGGGTGGTGGAGAACATGAGCATTCATATTTGCAGCGAATGCGGTCATCACGAGCCGATTTTTGGCACCGGCGGCGCGCAGAAACTGGCGGCGGATTACCACACGCAGCTGCTGGCGCAACTGCCGCTGCATATCAATCTGCGTGAGGATCTGGATGATGGTGAACCAACGGTGATCCGCCGTCCGGACAGCGAATTCACTGCACTGTATCGCCAGTTAGCCGGACGTGTGGCGGCACAGCTCTACTGGCAGGGTGACGTGATTCCGGCCGATATTGCCTTCCGCGCGGTTTAACGCTTCACTTTTCCGCTGGCGCGCGCCGTCAGCGGAAAATGCATCAGCACATATTTTCCTTGCTCGCTCTCACCGGTGGCTTCACGCTGCCAGCCATGTTTCAGGTAAAACGCCTGCGCTAACTCATTCAGCATCAGACATTTCAGCACGCCGGTTGAGGTAAAACGCTTCTGCACTGCCTCCAGCAAGGCGCTGCCGACCCCACGGCCCTGAAAGTCGGGGTCGACATACAGGCTGTGCAGGAAGTTGTCATTAGGAAGGATGCCCGCGAACCCGGCACGATGCCCATCGACCAACGCGACTAACACCGTCTCCCCCAAAATCACGCCATCCAGATCTTCCAGTGCCCAATCATCGCCATCCAGCCAGGTCCAGTTGTGACGACGTGCTGCAAGAAACAGTGTGCGCAGAAAAGGGCGGTCGGCTTCCTCAAATAATCGAATGTCCAAGCATGGGCTCCATCATAAACAAGATTAGGTAGCGTGGCGGTCGCTTTAAATGGCAACCCTACAACAAAGCAGGTTTTTCGTAGGGTGCGTATTAATGAGTACTTTTGCCATTCGTGGCGGTCGTCACAAATGGCGACCCCAGGTAACACTAGCCGACGAAAAAAGATAAAGCCTGTCAAATCATCAGGCTTTCTGTGTAGAATGCCGCGGCAAGCCGCATGGAATCTGGCATCAGCACTTTGATAGCTTTTGATTATCTGATTGATAACGACTGCATATTAGAAGTTGGCCCGGAAAAACTGTAACTTGCATCACATCTTTTAACGGAGGTCACCATGTCCATCATTAATACCAAAATCAAACCATTCAAAAACGCAGCGTTCAAAAACGGCGAATTCATCGACGTAACCGAGAAAGACGTTGAAGGTAAATGGAGTGTATTCTTCTTCTACCCGGCTGACTTCACCTTCGTTTGCCCAACTGAGCTGGGTGACGTGGCAGACCATCACGAAGAACTGCAGAAACTGGGCGTAGACATCTACTCTGTTTCTACCGACACGCACTTTACCCACAAAGCCTGGCACGGTTCTTCCGAAACCATCGCAAAAATCAAATACGCGATGATCGGCGACCCAACTGGCGCACTGACCCGTAACTTCGAAATCATGCGCGAAGACGAAGGTCTGGCGGATCGCGGTACCTTCATTGTTGACCCACAGGGCATCATCCAGGCTATCGAAATCACCGCTGAAGGCATTGGCCGTGACGCATCTGACCTGATCCGCAAAATTAAAGCGGCTCAGTATGTGGCTTCTCACCCAGGTGAAGTTTGCCCAGCTAAATGGAAAGAAGGCGAAGCAACACTGGCTCCATCTCTGGACCTGGTTGGCAAAATCTAAGTCACACCCAGCCATTCGATCTTTCTCAATCGGGTGCTACGGCACCCGATTTTCTTGACAGGAACTCACTATGCTCGATACCAATTTAAAAACACAGCTCAAGGCTTACCTTGAGAAATTAAAGAAACCGGTTGAGTTGATTGCCACACTGGATGATGGCGCTAAATCTGCGGAGATTCGTTCTCTGCTAGCCGATATCGCGAGCTTGTCAGAAAAAGTCAGCTTCCGTGAAGAGAATGATCGTCCGGTTCGTAAACCCTCTTTCCTGATCACTAACCCAGGCAGCCAGAGCGGCCCACGCTTCGCCGGTTCGCCAATGGGTCACGAATTTACTTCACTGGTGCTGGCCCTGCTGCAGACCGGTGGACACCCTTCGAAAGAGTCGCAGAGTCTGCTGGAGCAAGTGGTTGCTCTGGATACCGACCTGCATTTCGAAACCTATTACTCGCTGTCGTGCCATAACTGTCCTGACGTGGTGCAGGCGCTGAACCTGATGGCGGTGCTGAACCCACGCATCAGCCACACCGCGATTGACGGCGGCATGTTCCAGAACGAAATCACCGAACGTAACGTGATGGGCGTTCCTGCGGTATTCCTGAACGGCAAAGAGTTCGGTCAGGGCCGTCTGAGCCTGGCGGAAATCGTCGGCAAAGTGGACACCAACGCTGAGAAACGTGCAGCAGAAGAGCTGAACAAGCGTGACGCCTATGAAGTGCTGATCGTCGGCAGCGGCCCAGCGGGCGCAGCGGCAGCGATTTACTCGGCACGTAAAGGTATCCGCACTGGCCTGATGGGCGAGCGTTTTGGTGGTCAGGTGCTCGACACCGTGGACATCGAAAACTACATCTCCGTACAGAAAACCGAAGGCGCGAAGTTGGCCGGTTCACTGCGTGCCCACGTCGATGATTACGATGTTGACGTCATCGACACCCAGAGCGCCATCAAGCTGATTCCTGCGGCGAAAGAGGGCGGTCTGCACGCGATTGAAACCGCGTCTGGCGCAGTGCTGAAATCACGCAGCATCATCATTGCCACTGGCGCACGCTGGCGCAACATGGGCGTGCCGGGCGAAGAGCAGTATCGCACCAAAGGCGTGACTTACTGCCCACACTGCGATGGCCCGCTGTTCAAAGGCAAGCGCACGGCAGTTATCGGCGGCGGTAACTCCGGCGTTGAAGCGGCTATCGACCTCGCGGGTCTGGTTGAGCACGTGACGCTGCTGGAATTCGCCAGCGAAATGCGCGCCGACAAAGTGCTGCAGGACAAACTGCGCAGCCTGAAAAACGTCGATGTGATTCTGAATGCGCAGACCACCGAAGTGAAAGGTGACGGCAGCAAAGTGACCGGGTTGAGCTACATCGACCGTAACAACCAGACCAGCCACGAGATCGCGCTGAGCGGCATCTTCGTGCAGATTGGTCTGTTGCCGAACACCACCTTCCTTGAAGGCGCGGTAGAACGTAACAAGATGGGCGAAATCATTATCGATGCCAAATGCGAAACCAGCCTGAAAGGCGTGTTCGCAGCGGGTGACTGCACCACGGTGCCGTACAAGCAGATCATCATCGCCAGCGGTGAAGGCGCGAAAGCCTCACTCAGCGCGTTCGATTACCTGATCCGCACCCAACCGGCTGAATAAGTTTTATTGCGATAGCCACGCAGCAGCCCCGTAACGGATGTTACGGGGCTTTTTTTTGCCTGTTTTTCATCCCAACCAACGCCGTGCTTCCGCATCGCTCACGTCGCGGTAATAAACTTTATGCAAACGTTCGCCGCAACTTTTACATCGAGCTTCAACATGGGTGGAAAAATAGTGGCGACCGGAAGGGCAAATAGCGCCTTTGCGCGAAATACGAATGTCGTGCCATTTATGGGCATGCGGAACAAAGCTGAATAATTTTGAGATCATTATCGATTCCGGAATTGGATAGGCAGTGACTCTGTTCAAGTCCGGAGGGGGATTAGGCCTTGCTACGCCTGGCAGGGCGTTGATGTGCATCAATGAATATGGAGGCGCGTGTTGATTAGTCGATTTTTCAGTGATTAGAATAAATCTGGAAAATTCAGAAGAGAGTTAATTAATGATGATAATTGATCGAAACGGCTCTTTTTAAAATTTAGCCTGTCGAATTATTTTAACTATTTTGATTTAGTGCCGTTTTCAGCATCCTTCAAACGACCACGATTTACAATCCTTCACGCTCGCCTTATCCTGTGTGCGGCATGTTCACCATGCCATGACTCGGGGTGCCCCTGTTAAACAGGGCTGAGATACACCCGCTGACCTGATCTGGATAATGCCAGCGTAGGGAAGTCAGATGCCTGACCGCATTCGCCTTCTTGATCGCCGGTTGGGAGTTTTATGACACAGCCTGACCTTCTTACCTCCGCGCAATTCGCGCAATCCCTGCAGCTGCTGCGTCAGCAGGCACCGCTGGTGCACTGCATGACCAATGACGTGGTGCAAACCTTTACCGCCAATGTGCTGCTGGCTTTGCAAGCCTCTCCCGCGATGGTGATCGATGCCGAGGAAGCCGCGCAGTTCGTGAGTTTTGCCGATGCGCTGCTGATCAACGTAGGCACCTTAACCCGCGACCGTCGCGATGCGATGCTGGCGGCGGTGCAGTCCGCCTCTAAAGTCGGCACGCCCTGGACGCTCGATCCGGTGGCCGTGGGTGCACTCTCATTCCGCACCGAATTCTGCCAGCAGCTGCTGAGCCTGCATCCCGCCGCGATTCGTGGCAACGCCTCGGAAATCCTCGCGCTGGCTAACCAGGCTGCGGGCGGGCGCGGCGTGGACAGCGTGCATCAGGCCGATGCCGCACTCAGCTCGGCGCAACAGTTGGCACAGGATTACCACACGCTGGTGGCGGTCACAGGCGAAGTCGATTACGTCACTGATGGCAAACGCACGCTGGCGATTCCAGGCGGCAGCCCGCTGATGACGCGCGTGGTCGGCACCGGCTGCGCGCTTACCGCCGTGGTCGCGGCCTTCAGCAGCTTACCGGGCGACCGCTTGCAGCATGTGGCGGCGGCATGTCGCGTGATGTCGCTGGCGGGCGAGCAGGCGGCGCGTGCTGTTCAGGGGCCAGGCAGCTTTGTCGCGGCTTTCCTCGATAACCTCTGGACGCTGGAGGTTGCCGTATGAAGCGCATCAACGCGTTAACCATTGCAGGTACTGACCCGAGCGGTGGCGCAGGCATTCAGGCCGATCTCAAAGCCTTCTCCGCATTGGGCGCCTATGGCACCAGTGTGATTACCGCGCTGGTGGCGCAGAACACCTGCGGCGTGCAGTCGGTGTATCGCATTGAACCCGATTTCGTGGGCGCGCAACTGGATTCGGTGCTGGACGATGTGCGTATTGATGCCGCCAAAATCGGCATGCTGTCGGAATCTGCGATTGTCGAAGTGGTGGCCGAGCGGCTGAAACGCGCCAGCCTGCCGTTTGTGGTGCTGGATACGGTGATGATTGCTAAGAGTGGCGATCCGCTGCTGTCGCCCGATGCGGTGGCCAGCGTGCGTGAACTGCTGATGCCGCAGGTGTCGTTGATCACGCCCAATTTGCCCGAAGCCGCTGCGCTACTGGGCCGTGATATGGCGCAGGATGAGAAAACCATGCTGATGCAGGGCGATGCGCTGTTGGATCTCGGTTGTGAAGCGGTATTAATGAAGGGCGGACATCTCAGTGATGCCGAAAGCCCGGATTGGCTGATCACCCGTGCAGGGCGTCAGCGCTTCACCGCACCACGCGTCAATACGCGCCATACCCACGGCACCGGTTGTTCGCTGTCCGCCGCTTTAGCGGCACTGCGTCCACGTCACGATAACTGGGCGGATACAGTCACCGAAGCCAAAGCCTGGCTGCAGCAGGCCTTGCTGCACGCCGACTCGCTGGAAGTCGGCAAGGGCATTGGTCCGGTGCACCATTTCCATCAGTGGTGGTAGGGCAGCAGAACGGCGATTAAGGCGTGCCTCTGCGTTGCAGGATTCAATCTGAAGGCCGCCCATCGCAAGGTGGCAAAATATTTTTACTGCGTATCCGTCTGAAAAATGGAGTCAGCAATTTGCCAGCCTGGCGCTTTTCGGTCCAGGCTGTTGGGGGCGAATCGGCCATTGCCGGTTCCATTCCAGCCATTTATTTCAGGAGCCAACATGACGGACATCGTACAGTTATTGGGCAAAGAAGCGGATTCACTTCTTCAACATCGCTGCATGACCATTCCAGCGGACAGCCTTTATTTACCGGGCGCGGATTTCGTCGATCGTGTGATGATCGACAACAATCGTTCTCCTGCCGTATTACGCAATATGCAAACCCTGTATAACACTGGTCGCCTGGCGGGCACCGGCTATCTGTCGATTCTGCCGGTCGATCAGGGCGTTGAGCACTCAGCGGGTGCCTCTTTTGCCGCCAACCCGGCTTACTTCGATCCGAAGAACATTGTTGAGCTGGCGATTGAAGCCGGCTGTAACTGTGTCGCCTCTACCTATGGTGTGCTGGCCTCAGTATCACGCCGCTATGCACACCGCATTCCGTTTATGGTGAAACTTAACCACAACGAAACCCTGAGCTATCCCACCCAGTACGATCAAACGCTGTATGCCAGCGTCGAGCAGGCATTCAACCTGGGGGCGATTGCGGTGGGCGCGACCATCTATTTTGGTTCTGAGCAGTCACGTCGTCAGATTGAAGAGATCTCGGCTGCTTTCGAGCGTGCGCATGAACTGGGCATGGTGACCGTGCTGTGGGCCTATCTGCGCAATGATGGCTTCAAGAAAGACGGCGTAGATTACCATGCCAGCGCTGATTTGACCGGCCAGGCCAACCATCTGGCAGCCACCATTGGCGCAGACATCGTGAAGCAGAAAATGGCCGAGAACAACGGCGGCTACAAGGCGGTGAAATTCGGCCATACCGATGAGCGCGTCTACAGCAAGCTGACCACGGAGAACCCGATCGATCTGGTGCGTTACCAGCTGGCGAACTGCTATATGGGCCGTGCTGGATTGATCAACTCCGGTGGCGCATCAGCCGGAGACACTGACATTGCCGAATCGGTGCGTACTGCGGTGATCAACAAACGTGCGGGCGGTATGGGGCTGATACTGGGCCGTAAGGCGTTTAAGAAGTCGCTGAAAGAGGGCGTACAGCTGATTAATGCGGTGCAGGATGTTTATCTGGCGAAAGATGTCACAATTGCGTAATTGATTGCCCAAATCCCTTCCCGCAAGCGGGAGGGGAATCGGTCAGCGGAGTAATGATTGGGGATTGATCGAGAGCATGGGGACGAAATCTTATCTGCAAAGCTCTCTATTGAGCGGCAACACGCGCTTCACTCGCTCGCCAATCGCACTTTGCTTGGGTCTCCCCCTTTATATGGGAGAGGACCAGGTTGAGGGGCTCTAATCGCAGACAATCTAAGGCGCTTCAAACCATTCGCTATTACGCTCAGCAATCGGCGTAATGGTCAAAATCATTTCCTGCAGATGACGTCGCATCGCCGCTTCTGCCGCTTCAACATCTTGCGCTTTTAACGCCTGGTAGATGTTTTCATGCTGCTGAATCAGGCTTTCCGGTGGCGACACTTCACTCAGGGTCAGGAAGCGCACGCGGTCCATGGTGGCTTTAATGTTCTCCACCGTTTCCCATGCCAGCAGGCAGTTAATCCCTTCGGCAATCAGGCGGTGAAACTCATCGTCCAGCGCTAAGAATGCCTGGCTGTCGTGACGTTCAGCCGCCAGACGCTGCAACTGAAGATTGTGCTCCAGCGCCATCAAGCCCTCGGGAGTAATCTCCTGTGCCGCACGTCGCACCACGGCGATCTCCACCGCTTCACGAATAAAACGGCCGTCGGCCACACGCTGGGCGGAAATTTTACGCACGAAAGTGCCGCGCTGCGGCAGCACCTGCACCAGGCCCGCTTCCGCCAGTTTGATAAAGGCTTCTCGGACTGGCTGGCGCGACACATTAAAGCGCGCGGACACTTCTTTTTCCGACAGCAACGAGCCGGGATGAATGGCGCAGGTCACGATATCTTTGCGCAGATAACGATAAATCTGCTGATTTACGGGTTCGCTGGTGGTAATGGTATAGGCAATCGACATGCAGCAATATCCGTATTACGGCTGGCCTACGCCAGCCCGATGAGAAAGGTTCAGTCTAATCAGCACGCTGCATCTGCGCTACACATTTGTGAAGGCACTTATGCCTGTGTCACAAGGGCTTGTACCATCGCGCGTGCACCTTGGGTATTAAGCTGGTTATACAAGTCGGTGACGCGTGAGACAAAGGCGGTCTGATAACGTAAATCATCGCCAAATACCGCTTGTATCCGCAGTAAGGCTTCGACGCGCTGTGCACCCTCATCACTGTGCGCAACGATGCTCGCCAATTGTTCTTTCATTGGATCGCGAATTTCAATCGCCTGACCTTGCTCATCGACACCGCTCACGTAACGCATCCAGCCCGCCACACCCAGCAGCAGATAGTCACACGAGGTGCCGTTACGCAGATGCCAGCGCACGCTGTCCAGCAAACGCTGCGGCAACTTTTGTGTGCCATCGGTGGCAATTTGATAAGTGCGATGCTTGATGGCGCGGTTTTCGTAGCGAGCGATCAGCGAGTCGGCATAGGCGGTGAGATCCACGCCCTGAGTACGCAGCGTCGGCGCCTGATCCTGTAACATCAGCGCGCGTGCCGCTGTGCGGAAGTGGCTATCGGCCATGCAATCGCTGATGTGTTCGTATCCGGCGAGGAAGCCGAGATAGGCGAGGAACGAGTGGCTGCCGTTCAGCATGCGCAGCTTCATCTCTTCAAACGGTAATACATCACTGACCAGCTCAGCACCGGCATTTTCCCACGTCGGGCGGCCGTTAACGAAGTTATCTTCAATCACCCACTGGAAGAAAGGCTCGGCTTCCACCGCCACCGGATCGCTGCTGCCTAAGCGCGCTTCCAGCGCATCAAATGCGGCATCGGTCATGGCGGGAACGATGCGATCCACCATGGTGGAGGGGAAGGTGATGTGCGTTTGAATGTACTCTGCCAGTTCGTGGCTATGGCGTTCTGCCAGCTGGGTGACGACGTTGCGCGTGACGTGACCGTTCTCTGGCATGTTGTCGCAGGACATCACGCTGAATGGCGTTAATCCACGTTCGCGGCGACGGATAATCGCCGCCAGAATCAGGCCCGGCAGCGAACGCGGCTGCGTGGGGTTTTTCAGGTCATGCACGATATCAGGATGATCCGGATTGAGCTTGCCGCTGGAAGGCATGTAGCAATAGCCTTTCTCGGTCACCGTCATCGAGACAATCGCTACATCCGGCTGGCTCATCGCCTCAATCACCGCATCAATGCCGTCGCCTTTGCCATGCAGCGCTTGCGTCACCACGCCAATCACGCGGGTGTGCAGGCTGCTATCGGCCATCTCGGTGAGGGTATAGAGCAAATCCTGTTGGCGCAGCGCTTGGATCAGTGCGCCGCTGTTGAGATTCACTTCGCAGTAGCCCCAGTCGCTGCCTTTTGTTGCCAGTTTATCGGTCGCGAGCGCCTGATGGGCACGGTGAAAAGCACCAAAGCCGATATGTACCATGCGGGTTTTTAACTGGCTGCGGTCGTAAGCGGGACGTTGGACGTCGGCGGGGAGGCGATCAAGTTCTAACATGCGTTTTCCTTTTAGCAAACGGGGCGCTGAGCGCCCCATTATGGTCAATCTGTTATGCGGACACCGGTTTATCTACGGTCTTTGGGCTGCGAATCACAAACAGCACCAGCATCGCACCAATCCCGGCGACACAGCCCGCCAGAATAAAGGCGCTGTCGAATTTACCGGTGTGCTGCACGATATAGCCTGTGACAATCGGTCCAACAATCCCGGACAGGCTACCAATCAGATGGATAAAGCCACTGATGCTGCCGACACGGCTTTTGTGCACCACATCCTGAATAATCGCCCAGTAAATCGCACCGGTGATGTAGAGGAAGAAGATGGAGATCGACATCATGATCACCGCGGAATTCACCTCTTTAATCGTTCCCGCCAGTGCTACACAGATGGCGGCAGCCAGCAGCGAGACCACCAGAACAATTTTGCGCGACAGCAGCAACTTGCCGGTGATGTTGAAAATCTTATCCGAGATCCAACCGCCCAACGCCAGGCCGACGAAGCCGACAATCCACGGGATCATGGTGGTGATACTCATGGATTTAATATCCAGGCCGTGTGCCTGCACCAGATAAGCCGGGAACCAGCTCAGGAAGAAGAACAGAATATAGTTGTAGCAGAAGAAGGCAAAAGCGGTGACCAGAATAATCGGCTGACGCAGGTAGTAACCCATGCCGTGCGCTTTGCCTGATGAATCGATGACATCAGCCGGTTCTTCCGCTTTCAGTTTCTCGACCAGCGCGCGCTCTTCTGCAGAGACTTTTTTGCTGCGCGCCGGGTTATCAGCGGCGAAGAAGAACCACAAACCCATCCACACCAGGCCAATCACACAGATCACCACGAACGCCGGACGCCAGCCAAATGACAACGCCAGATAACCCACAATCGGGCCTGCCACCGCGCCACCCAGCGGCGAACCGGCACTCAGCAAGCCCATTGCGGTAGCGGCTTGTTTTTTCGGGAACCAGCCGTTGATGGCCTTGTTTGCCGAGGCGCAGATTGGGCCTTCCGCCATGCCAAACAGCACGCGCAGAATCATCATCGACCAGAACCCGGTCGCCAGTGCGGTCATGCCACAGAACAGCGACCACATACCGACGGCGGTGCCGAGCACGATAGTCGGGCCGAATTTATCGGTCGCCAGGCCACCGATAAAGTTAAACAGCGCGTAGCCAAAGAAGAAGCTACCGAAAATCATGCCGAACTGTTCGGCGTTGATCATCAGGTCTTTTTCTACCAGCGGTACAGTCAGAGAAAGGGCAATACGATCGAGGTAGTTGATCATATAAACCAGGAACAACAGCAGTACGAGGGTCCAGCGTAGATTCTTTAACATAGAAACTCCGTTTCCCTATCATGCTTCAATCTGTTTCTGTGTGGCCTGTTTAATCTCATCCCCTTCGGGGATTGAATCACTTGCCGCTTTGATACAGCCTGAAGCATTGAGAGGATTATTATATTGGCCGGCGGGTACGCACCGGATTAAGGACACCTGGTGTGAAGATTAACTTAACCCATGTGCAGAATCACTTTGCAGCAGGTGCGCGGATCTTTTTCGAACAGCGTCATCGCTTTTTCAATCTCGGCCAGCGGGAAATAGTGGGTGACTAATTTCTCTGGCTGAATCTGACCTTTCTCCATCCACTCAATCACCTGCGGGAAGCGATTGCTGTTCAGGCGCGAGGTAAACAGTGATAACTCTTTGCTGGTTAACGCCTGCTGCGTGATGCTGCAAGGCTCACCGGAGAAGCCGAGCAGGCCAATACGCGCCGCCGGAGAGGCGAGGGCAGCGGCTTCTGCCAGAATGGTCGGATGGCAGGCGGCATCGATGATCAATGTTGGCTGCACGCCTTCCAGCTGTGCGGCCAGCGGAATCTCACTGTTGTTGAACACCTGATCAGCGCCATTTTCCTGCGCCAGCGCCAGACGTTCCGGCAGACGATCCACCACCAGCACTTTTTCCACGCCGTAGACGCCTTTCAGCACCTGAATGGCGGTTAAGCCCATCGGGCCAGCGCCGTAAATCATCGCCACGTCATTGGCCTGCGGTTTGAGGAAGGCGGTGATGTTCGCCGCGATGGTGAACGGTTCCACCAGGCTGGCGAGTTTGTCCGGAATAGAAGCGGGCAGAGTAAAAGCGTTTTTCGCCGGTGCCACCGCAAATTCGCTGAAACCACCGTCACGGTGCACACCGATTACCTGCAGTTCTTTACAGACGTTTGGGCGACCGATGGAGCAGGGGTAGCAGTGTCCGCAGCTGACGACCGGATCCACCGCCACACGCTCGCCGATACGCGCGGCATCCACGCCTTCACCCACCGCATCGATCAGGCCAAAGAATTCGTGGCCAATCACGCGCGGGTATTTGGCGAATGGGTTGTGGCCGTGCCAGATGTGCACATCTGAACCGCAGATACTGGCAAACTGCACTTTGACGCGCACTTCGCCTGCGGCTGGTTCAGGCAATGCGCGTTCTGCCACTACCAATTCACCCGGTTGTACAATTACGACACTTTTCATCATCTACTCCTTGCCAGATACACACTTAATTGGTGGATTTGGCAGCAACGGGAATGCAATGAATGAAAAATACGCTTGCTAATACTACCATACAAGTCGGCGTTAAAGAGTTGTGAAGAGAGTCACAGAGTGCAGGGAGAGGGAGCGAAGAACTGTGGCAGTTTGGAAGATGGGGCAGTGGAGTTGGAGTGGGGCTGAAATATGCAGAGATTTGAGATGTGGGACTTTCAGTTTGGGGTGAGATCCCAGGCAGGCCGAAGATATTCAAACAGGGTTGAGGTGTTGAGTGGGTTGCGATGTTCAGAGTGATATGAGGTCTTCAAGCTATGTTGGGGGAGAATTGGGTTTGAGATGTTCAGGCTGTGATGAGATGTGCAGGTTTGGCTGAGATTTTCAGATTGAGCCGACAATGACTTTAGATAGGACATCGCCCAACTATTCCATTCATCGCCTCCCAAATTGCAGGCATAAAAAAAGCAGCCTGATAGGCTGCTCTTTTCAAGAATTTGGCTCCTCTGACTGGACTCGAACCAGTGACATACGGATTAACAGTCCGCCGTTCTACCGACTGAACTACAGAGGAATCGTTTGGAACGGGGCGCATAGTAACGAGCAGGCTCTGGGTTGTCAAAGGCCTTTTCTACATTTTTTACTGACTGCTGAATAAAGCGTCAATTTTACGATTTTCTCCGCCTTAGCGCGCTGAATCACCCTCCATAACAGGATGATTTGTGATGCAAGTCACTAATGTTATGCAAAATTACATTCTGATTTGTCGATTTTGTCAGATACCTCGCATGTATGATCACAGATATTTCATTTCGCCGTTGTGGCGGCCAAAAGCGAAACATATATTCCAGAGCAATTCCCACCCACAACTCCAGGTGCAGCATGAACAAAGTCAGAATCGGAATGATCGGCAGTGGTTACATTGGTCGTTGTCACGCCATAGCTTACGCGCAGGCTCCCACTGTTTTTGCGCTGAAAGGCGAAATCGTGCGTGAAATGCTGGCAGAGGTGAATCCTGAACTGGCCGCGAAACAGGCGGCGACCTTTGGCTTTGCCAGATCAACCGGCGACTGGCACGAGCTGGTGCGCGATCCCAATATTGATGTGGTCGACATCTGCGCCCCGAACTTCCTGCACAAAGAGATGGCGCTGGAAGCGATCCGCAACGGCAAACACGTTTATTCCGAGAAGCCGCTTTCGTTGTCTGTGGCCGATGCAGAAGAGATGGTGCAGGCCGCGCAGCAGGCAGGCGTCAAAACGCTGGTGGGCTTCAACTACATGAAAAACCCGACCAGCCAACTGGCGCGTGAAATCATTGCGCGTGGTGAAATTGGTGAAGTGATTCATTTTTACGGCACCCACAACGAAGATTATCTGGCACGTCCGGAAACCCCGCTCGACTGGCACTGTCAGAAAGCGCTGGCCGGTTTAGGTGCGCTGGGCGATTTGGCGGCGCATATCGTTAACATGGCGCACTATCTGGTGGGCGACATCGAAGAAGTCAGCGGCGATATGATGACGGTGATTAAACAGCGTCCCGATCCGAAAGACCCTTCACGTCTGCTGCCGGTAGAGAACGAAGATCAGGCCAGCGCGTTACTGCGCTTTAAAAACGGTGCACACGGTGTGTTCGAGACTTCACGCATCGCCTGTGGCAGCAAAATGGGTCTCACCTACGTGGTCACCGGCACCAAAGGCACGCTACGCTACACCCAAGAGCGCATGGCCGAGCTGGAGTTGTATATCCATGATGAACCTGCCGGACGTCAGGGCTTCAAAACCATTTTGACTGGCCCGGCCCATCCGGATTACGCTAACTTCTGCGTATCAGCGGGTCACGGTATTGGTTTTAACGATCAGAAAACCGTGGAGATCCGTGACTTGATCAACGGTATCGCAGCCGGCGATCGTATGTGGCCAGATTTTGCCGAAGGCTTGCAGGTGCAGAAGGTATTAGAAGCGGTAGCAGTATCCGCCGTCGAGCGTCGCTGGATGAAGGTGTAACGCCCTTCTTACAGTACGCATTCAAGCTGTTGGGCAGGCTAGGGCAGGCTAGGGCAGCTTCTTAGCCGGTAGTGAATATTGCTAAAGAGTGATTCTGGCAGCAGCCAAAGTTAGCCAATGAGCGCAATGTCTAACAGGCAGCACCTCTGACAGCACGCATTAAAGCTAATGAGCAGGCTGGGGTCGCTTTGGGGCTGGCATTTCGCAGCGCTGAACGGAATGAGGAAACCAGGAGAGCCAGCATGGATGCTGGCGAAAGGCGCAGCCGGAACAGGGATGTTCCGTCTGCGCCGGTCCGTCCGGCTGACGAGTGAAGTGAAGGCACCGCGTCAGCGGCGCGAGGACCGCCAGCCCCAAAGCGACCCCAGACTGCGTTATCACCAGCAACCCAGACTGCGTTATCACCAGCAACCCAGACTGCGTTATCACCAGTAACCCAGACTGCGTTATCACCAGCAACCCAGGCTGCATCACCACTAGCAATCCAGACTGCATTTCTTCCGAATCTAACCGACTAACATCACGCCAGCAGCGGGCACTGCGGCGGCAGGCGGCAGCTCAGCGCGCCTGGCATCACCTCAATGTCAAATTCGCTGCCGGTCAGCGGTTCGCCATCCAGATTGAACGTCATCTCGTGCGGTGAGCGAATGCTCAGCGACTGCAACTGCGCCGAGACAATATTCGGATTCTCATCATTACGCGTCAGTGAATGCAGCAAGGTCGGCAACAACTCCTGCGCGGTGACGATGCTCAGATTCAGCTGCCCATCATTGATCAACGCATCCGGACACAGCTTCTGTCCGCCACCTGCCTGACGACCATTACCAATGCCGATCACCAGTGCATCACCTTGCCACTCAAATCCCGGACCGCTGATCTCACAGCTATCCGGCTTCAGCGCATCCACTCGCATCAAACCATGAATAAAATAGGACACGCCGCCTAAAGCCGATTTCAATTTCTCCGGCGTCTCCGTGGTAATACGCGTGCCAAAGCCGCCGGTCGCCATATTGATAAAGTAGCGATCGCCATTCACGCGCGCCAAATCAATCGCGCTGGCTTTACCCAACACCGCCAGACGCAGCGCCGGTTCCATCTCCTCTGGAATCCCCACGCTGGTGGCGAAATCATTGGCCGTGCCAAGCGGCAGAATACCCAGTGCTGGACGCTGCTCTGCAGGCACTGCCGCCAGCGCTGTGGCGATTTCATTGATGGTGCCATCGCCGCCGCCCGCTACCACGGTTTCAGCCTGCAATTCCACCGCTTCCTGCACGTAACGGTCACCGTCGCCCTTTTCCCAGGTCACGCGTACCGCCAGATTAAAACCTTCATCGCGCAGCGTATTCACCGCCGCACGCAAATCTTCATTGCCCGCGCCTTTCCCATTGAGGATCAGCAGCGTCAGTGGTTTATTTTGCATAATCAGTTCCTTGAGGCGAAATACGATGCAGAGGTTATAGCATAGCTGGGCGAGGAACTTTATCGGCGGGCGATGAAAAAAAGAAAACCCGCACGGGGGAGCCGGGCGGGTGAATGAGGTGGGTCCTGGTACTACCTGCTGTTTATTGTTACTCGTTAGCAGCAGGCGGGATTCTAAAGCGAGGCGCAGCGGCGGTCTGTGATCCTGTTCTAACTTCGCGCCTTTCTTTTCATTATGTGCGCTTTTTTCCGTGCGGATCGTAGGTGCTGTTGCCGTCAGTGAAATTTCGCATTAGCAAAGCAAAGGCCAGATCCACCGATTCCGGTACCGGGATCCACACCTTATGTCCATCTCCCGGCGCGACATCTACCGCTGCACCTTTATCATTCTGCATCGATTCCAGCGTACAGTTCAGATTGCCCTGCGGCGTCATGATCTCCACAGAATCGCCGAGCAAAAACTTATTCTTCACGGCAATTTGCGCCCAGTCGCCGCGACGTTCACCGGTAAACTCTCCCACAAACTGCTGGCGATCGGATACCGAAAAACCCTGTTCATAGTTCTGATAACTGTCATGCGTATGACGACGCAGGAAACCTTCGGTATAGCCACGATGCGCCAAACCTTCTAGCGTCTCCAGCAGCGCCGGATCGAACGGCTTGCCGGCTGCCGCATCATCGATGGCGCGACGATAAACCTGCGCGGTGCGAGCACAGTAATAGAAAGATTTAGTGCGGCCTTCAATTTTCAGCGAATGTACGCCCATCTGGCTCAGGCGCTCGACATGGGCCACCGCGCGTAAATCCTTTGAGTTCATGATGTAAGTGCCGTGCTCATCTTCAAAGGCACTCATCACTTCACCGGGCTTCATCTTCTCTTCTAACAAGAATACACGGTCGGTCGTCGCGCCAACGCCCAGCGTGGGCTCCTGCACCTCAACCGGCTGGTGGAAGCCGACAATATTGCCCACCTCATCCTGTTTGCCTTCTTCCACTTTGTATTCCCAGCGGCAGGCGTTAGTACAGGTTCCCTGATTCGGATCGCGCTTATTGAGATAACCGGAAAGCAGACAGCGCCCGGAGTAGGCCATGCACAGTGCGCCGTGTACGAAGATCTCAATCTCCATTTCTGGCACCTGCTGGCGAATCTCAGCAATCTCATCCAGCGACAGCTCGCGCGACAGAATCACGCGGGTCAGCCCCATCTGCTGCCAGAACTTCACCGTCGCCCAGTTCACCGCATTGGCCTGCACCGATAGATGAATCGGCATCTCCGGAAAAGCTTCACGCACCAGCATAATCAGGCCGGGATCGGACATAATCAGCGCATCGGGCTGCATCTCCACCACCGGCGTCAGGTCGCGGATAAAGGTTTTCAGCTTGGCGTTATGCGGCGCGATGTTCACCACCACGTAAAATTTCTTGCCCAGCTGGTGCGCTTCTTCAATGCCCTTGGCTAGCACTTCGTGGGTGAATTCATTGTTACGCACGCGCAGGCTGTAGCGCGGTTGACCGGCATAAACCGCGTCTGCGCCGTAGGCAAAGGCATAGCGCATGTTCTTCAGCGATCCCGCTGGAGAAAGGAGTTCGGGTTTAAACATGAAGGGAATTCTCACTGATGTCAGGTCAGCATGCCATCGGCGATGGCAGGTGCATGAGCCGCATCAAACGGCCCTGCAAAAGGTGGGGAATTGTAGGCAGGGCCGTCGCTGAAGTAAATTGATCTACATCAAGCGAGCGCTACATCAGGCGACAGACGTCCGCTTCCCAGCGATAACCCATGCCGTACACCGCACGAATAAACGGTTGCTCCGCATCGAGGTTTTCCAGCTTGCGACGCAGATTCTTGATATGGCTATCAATAGTACGGTCGGTGACCACGCGATAATCGTCATAAAGATGATTCAGTAACTGTTCACGCGAGAACACTTTACCCGGCTCCAGCGCCAGGGTTTTCAGCAAGCGGAATTCAGCAGGCGTCAGTTCCAGCTGCTGTTCGCGCCAGCTAGCCTGAAAACGCCCTTCATCAATCAGCAGATGCGAGGCGAGTTGCGCCTCTTCCGGCGAACGTTTTACACGGCGCAAAATGGTTTTCACACGTGCCACCACTTCACGCGGGCTGAACGGTTTGCAGATGTAATCATCCGCGCCGATTTCCAGCCCCAGCAGGCGGTCGATCTCCTCGGTGCGCGCGGTGACCATAATGATCGGCAGCTCGGAGAAACGGCGGATTTCACGACACAGCGTTAAGCCATCGCGACCCGGCAGCATCAAATCCAGCAGCATCAAATCCGGCGGTGAGTGCTGCACGTAGTTCAGCACTTCATTGCCATCGGCAATATGGTGGGTGCGATAGTTGGACGCCTGCAAATAATCGATCATCAGCTGCGCCAGTTTCGGTTCGTCTTCAACAATAAGAATCAGGGGATCGTGATTATCCGGGCTCATAAGCTATTTCTGGTGAGGAACATACGGCAAGTTTAGCGCGATTTGCAGTCCACCTAAATCAGAGTGCTCCGCAGAAATGCTGCCGCTATGTGCTTCAACAATGTTTTTACAGATCGCCAGGCCTAATCCAGAGCCGCCGCTGGCGCGATTGCGTGAACTTTCAGCACGGAAAAAACGCTCAAAAAGATGTGCCTGATGTTCAGCATCGACGCCGGGCGCGCTATCCGCAAAGCGTAACTGCCAGTAGTCGCCGTGTTGCTGCAGGCTGACCCGTACTTCGCCACCGGCATCGGTATAACGCAGGCTATTCTCTAGCAGATTGGTGAACAACTGCATCAAACGATCCGGATCGCCAAAACTTTCCGCTTTGGTCGGCAGCGCAAGGGTGAGCGTCAAATCCCGGCTGCGATAGCGTTCGCCAAAGCTGCCTGCCACCACTTCCAGCAGATTCACCACATCCACCGGCTGTTTGCGATAGGCGAGGGCGCCCGCGTCAGACAGCGACAGCTGATGCAAATCATCCACCAGTTTAGTCAGCACCACCACTTCACTCTGCAGTGAGGTGATGGCCTCCGGCGTCAGCTTGCGCACACCATCCTGCATCGCCTCCAGCTCACCGCGCATGATCGCCAGCGGTGTGCGCAGCTCGTGGGAGATGTCGGCCATAAAGGCGCGGCGGTTACTTTCGTTCTTCTCCAGCGAACTGGCGAGCTGGTTAAAATCGCGCGCCAGCTGGCCGATTTCATCACTGCTGCCCACTTCCACGCGTGTGGAAAATTTGCCTGCCGCCAGTTCATGGGTGCCATCCACCAGCCGCTTCACCGGGGCCAATAAGCCGCGCGCCAGCAGCCAGGTGACCAGCGCCGCCAGCAGCGTGGTGAGGGTGACGATCATCCAGCTGGTGCGGCGCTGCTGCAGATCAAAGTTGATATCGGTGCTGCGCGTCAGTCGTTCAGCGGGCGAGGCGATCACCCAACCCACCACTTTGCCGGTGCTGGTGGTGATGTTGCGCCGCGTGCCTTCCGGCGGCACCGGTGAGTGTGGCCCGGACAGCACTTTATACTGCTGATCGATAATCCAGAATTGGGTGCGCCAGCCGTGTGGCGGCAACTGCGAACTGCTGCCGGGATTTTGCTCCATCGATCGCAGTATGGTGAAAATCAGGCGGTCGTTGTTCCGCAGGAAATCCCAGTTGCCGTGCTGCTCATACTGATCCGCCAGCGCATCGCTCAGCAGGGTTAAACGCTGTTCATTGCCTTTCTTGATGTAATCAACAAAGCCGTGCTCAAAGCTGAGGCGCACGCCCCAGTGCATGGTGATGATCACCAGCATGCAGGTGGAAAAAATCGCCACAAACAACTTGGCACTAATGCCGAGTTTCAACGGCTGCTTCATGCTTTTCTCCTGCCTCTGAGATCCACGTTCTTACTCACATCTTTGGGTACGCGCCAGAACACCAGTGCTGGCAACACAATCACCAGCGCCATGCACAGGTAGGTATAAATAAAGGTTTGATGTGCGGCGGCGCTGTTGGTCACGGCACCGTGGGCGAACGCACCCAGCAGCAAGCCTGCCACCGTGACGCCAATACTCATCGACAACTGCATGATCATCGAGAGCAAGCTGTTGCCGCTTGAAGCCAGATCATCCGGTAACTCTTTCAGCGTTAAGGTGTTCATTGAGGAGAAGCGGATGGCATTCACCATGCCTTGCAGCAGCAGGACCACTGGCAGCATCCACACCCATCCGAGCAGCGCCACTGCCGGAAACAGCAACACCACCAGCGCCAGTGCGATAGTCGCCCCGACCAGCGCATTGCGATAGCCAAACAGGTTAACGATGCGCACCACCACGCGTTTGGTGCCCATATTGCCCAGCACCATCGGAATCATCATTAAACCCGCGTGGAACGGGCTGTAGCCGAGGCCCACCTGCAAAAAGATCGGTGTCATAAAGGGCAGCATGCCGCTACCGATGCGTCCGGTGAAGCTGCCGAGCAGGCCAATCGAGTAGATGCGGTTGTCGAACAGCTTCAGGCTAAACAGCGCGTTGTCGTTGTTGCGGCCGTGCATCAGGTAAAACAGCAGGGAGAACACGCCGACCAGAATCAGTGCGCCGAGCAGCAGCGGGGAGCCGCCGGTGCTGCGCTGGCCGTCGAGCGCCAGCGTCAGGGTCGCCATGCCCACTGCCAGCAGCACAAAACCGAGGAAGTCGAAGCGTTTGGTTTGCATGGTGTAATTCGGCATCAGCATCAGGGTGGCAATCGCGCCGATGATGCCGACCGGAATATTAATCAGGAAGATCCAGTGCCAGCTGGCGTATTGCACTAAAATCCCGCCCAGCGCCGGACCGAGCAGCGGACCGATTTGCCCGGGGGTTGTCACAAAGGTCATCGCCGACATGTACTGCTCGCGCGGCACAATTTTCATCACCGTCAAACGCCCGACCGGCACCATCATCGCACCGCCGACGCCTTGCACCACGCGCGCCATCACCAGTTGATCGAGCGAGGTGGAGAAGGCGCACAGCAGCGAACCGATGCTAAACAGCACAATGGCGCAGAAGAAAATGTTACGCACGCCAAAGCGATCCGCCAGCCAGCCGCTGATCGGCAACGTCACGGCCACCGTCAGCACATACGACACGATCACCGAATGCATGTTGAGTGGGCTGACATTGAGGTCACGCGCCATTGAAGGGATGGCGGTGTTGACGATGGTGGTATCCAGCGCCTGCATAAAAAAGCCGAAGGCGACGATCCACAGCTGCCAGCGCACGGTAGCGGTTTGCGAGTTCATGAAGATTACCGTTATATTAAAGCCAGTTTTCGCTGATTAACCCGTTCACCCGTGAAAATTCGCGCAGGTTGTTGGTAATGAGTGTTAGCGCTTCACTCCGCGCGTGTGCAGCAATGTGTAAATCATTCAGACCGATGGGTGTGCCTTTCTTTTCCAGGTCAGCGCGAATCGAGCCGTATTGAAATGCTGCCCTTTGGTCGTAACTGAGTACGTCCAGACGGGAAACAAAGTCTTCAACAGTGCGTAAATTCCTTTCAGGAAAAGCACTTTTCTCCGCACCATGAACGAGTTCAGCAAGCGTAATCGATGAGATGACCATGCGCCCGACATTGGCATTAAAGCGTTCCAAAACCTCAATCGGGCGGCGTTTGATGACATAGATAACGATGTTGGTATCCAGCATATAGCGATGCATTAAAAATCTTCCCTGTCAGATTGCTCCTGTGACGCACGCTCATTCATAAAATCATCGCTTACGCTGGGGCCATCGAGGAAAAAGCTATCCCAGGCGTTTTCTATTGGTGTGAGAATGCGCTCTTTGCCAATCGCACGCACCGTGACATTTTTCACGTTGTCGGGAAAGCGCACGTCAGCAGGAATACGCACGTTTTGCGTACGATTATTGGTAAACACTGTACCTTGAGACATATAAACCTCCTTCATAGTGACTGGATAAAGTTTACTCGCTTTATGCTATGTAGCAAAGGTGTATAGCATGGTCATTCGGTAATCAATGCCGCTTTTTTACGCCGACTCAGCTTATCCATCATCAGAAACACCACCGGTGTGGTGTAGAGCGTGAGTAGCTGACTCATCACCAGGCCGCCGGCAATAGTGATGCCCAGCGGTTGACGCAGTTCGGCACCGTCGCCGCTGGTCAGCACCAGCGGCAGTGCGCCAAACAGCGCTGCCAGCGTGGTCATCAGAATCGGGCGGAAACGCATCTGGCAGGCCTGGAAAATGGCGTCACGCGCGCTGAGATTGCCGTTGCGCTGGGCCTCCAGCGCGAAATCCACCATCATGATGGCGTTCTTTTTCACGATGCCAATCAGCAGCAATATCCCTATCAGCGCAATCAAACTGAACGGCGTATTAAACAATTCCAGCGCCAGCAGCGCGCCCACGCCGGCCGAAGGCAGGGTGGAAAGAATGGTCAGCGGATGCACTTAGCTCTCATACAAAATCCCCAGCACGATATACACCGCCGCAATCGCCGCCAGCATCAGATACAGCTGGTTGGATTGTGACTGCTCAAACACCTGCGCCGTACCGGCAAAGCTGCCGCGTACGCTGGAGGGCACACCGAGCGCCGTCATGGTGCGTTCAACGGCGGCTGAAGCCTGAGATAACGACACACCTTCCGGCAGGTTGAACGAAATCGTTGAGGCGGCCGACAGACCTTCATGGTTGACCGACAGCGGCGCGTTAGCTGGTTGCCATTTGGCGAACCAGCTCAGCGGAATGGCTTTGCCATCGCTGTTGATCACGAACATCTGATCGAGGGCGCTGATATCCTGGGTGTAGCGCGGATCGACCTCCATCACCACTTTGTACTGATTTAGCGGCTGGTAAATGGTGGAGATTTGCCGTTGACCAAAGGCGTTGTTCAGCAGCGCATTGGCGGCCGAGACTTCAATACCCAGCCGCGCCATGCTTTCCCGATCGTAGGTCAGATCCATTTCGCTGCCTTTGTCCTGCTGATCGGAGTTCACGTCCACCAGTTCTGGCAACGCGGCAAACGCCTGACGAATTTTCGGCTCCCACTCACGCAGGTCGGCGAGATTATCCGACAGCAGGCTGTATTGGTAGCTGGCGTTAGATTCACGTCCGCCGATGCGAATATCCTGCACCGCATTGAGATACAGGTTAGCGCCGGGCTCTTTCGCCAGCTTGGTGCGCAGGCGGGCAATCACCTCCTGCGCGTTTTCACTGCGTTCCGACAGCGGCTTAAGTGACACGAACATCGATCCGCTGTTGGTACGCGAACCGCCGGTAAAGCCGGTGACGTTATCCACCGCCGGATCGGCTTTGATGATGTTCATAAAGTCCTGCAGCTTGCCACGCATCGCCTGGAACGAAATGCTCTGATCCGCCGAGATAAAACCGTTTAAGCGGCCGGTGTCTTGTTCCGGCATAAAAGTTTTGGGGATCGAGATAAACAGATACACCGTCAGCCCGACGGTGGCGAGCAGTAGCATCAGCACCCAGATGGCATGATTCAGCACCCAACCCAGCGAGCGCGCGTAGCCGTTTTGCACGCTCAGCATCACTTTGGCAAAACCCCGCGTGCGCGGCTGGCTGCGCTTTTCCTGCGGCTTCAGCAGGTAGGCGCACATCATCGGCGTCAACGTAATCGAAATAAACAGCGAGATGAGGATCGCCACCGACAGCGTGATGGCAAATTCCGAGAAGAAGCGCCCGATAATGCCGCCCAGCATCAGCAGTGGCAGGAACACGGCAATCAGCGACAGACTCATCGACAGCACGGTAAAGCCCACTTCGCGCACGCCGGTTAGCGCCGCCTGTAGCGGTTTCATCCCCGCTTCAACGTGACGCGCGATATTTTCCAGCACCACAATCGCATCATCGACCACGAACCCGGTGGCGATGGTCAGCGCCATAAGTGAGAGGTTGTTGAGGCTGAATCCACACAGATACATGGCGGCAAAGGTGCCAATCAGCGAAACCGGCACGGCGGCGGCCGGGATCAGGGTGGCACGGCCGTCGCGCAGGAACACAAACACCACCAGAATCACCAGCGCCACCGCAATCATCAATGACTGCTCCACTTCTTGCAGCGAGGCGCGAATGGTGGGGGAGCGGTCTTGAGCGATCTGTAAATCGATGGCGGCGGGGATCACCTCATGCAGCAGCGGCATCTCGCTGCGGATGCGATCCACGGTTTCGATGATATTGGCATCCGGCGATTTGCGCACCACCAGCAGCACGGCCGGTTTGCCATTGGTCATCCCGGCGTTGCGCACGTCCTGCACCGAGTCCTGCACGTTAGCCACATCGCTTAGGCGGACCGCCGCGCCGTTGCTGTAATGCACCACCAGCGGCTGATATTCGCTGGCGGTTTGCAGCTCATCGTTGGTACGTACCTGCCAGCGCTGCTGCACATCATCAATCGCCCCTTGCGGACGGCGCTGGTTGGCATTGCTGATGGCGGTGCGCACCGCATCCAGTGATACGCCCTGATTAAATAGCGCCTGCGGATTAAGATCGACGCGCACCGCAGGCAATGAACTGCCGCCCACGGTGACATCACCAACGCCCTGAATCTGCGACAGCTTCTGCGCCAGTTGCGTTGAGGCGTAATCATACAGCTGACCGGGATTATAAATATCCGAGGTCAGCGTCAGGATCATGATCGGTGCATCCGATGGGTTGGCTTTGCGATAGGTCGGACGGCTTGGCATGCCGGTCGGCAGCAGGCTTTGGGCGGCGTTGATGGCGGCCTGCACGTCACGCGCGGCACCGTTGATATCGCGGTCAAAATCGAACACCAGAATCACGCGCGTGCTGCCGAGTGAACTGGTGGAGGTCATCTCACTGACACCGGCTATGCGCCCCAGCGAACGTTCCAGCGGCGTGGCGACCGAAGCAGCCATGGTTTCCGGCGACGCACCGGGCAGCGAAGCGGTAATCACGATCACCGGGAAATCCAGCTGCGGCAGCGGAGCGACTGGCAGCAGACGGAAACCGAGAATACCGGCCAGCGCGATTGCCAGCGTCAGCAGCGTGGTCGCCACTGGCCGATGGATAAACAGCGCGAAGAACTTCACGGCTGCGCCTCGGAACGCTTAAAGCGACGGCGCGTGGCGTGGGCCAGTCGGTCAAACAGCAGATAGATCACTGGCGTGGTAAACAACGTCAGGATTTGGCTGAGGATCAAGCCGCCGACCATGGCAATACCTAACGGATGACGCAGCTCTGCGCCAACACCGGTGCTCAACATCAATGGCAAGGCACCGAGCAGTGCCGCCATCGTGGTCATCAGAATCGGACGGAAACGCAGTAAACAGGCCTGATAGATCGCTTCACGCGGTGCCATGCCTTGTTCACGCTCGGCGGCCAGTGCGAAGTCGATCATCATGATGGCGTTTTTCTTCACGATACCGATCAGCAAGATAATGCCGATGATGGCGATGATATCCAGCTCGTTGCCGCTCAGCATCAGCGCCAGCAACGCGCCCACGCCCGCCGTCGGTAGTGTGGAGAGAATAGTGATCGGATGGATAAAGCTCTCATACAGCACGCCGAGCACGATATACATTGCCACCACCGCCGCAATAATCAGCCACACGGTACTGGTGAGCGCCGCTTCAAACGCCAGCGTGCTGCCCTGGAACTGCGTCATCATTTCGGCGGGCATGCCGACCTGATCTTCGGCTGCGCTGATGGCTTTCACCGCTTCGCCCAGTGAATAGCCTTCGACGACATCAAACGAGAAGGTGGCTGACGGGAATTGATCGAGGTGGTTAATGCTCAACGCCGCATGACGCTCTTCGATCTGTGCGATGGCACTCAACGGCACGCTGCCGCCGTCCGTACTGGCCAGGCGAATACCGTCGAGACTGGCCAGGCCCGGCGTTTGCTCATTGTTCTGCTCCAGCACCACGCGATACTGATTGGCCTGAGTATAAATGGTGGAGATCAATCGTTGACCGAAAGCGTTATACAACGCGTTATCGACATCCGCCATGGTGATGCCGAGGCGGCTGGCACTGTCACGATCGACACGGATAAAGGCTTCCAGCCCCTGATCCTGCCAGTCGCTGCTGACGTCACGCAGCTGCGGTAAGCTATTGAGTTGTGCCAGCAGCTTCGGTACCCAGGTGCTGAGTGATTCCAGCGAGCCCGATTGCAGCGTGAACTGGTACGGCGTGCGGCTCGCCTGGGTTTCAATAGTCAGATCCTGCACCGGCTGCAGCCACAGTGAGACGCCAGGCACTTTATCAATCTCTTGCTGCAGGCGTTTCTGTACCGCGGGAATGCGGTCATCACGCTCGCTGAGCGGTTTAAGGTTGATCTGCAAACGCGCGCTGTTCAGTGCCGCATTGGTGCCATCGACGCCGACAAATGACGTCATGCTCTGCACCGCCGGATCTTTCATGATGATCGACGCCACATCGCGCGTGCGTTCCGCCATGCTGCTGTACGACACCGACTGCGGCGCCTGCAAGGTGCCCTGAATAATGCCGTTGTCCTGCTGCGGGAAGAAGCCTTTCGGTATAGCAATCCACATCACTACCGTCAGCAGCAGCGTGCCGAGCGCCACCGACAGTGTGATCCACGGATGCTGCAATACGCGGGTCAGCCAGCGGCCATAACCGGCAATCACCCGATCAAACATCGCTTCACTGGCTCGCGAGAAGCGGTTCTGCTTGCGCAGCGATTCGGCGCTGAGCATGCGTGCACACATCATCGGCGTGAGCGTGAGCGACACCACGGCTGAGATCAGAATCGCCACCGCCAGCGTCACAGCAAACTCACGGAACAGGCGACCAATCACATCGCCCATAAACAGCAGCGGGATCAGCACCGCAATCAGCGAGAAGGTGAGGGAGATAATGGTGAAGCCGATTTCGCCCGCGCCCTTCAGCGCTGCCGTCATCGGCTTTTCGCCTTTTTCGATATAGCGCGAGATGTTCTCGATCACCACGATGGCATCGTCGACCACAAAGCCGGTGGCAATGGTGAGTGCCATCAGCGTCAGGTTATTGATCGAGAAGCCGAGGAAATACATGGCCGCAAACGTCCCGACCAGCGACAGCGGTACTGCCACGGCCGGGATGATGGTGGCAGGCACGTTACGCAGAAACAGATAGATGATCATCACCACCAGACCAATCGCCAGCATCAGCTCGTGCTGCGTATCCGCTACTGATGCTCGGATATTGGTGGTGCGGTCGGTGAGCAGTTTCACGTCTACCGATTTGGGCAGTGTGGCGGTAAGTGAGGGCAGCAGTGTACGAATACTATCAGCGGTGGCAATGATATTGGCACCCGGTTGGCGCTGTACGTTGAGCACAATCGCCTGCTGACGGTTAGCCCAGGCCCCGAGCCAGCTGTTTTCCGCACCTTGTTCAATGGAGGCGACATCACCAAGACGCACTGGCGCACCGTTGTTATAGCTGATGATCAGCTTGCGGTAATCCTCGGCGGAGGTCATCTGATCGTTGGCGGCCAGCGTAATCGATCGCGTTGGGCCATCCAGGCTACCTTTGGCGGAATTGACGTTGGCGTTGGTAATCGCGGTGCGCACCGTCTCGCTGGTCAAGCCTAACGCGGCCAGTGCCTGGGTGTTCATTTTCACGCGCACAGCTGGGCGTTGCCCGCCGGACAGCGTCACCAGGCCCACACCGGTCACCTGCGAAATTTTCTGCGCCACACGCGTCTCCACCATGTCCTGCACCTGGGTCAGCGGCATGCTGGTGGTGGTGACGGCGAGCGTCATGATCGGTGGATCGGCAGGATTGACCTTGCTGTAGACCGGCGGGTTGGGCAGATCGCTGGGCAGCAGATTGGTGGCAGAGTTGATCGCCGCCTGTACTTCCTGCTCGGCGACATCCAAAGAGAGTGAAAGCTGGAACTGCAAGGTCACCACCGAGGCACCGCCGGAACTCTGCGATGCCATCTGCTTCAGCCCTGACATCTGGCCAAACTGACGCTCAAGCGGGGCGGTAATCGAGGAGGTGACGACATCCGGGCTGGCGCCAGGGTAGAGCGTGACCACCTGAATCGTCGGGTAATCCACTTCGGGCAACGCCGACACCGGCAGAAAACGGTAGCCGAGCACACCCGCCAGCAGAATGGCGATCATCAGCAGCGTGGTCGCCACCGGGCGCAGAATAAACAGGCGTGACGGGCCGCCACTGCTGTCCTTAGGCATCACCTCCATTATTGACGCTCTCCGCGCGCAGGCTGGGCGGCGCGTGTGCTGTGTGTGGCGGTACTTTGCGGTGATACCACTTCAACGGTGGCACCTTCGGTCAGACGATCCAATCCGTCAGTGACCACGCGCTCACCGGCGTCGAGCCCGGCGCTGATTACCACTTTCTGGCTGTCCTGCAAGCCCGCCGTTACGCGCTTCTTGCTCACTTTGTTTTCGCTGTTGACCACCCAGACAAAGTGACCGTCGTTGCTCATTTGTAGCGCAGCCGTTGGGATCACCACCGCATCCTGCAGCGTGTCCACTTTCAGACGCGCATTCACAAACTGATTGGGGAAGAGCGTGTCATCCTGATTATCAAATCGCGCTTTGAGTTTGATGGTGCCGGTAGTGGCATCAATCTGGTTATCTAGGCTGAGCAGGGTGCCGCTGGTGAGCAGGGTTTTGTTGCTGCGATCCCAGGCTTCGACTATCAGCGGCTGGCCGCTTTTTTGTGCCTTGAGGATCTGGCTGATGTTGTTCTCGGCGACGCTAAACACCACGTCAATCGGATGGGTTTCAGTGATCACGACCAGGCCAGTGGTATCGCCGGACGTAATGTAGTTGCCGACATCGACCTGCTTCAGGCCTACGCGACCGGAGATCGGCGCGGTAATGCGGCTGTAGGTGAGATTGAGCTGCGCGCTGGCGACGTTGCCTTCATCGGCTTTAATCGTGCCCAGCGTTTCACTCACCAGCGAGCGTTGCGTGTCTAGTTCCTGCTGCGACACCAGTGAGGTTTTCGCCAGTTTTTCATAGCGACTGAGATCGCGGCGTGCATTGGCCAGCGTGGCCTGATCTTTTGCCAGCTGGCCTTGTGCCTGAATCAACGCAACCTGATACGGGCGGGGATCGATTTCGGCAAGCAGTGCACCCGCTGCCACCTGCTGACCTTCCTGGAAATGTAGAGCCATCAGCTGGCCATCAACGCGACTGCGAACCGTCACGGTATTGGCGGCGGTGACGGTGCCAAGCCCGCTGAGATAGTAGGGCACGCTCTGGGTCGTTGCAGCAGCGGCCTGCACCGGTGCTAAAGGACGGCGATTTGCGCCGCCTGCGCCGCGGCCATGATGCTGCTGGCCTTCGGCTTGCGGCTGCTTACTCGGTTCCGCAGGATGCTGCCACCAGTAATATCCGCCCGCGACTGCGGCGATCGCGACAAGTGTTATCAGGCTTGTTTTCAGTCGACTGTTCATCTGCTTGCGTGCTCTCCAGCGGTTTCGTATTCCCCAAATGCGAAAGCAAAATGGCCGTTTCGCAAACGAAATGATTGTAGACGCCCGGGCCGGGCAAAAATTGAAGGAATTAAGAATATCTCCGCTAGCGGGCTAAGTATTCATATTGTGTAAACATTTTGGCAGGAAAACGCATAAGCGCAGCGATTTCCTTTGCTAAGCTCAAAGGCAGTCATGTCTCGTTTCAATAAGGAGAACAAAATGAGTCAACAGAAAACCCGTCAGCTTGGCGACAGTGGTATTCAGGTTCCGCTTCTCACTTTTGGCGGCAACGTTTTCGGCTGGACAGTCGACGAGAAAACCTCGTTCTCACTGCTCGACGCGCTGGTGGAAAAAGGGCTGTTCTTTATCGATACCGCGGACGTTTATTCGCGCTGGGCTCCCGGTAATGACGGGGGCGAGTCTGAAACCATCATTGGTAAATGGCTGAAAAAAAGCGGCAAGCGCGACAGTATCGTGCTGGCGACGAAAGTGGGGATGGAGCTGTCTCCGGAGAAAACCGGGCTAAAACCGGCTTACATCCGTCAGGCAGTGGAAGATTCGCTGCGTCGTTTGCAAACCGATGTGATCGATCTCTATCAGGCGCACCGCGACGACCAGGATACGCCGCTGGTCGATACACTGAAAGCCTTTGATTCGCTGATTAAAGAAGGCAAAGTGCGTGCAATTGGCGCCTCCAACTACAACGCAAAACGCCTGCAGGAAGCGCTGGATATCAGCAAAAAAGAGGGGCTGGCGCGCTATGAAACGCTACAGCCAGAATACAACCTGTATGACCGCCAGGAGTATGAAGGTGGGCTGGAGCAGGTGGCGGTTAAAAATGGCCTCGGCGTGATCAACTACTACTCGTTGGCCAGCGGATTCCTGAGCGGCAAATACAAAAAGCCGGAAGATGCCAGCAAGAGTAAACGCGGGCAGGGCATCGTCGAGAAGTATCTTAACGAGCGCGGCAAGCGCATTGTCGAAGCGCTGGAGGATGTGGCGGCTTCACACGATGCATCAGCGACTCAGGTCGCGCTGGCGTGGCAGATTGCTCGTCCGAGCATCACCGCACCTATCGTCAGTGCCACCTCGCTGGAGCAGATTAACGAACTGGTGAAAGCCACTGAGTTAGAGTTGAGTAAGCAAGAGATCGAGGAACTGGCGAGCGCCAGTAAGGCGTAATCCTCACGGGACGCGACGGCGTCCCGCTTTATTTTGTTTTTTTGCCATGCAAAAAATGCCATTTCTGTAAAAACATATTCATTCATAGACCCTTGTCACAGTTGCGTTAATTAACTATCACCCTGCCAATGAGTGCGCACATATTTGCAAAAATTGACATAGCGCCAGCACTATCCTCTGTTCGACCCTTTCCCGTTACATCACAAAAGAATAATGATCATGAACAGAAAAAAAGCAGTGCAGCATATGCCCCGTCTGGCAGCGGGCACCCTGATGTTTGCGATGTTGAGTACATCAGCAATGGCGGCTGATGCATTCAGCTATGACTCACCTTACATGTTCGGCGATTGGGGTGGTTCCCGAACGCAGCTGGAAAAAGACGGCATCAAATTCGACGTCAACTACACCATGGAGAGCGCTTCTAACCTCGGCGGCGGCGCGGATACCAACACTTCCATGCGTTACAGCGATCAGTGGGCGTTTGGCGCCAACTTTGACCTGGAAAAACTGCTGAACTGGCAGGATGCGCAATTCCAGATGACCATCACTGACCGTAATGGGCAAAACATCTCCGATCAGGTCGCCGATCGTCGCACGGGCATGCTCTCTTCAACGCAGGAAGTGTATGGCCGTGGACAAACCTGGCGCCTGACGCAGTTCTGGCTGAGCAAAGGTTTGTTTGATGACGCGGTTAACCTGAAAGCCGGTCGTGTCACTGTCGGTGAAGACTTCGATAACTTCGACAGTAAGTTCCAGAACCTGGCCTTTGGTAGTGGTCAGGCGGGTAACTGGCGTGGCGATCGCTGGTTTAACTGGCCGGTTTCCCAGTGGGGCGGCCGTGTGAAATTCAACATCACCCCGGAAGTGTTCTTCCAGGTCGGCTTTTATAACCAGAACAGTTCCAACTACGATCGCGGCGATGGCTTCCGTCTCGACACCAGCAATTCCGAAGGCAATATGGTGCCGGTGGAACTGGGCTGGAAACCGACTTTCGGTGCCGACAAACTGCCGGGTAACTACCGTATCGGGTATTACTACTCGTCAGCCAACAGCGATAACTATGGCAGCTGGCGCGATGGCGCTTATCAGAGCCAGGATCACGCCTACGGTGGCTACGTGCTGTTGCAACAGCAGCTGACAGCGCAGGGCGGTGACGCCAGCCGTGGTTTGGGCGTGACGGTACAGGCAGTGATGAACGACCACAAAACCTCGAAAACCGACAACTATCAGTCCATCAGCTTCACCTGGAAAGGGCCGTTTGATGCGCGTCCACAGGATGAAATCGGTGTCGGTGCGGCGCGCATCCACGTTAACAGCGCCTATACCCGTTCGCTGCGTGAGCAGAACAACGCTAACGGCGAAACTGACTTCAACAGCCCGACCTATTTGCCGATTCAGGATGGCTCGGAATATAACTATGAGATCTATTACAACGCTCAGCTGACCAAATGGCTGCAGCTGCGTCCGAACCTGCAGTATGTGGTGGCACCGGGTGCAGTGAGTGAAGTGAAAGATGCGTTTGTCGGTGGCATTGCGGCGAATATTAATTTTTGATTCGCGGATATAGATGAAAATGGCGGCCAGGGTGGCCGCCATTTTTGTGCTTGTTACCGGCGTAATTCATTGCGCATCGGGCAGTGGACCAATCACCTGCACAATGCGCAATAAAGTGGTTGCAACCGGGTTAACGGAACATCACTTCTGCCCAGCGCGCCAGACCGGCGGTCACTGAGCCAAAGTCATCACCACCCGCAATTGGCGTGTCCGGCAAGGCCTGCTGCAATGCCGCACGCAGCACTGGCGAACGCGCACTGCCGCCGGTCAGGTAGATCACTTCCGGTTTGGTTTCACAGGTGGCGAGTGCCAGATGCACCTGCTCCAGGATGCGCTCCAGTGGCTGGTTGATGGCTTCTTCCAGTTGCGTGGCGCTGATATCAGCCTGCAGTGACTGGGCGATAAACGCCAGCGACGCTTCGGTTTCCGGCAATTCGGACAAGGCGATTTTGCTCTCTTCCGCCGCACGCACCAGACGATAACTCAGCTTCTGCTGCCACACTTTCAGCAGGTGCGCCACTTTGTCACCTTGCTCTGCATCGCGAATCAAATCGCGCAGCAGTTTACCGCTCGCGGCAGAGTAGAAGTCGCTTTGCGCCGGAACATCGTTAATCGCCACCGCGTTCCACCACGGCAGTGCGGGCAGGGCGGTGCCTTTTTGCGTGTTACCGCCCAGACCCAGTAAAGGCATCAGGGTTTTGAACGCGAGGATAATATCCAGATCGTTACCGCCCACGCGGCAACCTGAATGGCCCAGTAAACTTTCGCGGCGGTCGGTTTTATTGCGCCACTCTGGACCCATCAACAGCATCGAGCAGTCGGTGGTTCCGCCGCCGATATCGACCACCAGCACGCGCGTTTCTTTCTCTAACGTTGCTTCAAAGTCCAGCCCGGCGGCAACCGGTTCAAACTGGAATTCCACGTCGCGGAAACCCGCACGCTTCGCTGCACGCAACAGAATACCCTGCGCCTGCTGGTTTGCCTCTTCGCCGCCAAGGCCCTGGAAGTTGATCGGGCGGCCGATCACGGCTTGCTCAATCGGACGGTCGAGTTGGGTTTCGCCCTGCTGGCGAATGTGCAGCATCATGGCGCACACCAGATCTTCGAAGAAGGCGATTTGCTGTGGTTTTAAGCCGTTGGCACCAAGGAAGGATTTCGGTGATTTCACGAACCACACTTCTTCCGGATCGACCATATATTGTTGCAGCGCGGTCAGGCCGAACTGCACGCTTGCCGCGGTCACTTCGATATCTTCTTCGCGGTTATAGCGCAGAGCACGCTGAAGCAGCGCGGTACCCTCTGTATCCGGTGTCGGCACCTGATGATGGCGGTGCAGCCATTCGCTGATTGCTTCACGCGTGGGTGCACAAATCATGGAGGGAAGCAGGCGCTGACCCTTCTCCAGTGTCAGCAGGCGCGGTGTATCGTTATCGCTCACTGCGATAGAACAATTGGCCGTGCCGTAATCGAATCCAATGAACATTTTATCCCCCATGCCAGAAAAAAGGGGGCGACTTTAGCGCAGCCAGCGCGGGCTGGCAATGATCACATTTGAACTTCCTGATAAACGTGATATTGACCACGGCCCGCATGTTTTGCGCTATAGCAAGCGACATCCGCCTGTGACATCACCACATTGCTGATGCAGTTGTTCTGATCAATCTGCGTGATACCGGCGCTGGCGCCCACGTGATAAGGGTGATCGTGCCACAGGAAGGTGTATTCGTTGACTGAGGTGACAATGCGCTGAACCACATCGCGCACCTGGTCAACGTCACTGTTAGGCAGCAGCACGCCAAATTCATCGCCACCCAGACGCGCCAGCAGATCGCTGCTGCGCAGGTGCTTTTGCATCAACTCTGCCAGTTCACGTAGCAGCGCGTCGCCTGCCGCGTGACCTGCGCTGTCATTCACCGCTTTGAATTTATCCAGATCGATAAACACCAGCACATGCTGAGTGTTGTTGGCCGCAGCATCGTTCACCACGCGTTTGAGTTGCTGTTCAAAGCTATGGCGATTCGGTAGCCGCGTCAGCATATCGTGTGAAGCACTGTAGCTGAGGCGTTTCATCATTTTGCGTGATTCACTGACATCCTGAATAACCATCACCGCACCGATGCTGGCGCCGGTGAGGGTTTTTAGTGGCGTAATGCTGTAATGAATTTCCACCTGCGCGCCATCCGGCGTGTGCAGCACTAGCTCTTCTTCCAGGTCGGGCGAGGTTTTTGCGCCCGGCAAGTTGCAGAGCAACAGGTTTTCAACGCGGGGGCCTTTTGCACCACGCGTGATATTCAGCAACTCGGTAATAGGCATACCCGCCGCTTTATCCTGTGTCCAACCGCTGAGGGTTTCGGCTACCGGGTTCATAAAGGTCACGCGCATCTCATCGTCGGTACTGATCACCGCTTCGCCAATCGAATCGAGGGTGATCGCCATACGCTCTTTTTCCTGGAACAGCGCTTCGTTGAGCGCGCGCAGTGGTGTAATGTCCTGACAGATGCCGAGCATGCGTTCGATTTGACCATCCTGGCTGAGAATGCGGTTAGCCTCGGTGCGCACATAGCGCGAGCCGCTGGGCAGATTGACACGGTATTCCATATGGAAAGCGCTGCGCCTTTCAATCGCCTGCTGCACGATCAGCGCGGCCGTTTCGCGTTCTGTTGGTTCTATCAGATGCAACCACACGTCATAGGTGGGCACCTGATGCGGACCGAGCGCAAATAGCTCGTACATGCGCTTGTCCCACAGCATCTCACCGCTCAGCAGGTTCCACTCCCATACGCCGATACCGCCCGCCTCGTTAGCCAGCGTGATGCGTTCCATCAGGCGGCGATTCACTTGTTCACTCTGTTTGAGTTCAGAAATATCGACTATCTGCGCAATAAAATAGAGCGGCTGGTCTTCAGCATCGCGCACCATAGAAACCGTGAGGCGCGCCCAGACAATTTCGCCATCTTTGCGGAAATAGCGCTTCTCCATGGTGTAGCTCATGATGTCACCCGCCACCAAACGCTCCAGCTGTTGCAGGTCGCTGTTGAGATCATCAGGATGGGTAATCTGCTGGAAAGTGAGTTTTTTCAGCTCGTCAGCCGGAAAGCCCAGCGTGTGACATAGCGATTGATTGACCTGCTGCCAGCCGCCATTGGGCGACACCAGCGCCATGCCAATCGCCGAATACTCCATCGCATGGCGGAAGCGGGTCTCCTTCTCGCTGATATGATGCTTTTCGCGCTGGAACGCATCCATCACCAGCGCCATCACATGACTGGGTAGCAGCACTAACAGGAATGGTAACCAGTTGCTGACCTGGCCGAGTAACAGACCGGTCTGTGCCAGGTTAACGAAACTGAATGCCAGCAGAATGGAGATAAAACTGGCATTGAGAAAGAACAGTAAAAAGGCTTCGAACTTCGGTAGCCGCACCGCGCACCAAAACAGGATGACCACAATAAAGGTGAAAGGCCACGGCAGAAAACGCAGCGACAAATAGCTGGCCAGTAGGGTGACGATCAGTGTCAGCAGCGTTTCCAGCTGACGACCGGGGGTGATTAATTGACGCAGCGGCTTGTTGGGCCATAACAACAGCACGGGGCCGAATGCCAGCACGCCAATCACTTCGGAGATCACCCAGGTAGAAAAGAAGGGCAACGACGCACGATGCCCCACCTGCAGCATCCAGACCGCCACCACACCGCCAATCAGCGGCGCAATCAACCCGGCGCAGACGGCAAATCGCACCCAATCGAGCAGCGAATTCAGGGGATTTCTGCGATCCAGCAGCGCGCGCAACATCAGGCCGCCGAGAATGGCCTGCAGCATATTCAGGATGGCAAATTTAAGGTTGCTCAGCGCCGGACCAATGACGATTAAATTGGCCAGCGAGGTGCCAATCACACAGCTGAGCAGCAGCAACGGAACATGTTTTGAGGGGGCGCGAAAAACCACCACCGTCATCAGGGCGGTGGAGTACCAAAGCGGGGAAATACGTCCGCTTACAACGATAAGTTCGAGACAAAACAGCGTCAGTAAAAAGGCTAATGCTCCCAAAAATAGAGCATTAAGCCATTTTCTTTGCGGTCGATCCTGTGAGGTCAATATTTCGAGGGTCATGCACGAATCCAGCAGCGCGCATTCGTTACAGGTCGAAAAATGCGCCAATCATTCTCTGTTTTGCATGCTAGCACATCTGCATCAGATGTCTGCGCAGAATCTAGTTTAGCCCTGATTCAATGAATGTTTTGGCCCTGGCAAAAAAAGATTAATCGCGAAACAGATCGGCGCGGGTATAGGGTTTTTCTAATCCGGCGAGATGGGCGGAAAAACGTTCAAGAAATTGCTGCGTGGTGGCCACGCGGCCATGACTCATCAACACCAGCGGCACCAGCAGGGCGACACACACTTGCGCCAGGCTGAAGCCCTTCAGAGCGGTGCGGCGCTGTGTCAACAGGAATGCACTGCTCAGCGTAAAGCCCAGCATCAGGCCGGTGAGCACTTCACTGAAGGAGTGCGCGTGGATCACGAGGCGAGACAGGCCGACCATCATCGGGATCAGATAGCCAATACCAATGGTCAGTGTGCGCCAAAAGGTCGGAAAACGGCCTGAAACCAGCCACATCATCACCGGCCAGAGCGTTGCTGACATGGCGCTGTGGCCGCTGAATCCGGTGAAGTTAAATCTGGCGCTGCCAATGCCAAACCCGAGAAACAGAATTTTAGACAGGCTGACCAGCAAGCCCGCCAGGCCAAAAGCGAGCAGCCAATACCAGACGGTTTGACGGTTGTCGCTTTTCCACGGCAACACCAGCGCGATAATCACGGCGGTCGGGATCAGCAACATGCTGTCACCAAAATAGGTCAGGGTTTTCCAACTCATATTTTTCCTTGGGCTTTATTGAGTCAACCTGAGTGGTACTCAACTCGGGCAGGAGAACAGTGTATCGATTAAGCGTCTGGCTGCAAAAGGGGATATTCTGAAAAGCGGCGGGCCCATTTCTCTGGCATCAAACAGGTGAAATACCTATAATTGCCGCCAACTAACCCTCTCAATCGGCCCATTGCGGTTTCGGCTTCAATTGGCTCCAGTTATCAGGTCTTAAAAAAGTATGACTGACAAGTCTCATCAGTGCGTGATCGTTGGCATCGCAGGTGCATCCGCATCCGGAAAAAGTCTTATTGCCAGCACGCTCTATCGTGAAATCCGTGACCAGGTCGGTGACGAGCATATCGGTGTGATCCCCGAAGATGCCTACTACAAAGATCAGAGCCACCTCACAATGGAAGAGAGGGTGAAAACCAACTATGACCATCCCAGCGCGATGGACCACGATCTGCTGTTGCAGCATCTGCGCGCGTTAAAGGCGGGTCAGGATATTGAGTTGCCGGTTTATAGCTACGTTGAACACACGCGCACCAGTGACTGTATTCATCTTAAGCCGAAAAAAGTGATCATCCTTGAGGGCATTCTGCTGCTGACCGATGCGCGTCTGCGTCAGGAGATGAACTTCTCTATCTTCGTAGATACCCCGCTGGATATCTGTCTGATGCGTCGCATGAAGCGCGATGTGAATGAGCGTGGTCGTTCCATGGATTCGGTGATGAGCCAGTATCAGAAGACCGTGCGTCCAATGTTCCTGCAGTTTATCGAGCCCTCCAAACAATACGCTGACATTATCGTGCCGCGTGGCGGGAAGAACCGCATCGCCATCGATATTCTCAAAGCCAAGATTAACCAATATCTTTGAAAATACTGCGTCCGGATGGACGTGACGCGTGAAGGTTGTCACAACAGTGGCGACCTTTCGCTACACTTAAAGCATGGAGACTCTGCGATGAGATTATGCGATCGCGACATTGAAGCCTGGCTCGACAACGGTAAACTGGCGATTGATCCGCGCCCACCGGTTGAGCGCATTAATGGCGCAACCGTGGACGTGCGCCTCGGCAATCAGTTCCGCACCTTCAGTGGTCACACTGCGCCATTTATTGATTTGAGTGGTCCAAAACACGAAGTCAGCGCCGCACTGGATCGCGTAATGAGCGATGAGATTGTGCTGCCGGAAGGGGAAGCGTTCTTCCTGCATCCGGGTGAGTTAGCGCTGGCAGTGACGCTGGAATCGGTCACGATTCCGGATGATCTGGTGGGTTGGCTGGATGGCCGCTCCTCGCTGGCGCGTCTGGGCTTGATGGTGCACGTGACGGCACACCGTATCGATCCAGGCTGGCAGGGCCGCATTGTGCTGGAATTCTACAACTCCGGTAAGCTGCCGCTGGCGCTGCGTCCGGGCATGTTGATTGGCGCATTGAGCTTTGAACCGTTGTCTGGCCCAGCGGCACGCCCTTATAACCGCCGCGAAGATGCAAAATATCGTGGTCAGCAGGGTGCCGATGCCAGTCGTATCGACAAAGACTGATGTTCGCCTAAATGATTCAACGTGCGGCAAAGCGGTAAGAGGGTGAATCCCCGGTAGCTGGCATCAGTGTGTGACTGGGGTAAATGAACGCAGCCAACGCCGCTGCAGCATGAAGAATGACGGTGATGAGGGATTATGAGAAGAGTGATAACGACGCTGGCCATCCTGTTAGTGGTGGTCGTGGCGGGCATGACGGCACTGGTGTTGCTGGTCAATCCCAACGACTTTCGTACCTATATGGTACAGCAGGTAGAACAGCGCAGTGGTTATCAACTTGAAGTCAGTGGTGGCCTGCGCTGGCACGTCTGGCCGCAACTCAGTATTCTCGCCGGGCGCATGAGCTTGACCGCACCTGGCGCCAGCCAGCCGATGGTCACTGCAGAAAATATGCGTCTGGATGTCAACCTCTGGCCGCTACTGTCGCATCAGCTAAGCGTCAGCCAGGTGATGCTGAAAAATGCCGTCATTCGCGTCACGCCTGATAGCGCCGCCCAGAAACCGAGCGGTTCACCGGTGGCGCCCACGGACGCGGAACCGGTGGTGACGCGCACCAATGGTTGGTCATTCGACATTGCTAAACTGCGCCTCGCCGACAGTCTGATGATCTGGCAGCAGCCCGGTGGCGATGAATATAACTTCCGTAATCTCAATCTCAACCTCGATCAGGATGCCAGCAAAAATGCCAGCATCGAACTCGCCACGCGCATTTCACGCAATCAGCGCAATGTTAGCGTCAACCTTAAAGGGCAGATGAATGTGGCGCAGTATCCGCATCGGCTGGTGGGGCAGATAGAAGAGATGGATTACACGCTGGACGGCGCTAACCTCCCGCCGCAGGGCATCAAAGGGGCGCTAAGCGGGCAGGGTGAGTGGAATGCCGATAAACAGCAATTCTCGTTGCAAAAGATGCAGCTGACGGCCAACGACAGCACGCTGGATGGCAGTGCCGAAGGGCGTTTAATGTTGCCGCAGCAGCTCAATCTGGCTTTACACGCCACGACATTGAATCTTGATAATCTGATGGCCAGCGCGCCCGCCAGCGACAACAGCACCCCACAGCACGCCAGCGTGACGCGCACGCCGGTGATTGCTGAACCACGCACGCGTACCAACGCTGACTCGCCGTTAAATCTGATGGATTTAACGCTGAGTCTGAATGCGGATTCCAGCGTGTGGCGCGGATTGACGCTGAGCAATCTGCAGATCGATGCCAGCAATCAGGAAGGGTTGATGACCCTGAACAAACTGCAGGGGAAAATTGGCGATGGGCACTTCTCGATCCCGGGCAGCATTGATATCCGCCAGCCGGTGACCAAAGTCGCCCTGCAGCCGGAAATTGAAAACATCGCCATTGCACCTTTAATGAAAGCGCTGGAACTGCCGGAGAGTTTGCAGGGCACGGTCTCCCTGAAAGGCGATCTCAGCGGCACGGGCCTGAGCGTGGATGAAGCGAAGCGTAACTGGCAGGGGAATGCCGAGCTGGAGGCCACCAACCTGCAACTCGCCCAACTTAATCTGCAACAGATGGTGCGCCGTGCCGTGGCGCGCGTGAGCAATAGCGTGACCAATGATGAGCCGGACGAACAGGGGATTCAGCAACTGAGCGGTCGTATTAGCCTGAATCAGGGCAAGGTTGTCATGCCAGATCTGCAGGGTGGCAGTAACCGGCTGGCAGTGCAGACCAAAGGCACGGTTGATGTGGTGAACCAACAGCTCGACGTCACCTTCAATATGATGCTGCGCGGCTGGAAAGGCGACGATAAGTTAGCGACTCTGCTCAATGGCCAGGCAATTCCACTGCGGATGTACGGTGGCTGGAACAACCTGCAGTACTCACTGCCGGTTGACGATGTGGTGCGCCAGCAGTTGCAGAGTGAAGCGAAGTCGCGCCTTAACGAGTGGCTGGATCGCCAAAAGCCTGCGGTACAACAACCTTAATCCACGTAAAATGCCGTTATGCCTGGTTTGATTGGGCATAACGGCGTTGGTTACCTTGCCAGCTCAGGCGCGGGCACAATCTCCACTTTCTGTACCCGATGATTTTCCACCTGCAGCGTGCGCAATAAATAATCCCCTACCTGTAACTCTTCTCCCTCTTCTGGCACATGTTGCAGGCTGTCCATTAATAATCCGGCCAGCGTGTGGTAATTACGTTTCTCATCCAGTGGCAAATGCACATAGGCTGCCAAATCTTCCAGAGGAATATGTCCGTTCGCCACCCAACCTCCATGCGGCAACGGCTGGATATCATAACGCGCATCAATCTCCTCACCTTCATTCGGCAGATTCCCGGCGATGGTTTCCATCAGGTCACTCAGGGTGACCACGCCTTCCACCGATCCAAACTCATCGACCACAAACGCAAAATGGGTGCGGGCATGGCGGAACTGCTCCAGTGCCTGCAATAACGTCAGGCGTTCGGGAAAGATCAGCGGCTGTTTCACCAAAGCACGTAAATCGAGAGAATGGCTGTGCAGCGACTGATGGAGCAAATCAATCACATGCACCACGCCGAGCGGATCGTGCCCGCGTTCGGTAATCAGGATGCGGGTGTGCTGATTGTTATCCAGCTTAGCCATGATCGCGGCGGGATCTTCACCCAGATCGATGTGCTCAATATCGTGGCGTGACGTCATGATGCTGCTGATGTGCCGCTGCCCTAAACCGAGTACGCGGGCAATCATGCGCCGCTCCTGGCGATTGAATAACGCACCTTCATCACTGTCGCTGAGCAATGAGGCGGTATCGGCGTCCAGTTCGGCACGCTGGGCTTCACCGCGCAATATGCGCAGCACGGCTTCTGAGGTGCGCTGGCGCAGCGGGCGTCCGGCGGTGAGGAAGCGGCGGCGATTAAACAGCGCCAGCTGATTAAACATCTCGATCACGATTGAGAAACCAATCGCCGCGTAGAGATAGCCCTTCGGAATAATAAAGCCGAGGCCTTCCGCCACCAGACTGAAGCCAATCATCAGCAGGAAACTCAGGCAGAGAATCACAATGGTTGGATGACCATTCACAAAGCGCGTGAGCGGCTTACTCGCCAGCAGCATGAGTAAAATGGCAATGGTGACCGCCGCCATCATCACCGGCAGTTCGTTCACCATGCCTACAGCGGTAATCACCGCATCAAGCGAGAAGATGGCATCCAGCACCACAATTTGCGCGACCACTGGCCAGAATTTAGCACCGTTCTTACTTTGACCGCTCTCTTCGTCGCTGCCTTCCAGACGACTATTGAGTTCCGTCGTGGCTTTATAAAGAAGAAACAGCCCGCCGGAGAGCAGCAATAGATCGCGGGCGCTGAAATTGTGCTGGAACAGGGTAAATAGCGGTTGCGTGAGAGTCACCAGCCAGGAAAGCGATGCCAGCAACACCAGTCGCAACAGCAACGCCAACAGCAAACCGATTACGCGCGCCCGGTCACGCGCCGCAGGCGGTAACTTTTCGACCAGGATGGCAATAAAAACCAGATTATCAATACCCAGCACCAGCTCGAGAACGATTAGCGTGACTAACCCTGCCCAGAGCGACGGATCGAGGATCCACTCCATCATGCTTTCATCACCTGAATGTCTGAAAATGCGTTTTGTCTGATGATAGTGAATCAGCAGGCAAGGTACAAATGAGGCAAATCGCGCGATGTCACCCTGTTGCCCTGAGTTTTAGGCATATTCTGAGAAGGTACATTTCGTCGATAAGATGAATGTATGGATAAACTTCACCGCATCGTGATAGTGACGATTAATTCTAATATTCACGCGCAAGCGTACGTTTTTAATGCGAAGCAGTCCGAAGGTGAGTATCGAATTATTCTGAATTTTACGCAGGAATGGGCTGAAAGGGATGGCATCAATACTTATGGCTGGTAGTCTTTTTCCTAAAATAGTGCAGGGGACACGGGGCCTACTTGTAAACAAGCCAGTAATAACTAGTATAGCAACGTGTTAGTAAATGTCTGCGCCGAAGTTGTTAATAGCGCGCTGTTTAGCTTCTTAATGTTATGAATTGTGATCGTGCACGGGATTAGCCTGCCGCTGGCTAAGAATAATCTCAGTGAGTGCGATGAAAATAGATGCGATTGCAGCGGTATTGGCAGCGACAGCCAAGGGCGGTAGCGTGCCTGAAGTGCTTTTCTCCGTTCAGATTAGGGCTAAATCGTGGCAAGGGAAGTCAGACTAATCTGTTGGTATTTATTGCAATTCTTTGGCTTTACTAAAAAGAGAATTGGCATAAACACCGGAGCGTTTGCCGCAGATTGCCTCCCCGTTAGCAGTGGATATATCGCTCATTTATTACACAGGGCAGAGGCGTTAGGGATTAGGGAAATAAAATAAAAGAGTTAAATATGCGCGATAACCAAATTACATATAAAAGTCTCCTCACTAAAATTTTACTGGCGTGCTCGGATTTAATTTGTTTCAACGCGGCATTGTTTATTGCTCTGGCGGTGATTAATTCGTTCACAGATTCTCCACTGGCAGATATATCTGAAAAATACCTGCACTTAAAAATCGCCACCCACGTTTGTTTATCGATTATTTGCGTAGGCTGGTTCTGGGTTCGCCTGCGTCATTACACCTATCGCAAGCCATTCTGGTTTGAGCTGAAAGAGATATTTCGTACCATTCTTATTTTCTCTGTCATCGATTTGTCAATTTCAGCATTATCGCAATGGCAGATGTCGCGCTTTGTCTGGGTGACCACCTGGATTCTGGCGTTGATATTAATTCCGCTGGCGCGTGCCATCTCTAAACGCGTACTGAATCACTTCGGTATGTGGAAAAAACAAACCATCATCATCGGTAGCAGCCGTAATGCTGAAGAAGCCTGGCAGGCGCTGCAGAGCGAAGAGGTGATGGGGTTTGATGTCATTGCGTTCTTCGATGTTGATGGCAGTTGCCCGCAGGCCAGCATCTCTGGCGTACCGGTACTGCACAATGAACAAGAGCTGTGGCAGCTGACGCACAGCGAAACCCAGTTCATCGTGGCTGTGGAGTTTGAACAGAGCCAGCATCGTGACAACTGGCTGAAAATGCTGGCAATGCATAACTGCCGTTCAGTCTCAGTGATTCCAACTCTGCGCGGCGTGCCCCTTTATGGTACCGACATGGCCTACATCTTCAGCCATGAAGTGATGATTCTGCGCGTGAACAATAATCTGGCGAAACGCACTTCGCGCTTCCTGAAACGTGCTTTCGACATCGTCGGCGCACTCAGCATCATTATTGCGCTGTCACCGGCGCTGCTGGTCCTCGGCTTTATGGTTGGACGCGATGGCGGCCCACCGATTTACGGTCATGAACGTGTCGGCCTGAACGGACGTAAATTCAAATGCCTTAAATTCCGTTCGATGGTGATCAACTCGAAAGAGGTGCTGGAGGAAGTCCTGCGCACCGATCCGGTCGCTCGCGCCGAGTGGGATAAAGATTTCAAACTGAAGAATGACCCGCGTATTACCAAAGTTGGCCACTTCATCCGTAAAACCAGTCTGGATGAACTGCCGCAGCTGTGGAATGTGGTACGCGGCGACATGAGCCTGGTGGGCCCACGTCCAGTGATTGAAGACGAACTCTGTCGTTATGCCGGTGATGTTGATTATTACCTGATGGCGAAACCCGGCATGACGGGATTGTGGCAGGTTAGCGGTCGTAACGACGTTGACTATGAAACGCGCGTCTATTTCGATTCGTGGTATGTCAAAAACTGGTCGCTGTGGAATGACATCGCGATCCTGTTTAAGACAGTGGGTGTCGTACTGAAACGCGATGGCGCTTATTGAGAGTAGAAGGGCAGGGGACGAAATCATTATCCCCGTCTGAAATGCCGGTGCTGGGAGTGCCTTAACTGACAACTGCCATTATCGAGCCTGAATAGAGTCGGTGCTTTGCCGGCAGGGTAATCACCGACTTTAATTGATGTCGTCTCAGGGCACGGTGACAACATAAAACCAAGGGAGCGCATGATAATGACCCACAGTTTCAGTGTTTAACCCGTCAGTTTTATTTTTTTATAAGACGCTACACAGCGGCGTTTTCGCCTCTATCAATCATTAACTGATAGCGAAGAATCAGATGATAATGAAAATTAAATTGATACCTTTACTGGTATCCGCAACTTTTCTCTCCGGGTGCACCATTGAACCAGGTTCGCACCTTTCCACTAGCGGAAAAGATGTCATTGAGCAACAGGATAGCAACTATGACATCGATAAATACGTGAACGTCTTCCCGCTGACGCCGCGTCTGGTTGAACAGATGCGTCCGAAGCCTCTGGTTGCGCAGGCCAACCCGGCACTGCAGACCGAAATTCAAAGCTACGAATATCGCGTGGGCATTGGCGACGTGCTGAACGTCACCGTATGGGACCACCCGGAGCTGACCACACCAGCGGGTCAGTATCGTAGCGCCAGTGACACCGGTAACTGGGTACAGGCCGATGGCACGATTTTCTACCCGTACATCGGTAAAGTGCGTGTAGCCGGCCGCACCGTGACGGAAATCCGCGCTGAAATTGCGCGCCGCCTGGCGCAGTTCATTGAAAGCCCGCAGGTGGATGTCAACGTCGCAGCCTTCCGCTCACAGAAAACCTACGTGACCGGTTCGGTGACCACCTCTGGCCAGCAGGCGATCACTAACGTGCCGTTGACCGTACTTGATGCCGTCAACGCCGCAGGTGGCTTAGCAGCCGATGCAGACTGGCGTAACGTGGTGCTGACGCACCAGGGCAAAGAGCAGCGCATTTCGCTGCAGGCGCTGATGCAAAACGGCGACCTGAGCCAGAACCATCTGCTGTATCCGGGCGATATTCTCTACGTCCCGCGTAACGATGACCTGAAAGTCTTCGTGATGGGCGAAGTGAAACAGCAATCCACACTGAAAATGGACCGTAGCGGCATGACGCTGGCCGAAGCGCTGGGTAATGCGGCCGGTATGGATCAAACCACGTCCGATGCTACCGGTGTCTTCGTTATTCGTCCTATTCGTGGTGCCAACCGCACCAAGATCGCCAACATCTATCAGTTGAATACCAAAGATGCGGCATCGATGGTGATGGGGACTGAATTCCAACTGGAGCCGTACGACATCGTCTACGTCACCGCCACACCAATTACCCGTTGGAACCGTGTGATTTCTGGGCTGCTGCCAACCATCGTGGGTATCGACGATGCAAGCTCCGCAGCACTGCGTTTCCGCAACTGGTCTAACTAAGGTTTCAGTATGATCAAGTCCGTGTTAGTCGTCTGCGTCGGTAATATCTGCCGCTCCCCAACAGGGGAGCGTCTGTTCCAACGCGCGCTACCTTCAACTCGGGTGGCTTCTGCAGGGCTAGGCGCTCTGAAGGGGTTCCCGGCAGACCAGACCGCCAGCGACGTTGCCGCCGAACATGGCGTGTCGCTGGAAGGCCATCATGCTCAGCAGTTAACGGCCAGTATGTGCCGTGACTATGACCTGATTCTGGTAATGGAGAAGCGCCACGTTGAGCAGGTCAATCGCATCGACCCAGCCGCACGCGGAAAAACCATGCTCATTGGGCACTGGCTCAATCAGCAGGAAATTGCGGATCCGTACAAAAAAAGTCGCGAGGCCTTTGAAGAGGTCTACGGGTTACTGGAAAACGCTACCCAGAAATGGGTCAACGTACTAAGCCGATAGTTGGGAATACCCATGAATATTAAAAACAAGGTTATGACTGCGCCAAAGGAAGATTCGAGTGGATGGGATCTGGCGCATCTTGTGGGACAGCTAATTGATCATCGCTGGATCATCGTGGCCGTTACCGCCTTCTTCATGTTGGCCGGAACGCTCTACACACTGTTTGCAACGCCTATTTACAGCGCCGATGCCATGGTTCAGGTAGAGCAGAAAAACACGGCTTCTGTTCTGAATGAATTGCAGGATGTGCTGCCAACCACGCCAGCATCTGATACGGAAATTCAGATTGTTGAATCGCGTATGGTGCTGGGTAAAACGGTTAATGACCTCGGTCTGGACACCGTGGTGCAGCAGAATTACTTCCCGGTTATTGGTAAAGGTTTATCTCGCCTGATGGGCAATAAGCCGGCGCAAATTGCTATCTCGCGTCTGGAAATTCCACGCTCCATCGACAAGCGTACCGTCGAGCTGGAAGTGACCGGTCCACAGACTTACACCGTTACCAAAGATGGCGATGAGCTGTTCAAAGGTCGTGTGGGTCAGATGGAGCAGCACGGTGATGTCACTATGCTGGTCAGCGGCATTCAGGCTGACGAAGGCACCAGCTTCAACGTCACTAAGCTGAGCGATCTGCAGGCGATTAAAAACGTGCTGGGCGCGCTGACCGTTGCCGACAAAGGTAAAACCACCGGTGTGCTGGGCCTTGAGTTCCAGGATGAAGATCCAGAGCAGGCGAGTCGCGTCCTGAACCAGATCGTGAATAACTATCTGTTGCAGAACGTGGACCGCAAGTCTGAGCAGGCTGAGAAGAGCCTGGAGTTCCTGCGCAACCAGCTGCCACAAGTGCGTAGCAGTCTGGATGATGCGGAGAACAAGCTCAACGCCTATCGCCGCCAGAATGAATCGGTGGATATGTCGCTGGAAGCGAAATCGGCTCTCGACTCATCCGTTAGCGTGCAGAGCCAGTTGAACGAACTGACCTTCAAAGAAGCTGAAGTGTCACAGCTCTACACCAAAGATCACCCGACTTACCGCGCGCTGCTGGAAAAACGCAAAACCCTGGAAGACGAGCAGGCAAAACTGAACAAGAAAATTGCCGGTATGCCGCAAACCCAACAGGAAATTCTGCGTCTGACACGTGATGTGCAGTCAGGTCAGGAAATCTACATGCAGTTGCTGAATCGCCAGCAAGAGCTGGGAATCAGTAAAGCCAGTACCGTGGGTGATGTGCGCATCATCGACCGTGCGGAAACCGCCGGTAGCCCGGTGGCACCGAAGAAACTGTTGATTATTGCCGCCAGCTTTATTCTGGGTCTGATTCTCTCTGTGGGTCTGGTGCTGCTGAAAGCGCTGTTCCATCACGGTATTGAGAATCCTGAGCAGCTGGAAGAGCTGGGCATGAACGTCTATGCCAGCGTACCGCTGTCAGAGTGGCAACGTAAGAAAGATACCGAAGCCCTGGCGCGTCGTGGTCACAAAGAGAAGAGTGACCCACATAATACGCTGCTGGCGTTGGGTAATCCGACCGACCTCTCCATCGAAGCGATTCGCAGCCTGCGTACCAGCCTGCACTTCGCGATGATGGAAGCCAAAAACAACATTCTGATGATTACCGGTGCCAGCCCGGGTATTGGTAAAACCTTTATCTGTGCCAACCTGGCGACTCTGGTATCGAAAGCAGGCCAGCGTGTGCTGTTCATCGATGGTGATATGCGCCGTGGTTATACCCATGAGCTGCTTGGTTCGGAAAACAAAATGGGTCTCTCCAATGTGTTGTCCGGCAAGAGTGAGTTCTCCCCGGCCATGATTCAGAAAGGCGTGTACGGTTTTGATTTCCTGCCACGCGGTCAGGTACCACCGAACCCGTCTGAACTGCTGATGCATCGTCGCATGAGTGAGTTACTGGATTGGGCGAGCAAGAACTACGACCTGGTGTTGATTGATACCCCACCGATTCTGGCGGTGACCGATGCTTCCATCATCGGTAAGTTGGCCGGTACGTCGCTGATGGTGGCGCGTTTCGAAACCAACACCACTAAAGAGTTGGATGTCAGCTACAAGCGCTTCGCGCAGAACGGTATCGAGATTAAGGGCGTCATCCTTAACGCCGTGGTACGTAAAGCGTCGAATGCCTACGGTTATGGCTACGACTACTACAACTACGAATACGGCAAAGAAACCAAAAGCTAAGTAACACTCAGGGGCGGATTATCCGCCCCTTTTTATGGTGCGTTTTGAACCGCGAAAATACACACAGCACAAACTTTCATAGGAACCTCCGTGATGGAACGCAGCAGCTCAATGAGAAAGAGAAATAACGGTATGATTTTTCAGAACACAGCCGATTCCTTTCTGAGGTCTGTCCGCGCTACCGTTAAATCTGGAACAGCTGTTTAAGAGGTGCTGGCAATGCAGGACATCCGCTTCTCAATTGTAATTCCCGCGTACAACGCGTCGAAATCAATTGTCACGACGCTAGATTGTGTCAAAGCGCAAACCTATCGCAATTTTGAAGTCATTATCGTCGATGACAAATCGGCTGATGCAGACGAACTGGCGCAGGTCGTACGCAGTGAGCGTTATCAGGATCTGGACATCAAGCTGGAACTGTCCCAGATCAAACTGAACGGTGCGGGCGCCCGCAATAAGGGTATTGAACTGGCTGAAGGCGATTTCATTAGCTTCCTTGATGCCGATGATGAGTGGGCTGCCGATAAGCTGCTGACCGTGCACGACACCATTAGCAAACTGGAGGCACAGGGCAAATCGCGCTATGTGATTTTCAGCCAGGTAAACATTCATCAGGACGGTAGCTTCCTGAAAGTAATGCCGATGCAGCCGCCGGGCAAAAACGAAACCGTGGCGGAGTATCTGTTCGGCTGTTACGGATTTATTCAGACCAGCACCATTGTGCTGAAGCGCGAAGATGCCGACAAAATCCGTTTTGATGCACGCTACATTCGCCATCAGGATTATGACTTTTGCATCCGCGCCGATCGTATGGGCTACGAGTTCGTGATGATCGATAAACCTTTGGCAACGTATCACCTGGTGACCAAATTTGGTTCCAAACACAAAGGCGAGTCGGTGAAGTACTCCTTCTTCTGGCTGGACACCATGAAGCCGCACCTCACGGCACGTGACGTCCATACCTATAAGGCGTTCAAGCTGCCGCTGCGCTACAAGATGGATGGTAAATCACTGCAGGCGAGCCTCAGTTTCGCGCGCTACTTCTTCCTGACCAACCGTGATAACCGGGCTTATTTCCTGAATCGACTGTTCGATAAGGTGAAGTCTCGCTTCTCTGGCGGGCGAGCCGTCTCCTGATTCACTTTATAAAATTTTCACTTGCTCCCGCACCGGGAGCAATTTTTTGGTTCCTGACACTCCGGGTATGCAAATGACAAATCATGTTGGCACCGTCGGTATTGTGATGCCGATGTATAACGCGCGTAAAACGGTATTGCGTGCGGTAGAGTCGATCGTCAATCAGACCTATAGCGACTGGCATCTTTATTTAATAAATGATCAGTCCACCGATGATTCGCTGGCCTATGTACGCGAACACTGCACTGATGCGCGCATCACCATTCTTAACAATGAAGTCAACCTCGGTGCGGCGGAAACACGTAACGTGGGTCTGCGTGCCGCGCAAGAAGAGATTATTGCGTTTCTCGACAGTGACGACGAATGGCACGTCGATAAACTTGCCGAACAGACTGCGGCGATCGCGGCGGGTGATGATTTTGTCATCACGCATTATCACTACAAAACCAAAACCGCCGACCACGATATTCTCTACAGCAAACCCTATCTGCAGCAGGAAAACTTCGTGAAGAAGCAGTATCGCGTCTGCTTCTCTTCCGTGTGTTTCCGCCGTCCCCCTCAGGGCATCTTCTTCCAGCGTAAAGGGCATGAAGATTTCCTGTTCCTCTACGAACTGTTCCTCCGCTACAAGCAAGCTCGGGTGATCCAGAAGACGCTGGTCAACTATTACGAGCTGGGCGACTCACTCTCGCGCAATAAGAATAAAGCGGCGAAATGGCACCTCGAATTATTAAGAATTATCTATAAAAACAATCCGTTAAAAATCTATTACTATTACGGCTGGTATATGGTGAACGGCGTTCTCTTCACCCTGAAGCATCGTTAAGACCCGGCATCCTTCGTGTTGTTACGACGTGAGCAGCACGAAGGCGTTGGGCCTTAAGTTCACATTTTGAGGTGGAAAGCGTTTTATGAAAAAGATTGTTTTAGTGATTAAGGATGCCTACTCCTACGCGGGCACAGAAAACATCTGTAATTTCATGTCGGAGTGCCTCGGAGAGCAGCACGCCGTCACCATTTATTCGCTGGAAGGACACGGCAAAACCTTTTATCCGTTCGATCGCGTGAAAGAGATCGTCAGTTTTGAAGGGCACAGCAACCCGATTAAAAGCGCTGTGGCAAGCATTCATCAGCAAGGCTTCGACAGCGTATTTCTGATCAGCATGGGTCGCCTGAGCGTGATGTTCGCCTTCTGGAACCTGATGGCGATGAAGAAAAAACGCTTTAAAGCCTACGCCTGTGAACACATCGCGATTAACTCCTTCAGCAAGCCGATCAAAGCGCTGAAATGGATGCTGCTGCGCTATTACGACCAGGTCATCGTGCTGACGGACAAAGATCATCAGGTGTTCAGCCGCTGGAATATCGCCAGCAAGCAGATCCCCAATCCGGTGGTGTACAAGGCCTTTCAGCGCCAAAGCCGCAGCCGTCAGGCGCTGGCGGTGGGGCGTCTGGATAATCAAAAAGGCTTCGACCTGCTGCTGGATATCTGGGCCGACTTCAGTAAAACCCATCCTGAATGGAAGCTGGTGATCGCGGGTGACGGCGAACTGCGTCAGCAACTGCACGATCAGGCTGCGGCGTTGGGCATTACCCATAGCGTTAACTTCGTCGGCAAAGTCAGCAACATCAACGATTACTACCGTGACAGCGACATGGCGCTGATGACCTCGCGTTATGAGGGCTTGCCACTGGTGCTGCTCGAAGCGAAATCCTGGTCATTGCCGGTGGTGGCTTATGACTGCCCAACCGGCCCGCAGGAGATTATCAATCACGGTGAAGATGGGTTCCTGGTGCCGATGAATGACAAATCAACGTTCCTGGCGCGCATGGAACAGCTGGCCAGTGACGATAGCCTGTTTTACGCCATGAGCGAAAAAACCAAAGAAACTGCGCTGAAGTTTGACGGTAACCAGATCAAACAAAGCTGGCTAGCCTTGGTTTAGCCAAATATTTCATGCCGCAGGAAGGCGGCAAGTGCTTGAGTCCCCGTGAGCTTACTCTAGTAAGTGACAGGGGCGAAGGTAGGCAGCCAACGCCCCTGTGGCGTGAAGTATGACGGCTAAATGCCTCCGGGATCACATTTATGGCTGTTACGCAGCCCCATGACCACGGGATTGAAAGCATGAAAAGAAGAGAAGTCTTGCAAACTGCAGCCTCCTCCATTGTTGCCGCGCTCTCAGTGAGCGCATTTTCCAGCTATGCGGCAAAAAGTGGTCAACCGGCTTTGAAAGCTGTCGATCCGTCCAGCGTACCGCAGGGCGATGTACCAATTTTAACGCCAGAAAATGTCTACACCATGCCACCACAGTTTTGGCAGAACTTTGAGGGCAAATTGTGGATCGGGCAGGCCGGTCAGGATGCCAGCAAAGCGGGCAATCAGATTCCGGTCTTCCTGCGCGATGCCAGCGGTAAAGTGTCACAAATCAGCCAGCCCATTGCGCTAAATAAGGGCAACTTCGCGCAATTCATCCACGATAATGCAGCGTTGATCGCCAATCCTGCTCACTCCATGGTGGTGGAAGACGATCAAGGGAATACGCTGTTTTCGATTGCAGATGTTTCACGACCGAATCCGAGTAACTTTAGCCAGCGTCTGGCGCAGCCGAATGGCTATCAGCTGATTGGCGAAATCCCGTCGGTTGAGGAGTTAAGGAAAACGCGTCCGCTGTTCGCGGGTGCCAAAATCAAGCTGAAAAGCTGGCATGAAGGCTTAGAAGTGGGCGGCGGGGAATTCGTTGGCGCTTTTGGTGACGGCAAAGATGATGGCGGCGTTATCTTCAGTGGTAAAGGCTTCTATTGGCGTCGCGTGGTTGAAGATTTTAACCGCCTGACGCTGTTCGATTTTGGCGCTATTGCCGATGCCAAAACCGATGCCGCACCGGCGATAAAAGCCATGTATCAATGGTCAATTGATGCCAATCAGCAGATCTGTGTGCAGTTCCCGGCAGGCAATTTCTTCGTCACCGAGTGCGATTTCGGTAATGAAGAACGACGCTACTTCCGTATCTCCGGCGCGATGGTCAATTTTGGCTATTTCCCGGCGACCACGCTGACTTCAGACGGTCGCTCTGAATTCCTGTTCCAGGTGAACGCGCGTTGGACTGAAATCTCCAATCTGATTTTCAACGGTCAAAACGACAAGCGACCGAATAAGCAGGGGCTGTTCCGCAACACGTGTCCCGGCGGGCAATTTTTCCGTGGTGCCTGCCTGCGACTCAATCAGGTTGGCGGGGTGTCGTTGAGCTTACTGGATACGCTGGATTGTAAAATCGACCAGTGGTACGCCAATGCCTGTACCGGTGATGTGATCAAAGCCAGTTGGTCGGGCCAAAAGGCGGGCGCCTGGGATCACAGCACGGCGATTGAACTTTCCAACTTCAACGCCCAGCACTGTAAAGGCGGTAAGGTGTTGAATCTGCCACGTTGCAGCCAGTCGATCATTCATAACGGCTGGATCGAGCACAGTGAGTTTCCCGGTGACATTTCCAATGGGCAGTGGATTATCGATGCGCTCAGCATTGAAGACTGTAAAAATCCGCTGATTGCGCACAACTCGCGACTGAACATGCGCCAGACCAACCTGCAGGCGGGGAGTTGGATCGACAACTCGATGGAAGGCGAGCGTTGGCTCAACATCTGGGAGATGGGATCAACGCGCGTGGAATCTTACGGTGTCGCCATCGATGGCAGCCTGAAATACAACTACATCACCTCACGCTTCCGCCTGGCGAATAACACCAACCAGGAAACCTGGTTTGAACTCGGCAACTTCTACTCACCTACGGTGGGAGACAGCTGGGAGATCGAGGTGTTTGGTCAATCGCAATTCAATAATGGCACGGCTAATCAGCCCTTAATGAACGTCATTGATGGTAAAGGCACCGGCGGTCGTGCGGTTATTCATCTGCAACGCAAAACCAAAAATGCGGAAGCCAGCTGGTCTGCCGAAGGCAGTTCACCCGTGGTGGATGTCCGCTTTGAACCGCGCTCAGAGACGGACACGAAAGTGTTCGTCAAGCTGGCTGGTTGGACACCCACCACCGCTATTTTGATTAAAAGCACCGCCAAGGACCGCTTCCTTACCGGACGCTGTGCGCGTGTGGATGCCACCATGGCGCAGGGCAGTCCTGCCAGCGGCAGCCAGCAAGCACCGCAGCGCTTCAGTCTGCACAACGGTAAAGCGGGTATAGGCGGTAACGAGCAGGGCGATCTGCTGCTGGCCTCGCGCGCGCTGAAACCGGAGCAGGTAGATACGCGTGAGCCGAAAGGATTTGTCTCGGTGGTGATTAACGGCGAACAGGTGGCGTTACCCTATTTTGCGGTGAAGTCGTAATGCAGTAACCGGAGAGGGCGCAGCCGTTTGCGCCCTCTCCGGGAAAGGTTGGGAGCGGCCTGCAGGTCGCCCGTTTGAGGACAGATTTTCTATTTTGGGCATTGTTCCCATTGCAGTTTTTTAACACAGAGTTCACTTTGCCCGTGCAGGAAATGACGTGGCTTGTAAAAAATTAAAAAAATTTTTCTGGAGTGTTTATGAAGATTTTATTGGTGGGAAACCATACCTGTGGAAATCGTGGGGATGGCGCGATTTTACGTGGACTGATCGACTCTTTGCAGTCTGCGCGTGGCGACCTCGATATTGATGTGATCAGTCGTTATCCAACAAGCTCCGGGTACTTATTGCAACAGGATATCCAGCAGGATTCCTTGTTTCTGCATAACAGCAAATCAGCGAAAGGGCTGGTGGGCAGCGTTAAACGTAAAGTGGCCAACCGCCTGATGCCCGAAATCATGATGGCGCATCTGGGCAAGGGTGGCCTGTACAAATCGTTCTCTGTGCCGCCCCATCTGGCGCAGTTCACCAAAAGTCTGGAACAGTATGACGCCATCATTCAGGTGGGCGGTTCGTTCTTCGTCGATCTTTATGGTGTGACGCAGTTTGACCACGCGCTCTGTGCATTGATGGCGAAAAAGCCGCTGCACATGGTCGGTCACTCCGTGGGACCCTTTGAGAACCCCCGCGTGAATGCGCTGGCCAATTTCGTGTTTGATCGCGTCGATAGCCTGGTGCTGCGTGAAGAGGTCAGCTTCGATCGCCTGAAACAAGACGGCGTCACCACCAGCCGCGTGAAGAAGGGCGTCGATACCGCCTTCCTGGTGAAAGCGCGTGATGTGGAGAATCCGAGCCACAACCTGCTACACTGGAAAAACATCATCAGCGCACGCAAAACCATCGCCATCACCGTGCGTGAACTGGCACCGTTCGATAAACGTCTCGGCGTGACGCAGAAAGAGTACGAAGCGGCCTTTGGGAAAGTCATCAACGCGATGATTGCCGAGGGCTATCAGGTGGTGGCTTTCTCTACCTGTACCGGCATCGACAGCTACGCCAAAGACGACCGCATGGTCGCGCTGACGCTGCGTGATCACGTCGATAATCCCGATCATTACCATGTCATCATGGACGAGTTCAACGACCTCGAACTCGGCATCCTGCTAAGCCATTGTCACCTGACTATTGGCACCCGCCTGCACTCCGCCATCATTTCCATGAACTTCGGTACCCCAGCCGTGGCCATCAACTATGAGCACAAATCGCTCGGCGTGATGAAACAGCTTGGATTGCCGCAGATGGCCACCGACGTGCAGAGCCTGATGGATGGTTCGCTGATCGATAAAGTACAAACCGTACTGGCGGACTACGACAACGTGAAACGCAAAGTGGACACCGCGGTGGCGCAGGAGCGTGAAATTGGTAACCGCATTACGGCAGAAATTCTCAACGTGCTGGGGTAAGTGATGAAGCTGACCTTTTTCACCATGCGTTTTCCGGTTGCCTCTGAGACGTTTGTCCTCAATCAGGTAACGCATTTCATCGATGCAGGCTATGACGTGGAGATCATCTCCGTGTTTCCGGGCGATATGATCAATCGCCACGCCGCGTTCGATGATTACAATCTGGCGGCGAAAACTCACTATTTACTGCCGGAAGAGAAAGTTTCGAATCTCGATAAGCTGACGCAGCGCATTGGTTTGATGCTGCCGAAAATCGCGAAGCCGGCGTTAATCAAATCACTCAACGTCGGCCGCTACGGCCAGCAGGCGAAAAAGCTGCTGCTGCCGGCGATTGTTGCTAACGCGAAGCAAACCTTCACCGCGGATGTGTTTCTGGTGCACTTTGGTTATGCCGGTGCGCTGGCCAACAAACTGCGTGAGCTCGGCGTGCTGAAAGGCAAGCAGGCGACGGTGTTCCACGGCGCGGATATTTCGCGCCGTCACATTCTCGAAGAGCACAAGCTCGATTACGTCAACCTGTTCAAACAGAGCGAGTTGATGTTACCCATCAGCCATTTGTGGGAGAACAAGCTGATTGAGATGGGTTGTCCACGCGAGAAGGTGCACGTGACGCGCATGGGCATCGAGCCTGAGAAGTTTAACTTCAGGCCGCGTGAGGCGTTTCATCAGCCGCTGCGAATTGTTTCGGTCGCGCGTTTGACCGAGAAAAAGGGCTTAGACGTGGCGGTAAAAGCCAGCGAAATTCTGCGCAACAACGGTGGGCAGTTCGAGTTCACCATCATCGGCAACGGTGAGCAGGACGGCATGATGCGTGAACACATCGCGCGTGCCGGACTGGAAGCCTTTGTCACTATGCCTGGTTTCAAGCCGCAGGAGGAGATTCGTCAGGCGTTGAATGATGCTGATATCTTCCTGCTACCGTCGAAAACCGCAGCCGATGGCGACATGGAAGGCATTCCGGTGGCGTTGATGGAAGCGATGGCGGTGGGGCTGCCGGTGGTTTCGACCTATCACAGCGGCATCCCGGAGCTGATTCAGAACAACGTCAGCGGCTGGCTGGTCTCCGAAAACGATGCCGAAGAGTTGGCTGACACGCTGCTGCGTCTGTCACGCGGTGATGTCGATGTCGCGCCGGTCGTGGCTGCTGCGCGACACAAAGTGGAAACCGAGTTCAATCAGCACATCGCTTATGGCGAGCTGGCTAAAATTCTGGAGCGCATGGTGTGAGCGGATTAAAAAAACAGGCCGTCTGGCTGTTTGGCAGTACCTGCTTCGCGGCATTGCTGCAGGTGTTACAGCTCAGCGTTCTGGCGCGAAAACTGGAAGCGCATGAGTTGGGTTTATTAGCCATTATCAACGCCATTCTGGCGGTGGCAACGGTGTTGCAGGATATGGGGATGAGCAGCTACATCGTGCATCGCCAGGACATCAACCGCCGCCAGCAGAGTACGATTTATTGGGTCAACGTCTCACTCAGCTTGTGTACCGGCTTGATTATGCTGGCAATTGCCTTCCCGGTGGCGTGGTTCTATCACCTGCCTGAATTGACCGGGCTGATCATGCTCACCAGCCTCAACTTCCTCGTGCTGGGACATCTGTCGCAGTATCAGGCGCACTATGTGAAATCCAAACGTATGGTGACGCTGGCGAAGATTGAGATGGCCACCAAGTTGTTCGCGTTCATCTGTACCGTGGCGATGCTCTACTTCACTTCGCTCACGGTGGCAGCGGCCATCCTTGGGCTGTTCATCAATGCCTTAACGCGCATCCTGTGCATGATCTACTTCGGGGAGAAGTCGTGGCGTCCAACGTGGGAGTTTGAAGGGGCGACCTTCATCAGCGCGGTGCGTTACGGTATCTATCAGCTCGGTTCTCAGACCATCAACCAACTGCGTACCCAGGCGGATGCACTGATTGTGGGTAAAGTGATGGGCGCGGAGATGCTGGGGATCTACTCGCTGGCAAAAGAGTTGATTCTGCAGCCACTGAAACTGGTATCGCCGGTGATTAACCGTCTGGCACTGCCGCGTTTCGCCGAGAAGCAGCACGATCCGGAGCAGCTGAAAAATCTGTTCCTGAAAGGCACCTTCGTCATCATGTTGTTCAGCAGCGCGATGTATCTGGCGATTGGCATTCTCTCTCCGGTCATCGTACGCGTGCTGTATGGCGCATCGCATGAGCAGGTTTACCATCTGATTCCGCTGATGCTGCTGTTCGGCATGCTGCGTCCGATGGGGGGCTTAACCGGCGCGATTTCCCAGGCGAACGGCAAGACTAACGTCGAGTTTTACTGGAATATTGTAGCGAGTCTGGTGGTGGTCGTGGTACTGGCGACAACCTACATCTGGCCGAACGTGCTGTATGTGGCGTTGACGCTCTCCATCTCGCAGGTGCTGATTTCTGCTTTCGCCCATCCGTTCTTTATCAAGCCGGTGATTGGTATCCGCTTTATGCCGTATGCCCGCCAGTGGGTTTCGGTGTCGGTGGTGTTTGTCGGCCTGATGATGCTGGTGAATCACTTCAATCTGTTCGTGATGCCGGAATGGTTTGAGGGCTGGCTGTAAGTTTTAGGATAACGACGCTATCAGCGCGGGTATGAGCTTTGAGCGAGTGCCCGCGCCAAAATCCCCCTCATCCATTCTGCAAATCAATGGTCTTATCCCCAGTGCTTTTTCCATCAATCTCCCACTGTTTTTCAGCAGTTTAGCCGGTTCATTTTCCGTGTCTCAGGCGAAGCGGCAGCCAGGCGTTTTGGCGATTTTTGATGTCGTGACAGAGAGTTAGTGTCGGATTTTCAGATAAAGATTATACTTGCTGCACCGGCCGATCCTGCATAATCGACCCCACGTATTCACTTCATGAAATGGAATAAATATGACCAAGCTTAAAGCAGTAATCCCGGTTGCGGGTCTCGGTATGCATATGCTCCCTGCAACAAAAGCTATCCCGAAAGAGATGCTGCCAATCGTCGATAAACCGATGATTCAATACATCGTTGACGAGTGCGTAGCGGCGGGCATCAAGGAGATTGTGCTGGTCACCCATGCTTCCAAAAATGCAGTGGAAAACCACTTCGACACCACTTATGAGCTGGAAGCGCTGCTTGAAGCGCGCGTAAAACGTCAGCTGCTGAGTGAAGTGCAATCAATCTGTCCTCCTGGCGTAACCATCATGAACGTGCGTCAGGCGAACCCACTGGGTCTCGGCCACTCTGTGCTGTGTGCACGCCCGATGATCGGGGATAACCCGTTCGTGGTGGTACTGCCAGATGTGCTGCTGGATGACTCAACCGCTGACCACCTGCGTTATAACCTCGCGGCGATGGTGGCTCGTTTCGAAGAAACCGGTCACTCTCAGGTGCTGGCGAAACACATGCCGGGCGAAGACCTGACCGAATACGGTGTTCTGACCACCGAGCAGCCAATTGAAAACCCTGGCGACATCAGCACTATTACTAACATTGTTGAGAAACCAGAAGCGGGCCAGCTGGACTCAGATCTGACTGCGGTCGGTCGTTATGTGCTGTCTGCGGATATCTGGCAAGAGCTGGAAAACACCAAGCCGGGTGCTTGGGACCGTATTCAGCTGACCGATGCCATCGCGTCTCTCAGCAAGAAAAAACCGGTAGATGCACAATTGCTGACGGGTACAAGCTTCGACTGTGGTAAAAAAATGGGCTACATGCAGGCATTCGTTTCTTACGGTCTGCGTAACAACGCACAGGGTCGTGATTTCCGCGAAGCTATCCAGAAAATTCTGGCGAAATAATCCATTCTCATGCCGCGCCGCTTGCGCGGTTTAAAGGAGTACACATGGCTATTTTGGTAACGGGCGGAGCAGGGTACATCGGCTCCCATACGGTGCTGGCGCTGTTAGAGCGCGGTGACGACGTTGTAGTCCTGGATAACCTTTGCAACGCTTCGCGCGAAGCGGTTAACCGCGTGGAGAAGCTGTCTGGCAAGAAAGCGGTGTTCGTTAAAGGCGACATCCGCGATCGCGCCTGCTTGCGTGACCTGTTTGCGGCTAACGACATCTCGGCAGTCATTCACTTCGCAGCATTGAAAGCCGTGGGCGAATCCACGCGCATGCCGCTGGAATACTACGAGAACAACGTGGCAGGCACCGTGGTGCTGTTGGAAGAGATGCGCGCCGCTGGCGTGTGGAACTTTATCTTCAGCTCCTCAGCGACCGTGTACGGCGCCGATGCACCGGTTCCTTACGTGGAAACCACGCCAATCGGTGGCACCACCAGCCCTTACGGCACCTCTAAGCTGATGATCGAATTCGTGATGCGCGACTTCGCTAAAGCTGACCCGAATTTCAAAGCCATCGCGCTGCGCTACTTTAACCCGGTTGGCGCGCATGAGTCTGGCGAGATTGGTGAAGACCCAACCGGCATCCCTAACAACCTGCTGCCATATATCGCGCAGGTGGCGATTGGTCGCCTGGAGAAGCTTGGCGTGTTTGGTGATGATTACGACACGCCAGACGGCACCGCACAGCGCGACTACATCCACGTAGTGGATTTGGCCGAAGGCCACCTGAAGGCGCTGGATCATCTGCCGAAAGTCACCGGTTACAAGGCGTATAATCTTGGCGGCGGGGTAGGGTTCTCGGTGCTGGAAATGATTAAAGCGTTCGAGAAGGCTTCTGGTAAGGCGATTCCGTTTGAGTTTAAGCCGCGTCGTGATGGCGATCTGCCGGCGTTCTGGGCGGATGCAAGTCTGGCGAACACCGAGCTGGACTGGCGGGTAACGCGTGGGATTGACGCGATGATGCGCGACACGTGGAACTGGCAGAGTAAGAATCCGGATGGGTTTAAGTAACTCTCGATGAATTGATCAAAACCCGGCATCTGCCGGGTTTTTTTATGGCTAAATTATCTAACATTATGGGTGCCTATTTTTTAATCAATCGAGTGATTTTAGACACAGATTATTCCTAAACCCCCATAGAGATGATTAATGTTCGAACTCCATATACCCTTGTTTGTCCATTAAGGAAATTCGAGCATTAACTGCCAGTAAAAGAAACTATATTGAATCAGGTCAATGGGTTGGATTTAAGCGAAACGCTTGCGTGACATAAAGGTTAGTAACAATCGCATAAGACGATAACCATGTTATTTCATCAGCACAAAATGTATTATTTGTGCTGGCTTTGGTGTTGGCTGAGGCTTGACGAATAATTACCCGTCTCATGTAAGAGAGGCGGAGCACACAAAATTGACTTGTTACACAGCATATTGGTTGCTACAAGCCAAGGGCGGTAGCGTGGCTGTTTTTTATAATGCGTTGAAAAAATAACCCGCTCTAAATTGATAAAGCAGTTTTAAATGACACATTAGAGGTTGAGGAATGTTACTTCCCGTAATTATGGCCGGAGGAACCGGCAGTCGTTTGTGGCCCCTTTCACGCGAACTATATCCAAAGCAATTCATCAGTTTGCATGGGCAGCACTCAATGCTGCAGGAAACCGTCAACCGCTTAACCGGAGTTGAAGCACGCGCTCCTTTGGTTATCTGTAACGAAGAGCACCGCTTCCTGGTCGCCGAACAGCTTCGCCAAATCAACAAGCTTTCTCACAACATCATCCTTGAACCGGTTGGCCGTAATACTGCCCCAGCCATTGCTCTCGCTGCGCTGAATGCGATTGAGCAGGGGGATGACCCTGTACTGCTGGTGTTGGCTGCAGATCATGTCATTGAAAATCGTGCGGCATTCCATCAGGCGATTACTACAGCTACTAAATATGCCAAGCAAGGCCATTTAGTCACCTTTGGTATTGTGCCGACAGGTCCTGAGACAGGCTACGGTTATATCCATCGTGGAAGCCAGATTTCGGATGATTTGAACGCCCCATTCGGCGTACAACGCTTTGTCGAAAAACCTAATCTTAAAACAGCGAAAGATTACCTCGCATCCGGTGAATATTACTGGAACAGCGGCATGTTTATGTTCCGCGCAAAACGTTACCTGCAAGAGCTGGAAAAATTCCGCCCTGATATTCTTGAAGCCTGTCAGCGTGCAATGGCAAACGTGAAAGAAGGCAGCGACTTCATCAGTATTGATAAAGAAGATTTTATTGCTTGTCCTGATGAATCCGTAGATTACGCAGTAATGGAACAAACCGACGCGGCTGTGGTTGTACCATTGGATGCGGGTTGGAGTGATGTAGGTTCATGGTCAGCGCTGTGGGAAGTGAATGAGAAGGATGCTGCGGGTAACTCACTGAAGGGCGACACTTTCCTGCACAACACTAAAAATTGCTATATCAACAGTGAAGACCAGTTGGTTGCAGCCATTGGTGTAGAAGATCTTGTGATCGTAAACACCAAAGATGCCGTACTAGTCGCGCGTAAAGATCAGGTGCAGGACGTTAAACGTGTCGTCGAATTCCTGAAGGCAGAATGTCGTAGTGAGTATCGCCGTCATCGTGAAACCTATTGGCCATGGGGACGTTGCGATCTTATCGTTAACACCGGACGTTTTAACGTAAATCGTATTACGGTGAAACCGGGTGAATCCTTCGAATTACAGATGCATTACCATCGCACTGAACACTGGGTGATTCTGTCTGGTACCGCGAAGGTGACGATTCAGGATAAGACCCTGTTGTTAACCGAAAACCAATCTACCTTCATTCCTATTGGTCACCAGCACACGTTGGAAAACCCTGGCAAAATTCCTTTGGAGCTATTGGAAATCCAGTCTGGTTCATACCTCGGTGATGACGACCTCATTTTGATTAAACAACAGTTTGCAAGTAAGTAAGGACAGACACGATCATGGCAGCACTGACCTGTTTTAAAGCTTATGACATCCGTGGCGAATTAGGCACTGAACTGAACGAAGATATTGCCTACCGCATTGGCCGCGCCTATGGCGAATTTATCCGCCCGAAAACGATCGTGGTGGGCGGTGATGTCCGACTGACCAGCGAATCGTTAAAGCTGGCACTAGCAAATGGGCTGCGGGATGCGGGTACTCATGTTCTGGACATTGGTATGAGCGGAACAGAAGAAATCTACTTTGCCACATTTCATTTAGGTATCGATGGCGGTATTGAAGTAACGGCCAGCCATAATCCGATGAACTACAACGGGATGAAACTGGTAAGAGAAGGTGCGCGCCCGGTAAGCGGTGACACTGGTCTGCGCGACGTTCAGCGACTAGCAGAAGCCAATGATTTTGCTCCAATAGATGAGGATAAACGCGGCAGTTATAAACAGATCTCTGTGCTAGACGCCTATGTCGATCATCTGATGGGCTACATCAACCTGAATAATTTCACTAAGCCGATGAAGCTTGTGATCAACTCAGGTAACGGTGCTGCAGGTCATATCATCGATGAAATTGAAAAACGCTTTAAGCAGGCGAATGCGCCTGTGTCGTTTATTAAAGTGCATCATGAAGCAAACGGGAACTTCCCGAACGGTATTCCTAATCCGCTCTTACCGGAATGTCGCAAAGATACTTCAGATGCAGTGCGTGAACACCAGGCAGATATGGGTATCGCGTTCGACGGGGATTTTGACCGCTGTTTCCTGTTTAATGAGAATGCTGAGTTCATTGAAGGTTACTACATCGTTGGTCTGTTAGCCGAAGCGTTCCTTAAGAAAGAGTCAGGTGCGAAAATCATTCATGATCCGCGTCTGACATGGAACACGATTGATGTGGTAACTAAAGCGGGTGGAAATCCGGTAATGTCTAAAACCGGTCATGCCTTTATCAAAGAGCGCATGCGCGAAGAAGATGCGGTTTATGGTGGCGAGATGAGCGCGCATCACTATTTCCGAGATTTCGCCTATTGCGACAGCGGTATGATTCCGTGGTTACTTGTAGCGGAACTACTAGCGGTGAAAGGTGAGACGCTATCCGGGCTGGTTTCGGAAAGAATGAAGGCGTTTCCATGCAGTGGTGAGATCAACTCTAAAGTCGCTAATGCTAAAGAAAAGATTGAGAAAATAAAGCAACGCTACACTCAACAGGGAGCTGCTGTTGATACGACTGATGGGATCAGTATGGAGTTTTCAACATGGCGCTTCAATTTGAGAACATCGAATACAGAGCCACTCGTAAGGCTTAACGTTGAAACTGTAGAAAGTACAAAATTGATGAAAGAAAAAACTGCAGAGCTAATGGATGCTTTAAATGGTGAATAACGCATGATTAATGGTTTATTAACTGGAATAAATCGCTACCGCGGATTTATTTTTGATAGTATTAAGCGCGATTTCCAATCGCGCTATCAAAGCAGTTTTCTGGGAGCGATATGGCTTGTATTACAACCTGTCGCCATGATTTCGGTTTATACATTAGTTTTTTCTGAACTTATGCGTGCCAGGCTCTCGGATATGTCATCACCTTATGCATATAGTATTTATCTATGCTCAGGTGTTTTAACATGGGGGCTGTTTGCAGAAACACTTAACGGGTTGATTAATGTTTTTTTAAGCAATTCTAATATACTTAAGAAGTTAAGTTTTCCACGTATATGTCTTCCTATTATTGTAACGTGCTCATCAATACTAAATTTTCTAATTATATTCACACTCTTTTTGGTATTTCTTGTTTTAACAGACAACTTTCCAGGGATAGTAATTCTGAGCATGTTGCCTGTACTAATCCTTCAAATGATTTTTACAGTTGGCGTGGGTATCATTTTAGGTGTAATGAATGTATTCGTGAGAGATGTGGGGCAGCTAACGTCAATTTTATTACAGTTCTGGTTTTGGTTTACGCCAATTGTTTATGTAAGTAACACATTACCTGAGTGGGTTCAGGGTGCGTTAGTATATAATCCAATGGCAACAATAATCAAAGCTTACCACAATATCTTTGTTTATAAACAACCACCGGAGTGGGTAACTCTATGGCCAATGGCAATAATTTCAATTGCTTTATTTATATTGGGATGGGCCATGTTTAGAAAACATGCTGCTGATATTGTGGATGAATTATGACTAAAAGTATTTCTGTTAAAAACCTATCAAAAGCATATAAGTTTTACTCTTCTAAATGGAGCCGGGTGATTGAAAAATTTCTTCCTGAAAATAAACCTCTCCATGAAAAAAAGTGGGTTCTGAAAAATATTTCATTTGATGTAGCGCCAGGTGAATCTGTTGGGATTGTGGGTGTTAACGGTGCTGGGAAAAGCACGCTATTAAAGTTGTTAACCGGCACCACCAAATCAACACTTGGTACTGTTTCTATATCCGGACGGGTTGCAGCATTGCTTGAATTAGGAATGGGTTTTCACCCCGATTTTACAGGCAGGCAGAACGTATTCATGTCTGGTTTGATGATGGGACTAAGTCGGGATGAAATTTCAGATTTGTTGCCAGATATTGAAAAATTTGCTGATATAGGTGCTTATATCGATCAACCGGTTCGCATTTATTCAAGTGGTATGCAAATGAGACTAGCTTTTGCAGTCGCTACGTCTTCGAGACCGGATATATTAATTGTTGATGAAGCTCTATCAGTAGGCGATTCAAGGTTTCAGGCAAAATGTTATTCACGTATTGCAGATTTCAAGTCACAAGGTACAACACTTTTATTAGTATCACATAGCGCGGGTGATATTGTTAGACATTGTGATCGTGCCATCTTCTTAAAAAACGGCGAAATTGCTCTGGATGCATCTGCACGTGAAGTGACAAATCGCTATCTTGATGAGCTTTTTGGAAAGTCACTAATTGAAAAAAATGAAGCTCTTAACGACGATATCTCCATAAATCTCAGTCTCATTAGTGAATCCGACAATGATATTTTTCATACACGACCTGGATACCGGCAAGAAGAATATCGCTGGGGACAGGGTGGGGCGAAAATAATAGATTATGACATTCAGGTTAAAGGTAAAAGCTACCCTTCAAACATTATAAGCAATGAAGAAACTGATTTATATTTCAAGACCATTTTCGAAGATGATCATGATAATGTTGTTCCAGGAATCTTAATCAAAACGTTAGATGGCCTCTTTTTGTATGGTACTAATTCCTTTTTAGCTTCTGAGGGAAAAGAAAATATTTCTGTTAGAAAAGGTGATGTCAGAATATTCAGGTTTACATTTCCGATGAATTTGAATGAGGGTCAATATTTAATTTCATTTGGTGTTTCGTCAGGTAACCCTGAATTTGAAATGATTCCGTTAGATCGAAGATATGATTCAATAATCATTCATGTGAGTAAACCCATGAAACTTTGGGGCATTATCGATCTTAAATCATCTTTCGAAAGCTATGACAAAAGGTAAGTTTTAAGCATGAATAATAATCTACACGACCTGATAACAGCATTACCTGAAGTCTATCAAACAATCTTCGGCCATCCTGAGTGGGATGATAATGTTTCTCGTAATTGTAACGAGAGACTTGATGTTATTTATGAAGTTTATACAACTCTCTCAAATAAATTAGGGCGTCCCTTAAAAGTTTTAGATCTCGGTTGTGCTCAGGGCTTCTTTAGTCTGAGTCTTGCAAATAAGGGAGCGACAGTTAAAGGTATTGATTTTCTAGATAAAAACATTGATGTTTGCCGTAAACTAGCTGAAGAAAACGAAAACTTAAATGTTGAATTCGATACGGGGCGCATAGAAGATGTTATTGATAACATTGAGCCCAGAAATTATGATTTGGTAATAGGTTTAAGCGTATTCCACCACTTAGTCCATGAACATGGCGTTGAAAAAGTCAGGAATTTACTATCAAAATTGGCAGACTCTGTTCATGCATTAATACTTGAACTTGCGTTGAAAGAGGAACCACTTTATTGGGGGCCCTCTCTCCCCGAGCAACCTGAAGAATTAATTGAAAGTTGCAAATTTTATAGAATTATTGCTGAATATCAAACTCACTTATCA
>NZ_JAERJM010000039.1:0-1690 GCF_018257655.1 Pantoea sp. JGM49 | reverse complement strand
GGGTCTTCCCCGATCATGGTGGGAGACTCAGAACGCCATATTCAGTTTCCCGTAGTGGAACATCACTCCCAGCTTAAAGCGCTCCCGGTTTCGGTATCCCCTGGCTTTTATCCTCAGCAGCCTGATCTTGCTGTTCAGTGCCTCCGCATTTCCGTTTGAGACACTGTGTCGCATGGCATTCAGGATCCCGTACAGCCTTTTTCCTATCGTTTTAGCCGCGTTTTTCATCATGGGAACGTCACTGCTGGCCGCCAGCGCCAGCCATCTCTGCCAGTCATTCCGTCTTTCCTCGCTCCATGGCCTGTTCCAGATATCCTTTGCCAGCTCTTTTAGCGCCCAGCACTGGCTCGTCAGCTTCATCTGTGCACGCAGCCATATCAGCTTTTCCTGCCTGGATTCGGTCATCCACTTATCGCTGTACTGCCACAGGAAGCGGGTTCCCTTTGCCTGACGCCGGCTTTCTACAGGGAGGTGCGGATGTTCATTCTGGCGGGTTTTATCCACCACTTCGCCCAGTTGCTTTGCTACATGGAAGCGGTCGAAGGCGATTTTCTCAACCGCACTGGGTAAGTGGATACGTGCTGCTCTTATATATCCTGCATTCATATCCATGGAGAGCGTTTTGATAGCCAGCAACTGCCCGTCAGTGAGCGTGCGAAGATAGCTGGCAAGGCTCTCTGTGCCGCGATCATCCGTTAAGGCCAGCGCCCGTCCATCGCGATCGGAGATCACCGTTATGTAACGATGTCCTTTTTTAAAGGCAACCTCATCCACATTCATATGACGGGCGGATAATGGCTTTTTTATCCGGGCAAGGCCTCGCTTAACTGCCCGGGTCATAATGCCGTCAACCGCATTCCAGCTGAGCTTAAGTTGTTTCCTGACAGCATCAACGGTGCTGATTTTCAGCCATGAAAGCACGAACGATTCGAACAGAAGCGTATACCGGCTTCCCGGACCCGCCCACGGAACAGGCAGGGTCTGGCAACCATGCTCCGGACACATAATGCGGGGAACATCGGCTTCGACAATCGTGGTGAACTGGGAGGTATCAAGATGGCGCCATTTACGATGCCGGTGATCGTGCACAGGACAGGATTTGCCGCAGGCAGGACAGGTTAATATCGCATTTTCAGCGATTCCGACGGTGACAGTAACGGAACCCGCATTTTCATCAAGGGACAAGGATTCAACCTGCCACGGACCGGACAAATTGAGAATGTGGGCATAGAGGGATCTTTCATCCATAAGAGCGTACCGGATTAAAATTAGATACCCGGCATACTTACACATTCTTCTGGCACCCAGCCAGATTCACCTGAGTCATTGAGCGCCCAGTACCAGCTATTAAGGGACTTCATAACAGTAATTTGCTCGCCGGACCTGACTGATAATTCATGCGCTGTATAGTCTTCGAGGCAGACGACTTCATTTGCACTGAGGGGAGTAAATATTTGTTGTGGGGCCCATCCAGCTTTACCGGAGGCAAGCGCTATCCATACCCATCCGCGATATTCAAGATCACAATGGCTGATAAAGGCAGTACTGTCTTTCTTTATAACGATGGGGTCAGGATAAGCAGAGATGTAATCTCTGATGACAACAGCAGCATTATTATTCAAGTGTTCTCCTCCTGTTGTTCGGTAAACAGCAAAAATCCTACAACAGCCACCACAACAGGGGAAGACCC
>NZ_JAERJM010000038.1:0-1746 GCF_018257655.1 Pantoea sp. JGM49 | reverse complement strand
ATATCGTAGTTATGTTTCAAATAATCATTTGCATAATGAAATAGTTCTCCCATCTTACAATATATAGGTCTAATAACGTAACCATTGCATCCAGAGTTGATAAGATTTGATAAAACACTTCTGACAACTCGTTGTATTCCAGTTCGTGCATCATGCTGAACCAAAACAGAGATATCTATTAATAATTTACGCTCATGTGCCAGAAAGCTATTTTTGGCCAGAGCCCATGCTGTTCCTAAAACATCAACGTCATCAATTAGTTGAGAAGCACCATTATTTATTCTTTTTATGGATTGATTTAATGAATCATCAGTAATAACATCATCAGCTTTTAATATATTTAAACTTTTTTCAAAAGCATCTATCGCAGTTTGTGCCGAAATATCCCATGAAAACTTCATGGCTTGTTTTTGAGCATTATCAGTCAAAGCGAAACGAAATTTATCGTCAATCAGTGCCTTCTGCATTAAATTCGAAATGTCATTAACATCCCGTGGATCAAACATAGATTCCTGCCACCCCATAACTTCTGGCAGACTTGTAGTATTTGAAGCTATTGTTGCGGCTCCACATGACATAGCTTCAAGCGGCGGCAATCCAAACCCCTCGTGAATTGAGGGAAAAACAAAAAGCTTACAAATATTATATAGCGCAACAAGTTCATCATCAGGTATGAATCCAGTAAACGCTATATCTTCATCATGTAGGCCATGCTTACGCGCAATAGTGAGTAATCGCTCTTTGTCGTGTGGTTTTATTTGACAGGCCAACACAAGCGTATGACTATTTCTTACGTCTGCCTCAAGAAGGCTGAAAGCATGAATTAGTGCTTCAATATTTTTTCGTGGCTCCAATACGCCAATAGTCATTACAAAATCTTTATGAATATTATACTTCAGGCACAGATCTTTCTTTTCATCATCAGTAATGTTGATTTTTTTAAAATGAGAATCAACAGCAGATGAAATATTAGTAACTTTTTCCGGACAAATACCTGTGTTATTTTTAACTTCATTTGCAGCAGAACTAGAAATTGCAAGCAGCCCATCAGCACTTTCAAACTCAACGAGTTTATTCATGTAAAAATTTTTAAAATTCTCATCTGCAAGATATATGTCTTTGTTTAATAAAGGTATTAAATCATAAACGATTGAAAATTGTTTAGGTCCATTACTAACATCTGAAATTGACACTAAAAAATCATCTACGAACCCTTCACTAAAGCTGGTGTTGCAGACTACATCTGGTCTAATGTTCGCAATTGCCAAATCGCGACATATTTTAGCGACATTATTTCTGGCATGATTATTTTTATCGTGGTACGCCACTGGTCCAACTGCTGAGAAGATATAGATATTCTCTTCCGCAATAAGACCTCTAAATTCATTTCGAACAGAGTTTATAATATCTATGGGGTAAAGACCATTTAATAAAATGCTGACCTTGTGGCCCGAAGGATTACCTATTACAGCTTTAACCAGAGATAATGAATAACGCCCTATGCCACGAAGCCGACTTTCAGATTGGCAGCTTTGCATATCAAATAAAATGTGCAAAGTTATACTCCTTTAATATTAATTGGTATTTTAACGTTTTAACTTAGAGTAAATTTCTTTAACAAGAGCAGGCAACTGATTGTTATCGGCTTGAGAAACAATGACATCTTCATTAACGACTAATGTGTCATTTTTATTACCTAATTTTCTATACTTAACTTGCTGATGCAATTTGAATAAAAAATTATAT
>NZ_JAERJM010000037.1:0-2378 GCF_018257655.1 Pantoea sp. JGM49 | reverse complement strand
TTAAGCTGGGAGTGATGTTCCACTACGGGAAACTGAATATGGCGTTCTGAGTCTCCCACCATGATCGGGGAAGACCCATTTACACACAGTATTAACGAGTTGGTGATGCTGTTCAAGCCGTACCGCTTGAGACTTTTTAAGCTGATTGAATGCTATAGGAATTAATACGTGAAGGGCATTTGATAAAGGAGATATGGTATGTAAAGAATCTCAATAGCCCATTTCGGCGATGGGTAACCCATGACCGGGAAGGAATATTTAATGCCGGGAATTTGCATGAAAAATCAGCAAATTCAGGCTATTTAAAGCGTTAAACTGCTTATTCATAACAAATGAACTAAGCTGAATGTCTGCGCAGTGAATGGCACCTGAGAACTCAGGCCGAAGAGTGCTCAGTAATACAACATAATGACAATAAGGACTTTAACTAATGGATGACGTGGATCTGGCTCAGGAACGTGAAGAAGCGCATTTAGCGGCCTCTTTGTCTGCCCGTAAGCCGCGCCTGGTAAGCCGAAATGGTAACTGTATCTGGTGCACTGATGAGGCAATAGTGGCTAACACCGCTTTCTGTTCTGCAGAGTGTGGCGAGGACTATCACAAGCATCAGCGTGAGATGAAGCAGAGAATTACTGGTGATTTGATATCTTGAAAAGTATTCACCAGAAACACAAAACCCTTTTTATATTGCTTATGTCAGATTAGCTGCTATGCGATTGGAAAATATTACCGCTAAGGCGATGTAGCACTGCCATTAGGAATGATGTCATATTGAACAATAAATTTCTGGCAACCAAAATTATGCCCGTACTTAACGGCCTTTATTACCTGTTAAAATAATTGAAATCAACATTTAATTCTACTCCTGAACTTTGACAGATTTTGTAGAAATTCTATGCTTAATTAGCAACATATCGTTGCCTTACCATGGGAAGCAAATTATGAAAAATTTATTAGGCGGGATGTTCATCATAGCGAGTTTGATTACACTGGCGGGATGCCAGCATGAAAGCCCTGCGGTGGGTAACGATGGCCGCCCACATGCACCGAGTAATGAGTCGGTGCCAGGTGGGCCATTGGGTAAGGGCCCGGTCGGACAACCACAGAGTTAAAACAAACCCTTTGACTGGAATGCTTAACCGCATGAATGTTTTAGTTATGCAGGAAAAACTGGCTTCCCTGCAGTGGTGACTCGACGCATCATTGCTGGCCAGAGATTATTAGGAAAGATTATCTGACACACTTCTCACAGACTGCAGTAATAGCAATCTGTGTTTTTTATTTTCGGATTAGCAATATTTCAGTTACATACTAAACTGTTCCCGTTCCCAGCGGGACGCCATCAATTTAAGGCAAAACTTCTGCCGCCCGGATATCCATCCGGGTTTTATTTATTAGCGCATGGCTAATCAACACCTTGAGACACTTCAGCACTACTTGCCTTTGAAATTCATGGCGACAAAACATCTCTTATTTTCAGTGAGTGGCTTTCTGAGACAACCAACTTAAAAAAAGGAAATGATTTTATTTTAATCGTACTTTCAGAACGTATCAAAGTACTTCAATACATACTGAGGAGGTTTCAAACACCAAGGCCGGGTAGGTTCCTAACTTGGAAATTCAGTGTCTGCACGAACACCTTCGAGTTGCTGATAAGTGATGGTGGCAATATCGAGGGGCATTTGAATTTTATCAAAAATACGTTTTTTACACTTTTATAAAAATATACTCCATAGCATCAGGACGAATGAATATTGAAATAATCGAAAAAACCTTTCAATTCTTAATTAAGATAGACGCAACAAATTTTAATGAATCTGCTTTTTAACTTCGATCAACCGGATTTTTAAATGAATTTAGATATCCTTTTGGCTTGACCGCTGCTCGCGCAGTCTTTTTCGATAATAAATGACTGTATTTAGTCGGCTCTTTATTCTGAAATTGGCATGGTTTATCACTTTTGCCCATCGGGGGTCAACGGTGTTCCGATTATAAGTTTTAAGAGCATCCAGCAAGGTACTCCACTGGCGGGCCTGGTAAGATTTGTCATCCCTCAGGTTAATTCGCATATGCTGTATGGTAGAATCAACCTGCCTTTTGGCTTCCAAAAGACTCAAACCCGACTGATGTGCCGCGGCTATTTTTCTAATCTCAACGACGTAAAACTGCAGATCAAATCCGTTTTCTCTCACTAACCCCACCACTCACTGCTAATTATTTTGAATATTAAGTAGCAGAAAAAATCAAAAAATAAAGCGAAGCCGTGAATTTAAAAAGTCTAGCTTTTGGAGTAACTATTAGATGCGCAATTTTTAAACTTGACGATTTACTTGATAGTAATCAACTAGTTCAGCGTTAACGACCTGGCACTTTAACTT
>NZ_JAERJM010000036.1:0-3216 GCF_018257655.1 Pantoea sp. JGM49 | reverse complement strand
GAGCAGCTGCCGCGCGCCAACGCTGACGCACTGATGGCGGCGCTGGACGGCATCAACCGTTCGGGCCGGGGAAAGGTGTGGTTTGCGGGCCAGGGGGCTCAGGACAGCAGCTGGCAGATGAAGCGCGAAATGCTGTCCCCACGTTACACCACGCGACTGCGCGATATCCCGGCCATTAAATGATCATCTGTGCTTCTATCTGCGCGATTGCATCTGACTTGACTACCCATTTGCATTTGACTTGACGACCGGTTGCAGATTACTTGACCATCGCCAACTAAAACTGCCCATTAGATTTAGTTGGCATGAGGCCTTACATCTGAACGGCTGCTGTGTGCCAGGAGCGGACGTTGTTAAAAGCGTGATATGTTGATGAAGAGTGTGGCATAAAGTTAACATCTTCAAGGAAAGAGGTTTGTCAGATGAATTTAGAAACTGCGCGTTTAATGCTTGAGCCCTATCATGATTCACACTACGAAGGCTTAAGGTTGATGGATAACGATTCCGGCGTAATGCGTTATATCAGCAAGGGTATTGTTAAGACACCTGAAGAGACTTGGGAAAGTATCAGGCGTGTTCAGGCCCGTTGGGACAAATACGGATTTTCGTGGTGGGCTATCAAAGAGAAGGCTTCCGGGGCCATCGTTGGCGCAGCGTGCCTCCAATACCTGGCAAACGTTGAGGGTGAACCCTTAGAGATTGGCTGGCGACTCGTCCCAGAACAGAATGGCAAAGGCTATGCAACCGAAGCGGCTAAAGCAATTATTAATTTTGCAGCTGATCAGATTGGCGCAATGTATTTAGTGGCTGTTGCCGATCCAGAAAATACGCCCTCTCAGCGAGTGATGCAGCGCTTAGGTATGACTTACAAAGCAATAGAACAGCATTACGATGTGCCCTGCGTAGTTTATGAACTTAGCCTCCAGCACGATCAATCGTGATGGGGATGTTTACACAACGTCCGCTTCGTGCCATAAGCGGACATCAAGAAATTTTATTTTCACTAAGGTTGCATCTTTGAACATTGTTGCTCTGCAATGAAAAGATTGAAATTACATCAACTTTCAATTAGCGTAAGTAACTACTTTAATGTTTAACAGATGAAATGTTATTCAATAAGAAACACCTGTATTCTCTATCAACTTTCAAATCCGCAGGTTCATCATGAATGAAAGATTTTTTCTCTATTTAGATATTCTCGGTTTTACGGATTTAGTAAAGCAAGGAAGTGAAAGAATTGACGATTTATATGAGGTGATTGCTAGCCTTAACGTTCATAAGCATGATGCGTTTAAGGTAATTGTTTTTTCTGACACTGTCGTTGTATACAACGTAGATGGAGGTCATACCTCAGCTGACGCCAAGTACTTAATAATGTTTATGTGTGAGTTTGTAAAAGACCTTATGCATAGGCTCACGAAAAGGTCTGTTTATTTTCGTGCAATTATTACACATGGAGATTTTACTCACTATGAAATAAATAACGCCCCATGCTTTTACGGAAACGCTCTGATTGATGCATATAACTCCGAAAAAGAACTGAAAGCCATTGGGTTATTTATTGATAAAAAAATATCTCATCATTGTCATATATTTAAACATCTTAAATTTAATGATAACTTTGATTTTGTCTATGTAACACAAAGCTTGGAAGAAATTGAAGAGTATGGTTCCTCAGGATTTCCTCTCCCTTCTGATTTAATAGAATGCACAGACTCAAAGTGGTTTATATTTCCAGAAATTGAACACATCAACAACATGTATATAGGTTCAAGAAATAACAGTTATATAGAATCGGTTAGGAAGAAGTATGATGCGTCATGGAATATGTATTGTAAGCACTACCCTCATATCACAGCGCAGTTATTGGCTTCCAATAACAACACTACTTCTATATCTCCTGATGTTGAATGGCAAGAAGTAATCGACAGATACCCAGAAGATTACAATTATGCAATTGAATCAAAAATAACATACTGATAAAAATATTCGATAAATAATGGAGTTAGCTTGTGCTGGCCTGCTCCCTGATAATTCAAACAGAAGGTTGTTAACAATATCCGTTGATCGCTCATAGCTGCCGTTTAGATACCGACGGTGTATCTGCAGCGGTGCTACCTGCGTTGGACCGAATAACCTGAACGTCCATTCTGGCGATTTCTCCGCCCCTGGCATGGCGTTAATTAATCTCCCCTCTATGCCAAGAGCGGACGTAACTCAAACCTCAGTGTGCAAATCAGTGATAAGAAGACCTCGTTTGTTGATCGATAGCGCATCAAGCTTACGATTTTTTTTTAGTCGCCTGTGGCCACTCTAAGCCCAATTTGAGTGCAGACACGACTTAACAGAAGCGTACTTTTGTTTAGCTAAAACAGTGCCTTCACATAGGCGAATATGCGTTCGTAATTAATTATTGTTACGCCGATCGTTGCAAATATAGTGAGCGCAGCGACGATAGGACTATTCTTCACCAGTTCCACCAGTGCTACTGGATGTACACCGTACTTGTCTATAAAGCCTGCCTTGGTAATTAGGCTTTTCTGATGTGCCCTATCGAATATATTGGCAAGAACGTCGACTTTGCGGAGAGTAGATTGGTGAAGCTTGATAAAATCACCGTTGACAAATGCATCAGCTTCCTCCGCTCCTTGAAGAGCATCTTTATCTGCGATTCCGTTCAATTCAATTATACTCATCAGGCGCCCTTTTCGGCCTTTAGGGGATGTATGAGGAGCATACTGGCGGCCATACAAAGTTACTAACTCTCTTGCCAAGTCTAGTTTGCGATTATCGTGCAAAATAGTAGGAACTCCTCCAAGAACGCGGTAGCGATGTTCCAAGGCAGAAAAGCCGTAATTATCATTACGCATGTTCCAGTGAATAAAAGTGCTTTCAGCATGGCTGGCTAAAAATTGAAAGTATCCGTCTAACATGTCTAGTTCAAGCGGATCGAGGATCGCCGATATTTGCGCAAGGTTGTAAGTCGTCTGCCTACCGGTGGCAAGTGAAGTTAAACTCGGAAGTTGGTTAAGCAGTTCTGCTGATTTTTGAATAGACCAAGTCTTGGTCTGCGCTGACTTGAGATTTCTGATTGCAATACTGGTAACGCGTGTCGAGTGACCAACAGGAGGTTGACCAGTGAATCGCCACGGATAATCTAGACACTTCCGAGCCGTTGATAATACTGGGTTTCATATTCTGTCGGTGACATCTGAT
>NZ_JAERJM010000035.1:0-5028 GCF_018257655.1 Pantoea sp. JGM49 | reverse complement strand
GTAAGTGCAGCGATGCATTGAGCTAACCGGTACTAATGACCCGTGAGGCTTAACCTTACAACGCCAGAGGCGTTTTTTAGGAGACGCGAGTAGATTTTCAGCTTTGTTCAAACGGATTGGTTCGCGTGGTGACGATTGTCACGGCGTGAATAAACAGAATTTGCCTGGCGGCTGTAGCGCGGTGGTCCCACCTGACCCCATGCCGAACTCAGAAGTGAAACGCCGTAGCGCCGATGGTAGTGTGGGGCCTCCCCATGCGAGAGTAGGGAACTGCCAGGCATCAAATAAGTGAAGAAACCCTGAACGAAAGTTCAGGGTTTTTTTACGTCTGCAAATTGGCGAAATCAGGGCTAAAAGCCACGAAAACATCCCACCCGTGACTAACTGATCGGGTAAACTACGGCCAGATAAATCAGTAAAGGCCGTGAAATGTCCAGCCCCCACACTTCTCTAAAAGTTTTCAACACACTGGGTCTCGAAGTCAGTGCACAATCGCTGTATATCGCAGACACATCTGAAGCCATTGTTCGCGCATGGCAAGCGACTCAACAGGCGAATCAACCTTTCATCGTATTAGGTGAGGGCAGCAATGTGCTTTTCCTGGAAGACTTTGATGGTGGCGTGATCATTAATGCCATCAAAGGTATTTCACTTGAGGAAGAGGCTGAAGCATGGCATTTGCATATTGGCGCTGGTGAGAACTGGCACCAGTTGGTTGAGCATACTTTAAAGAAAGGGATTACCGGCCTGGAAAACCTGGCGTTAATTCCGGGCATGGCCGGTTCAGCACCTATCCAGAACATTGGCGCTTATGGTGTTGAATTTAAGGATATTTGCCAATACGTTGATGTGCTGCACCTGCCCACACAAAAAATCAGCCGCCTGAATCGCGAAGCGTGTCAGTTTGGGTATCGTGACAGTATTTTTAAACACGAGATGAAGGATAATCACGTCATTATTGCTGTTGGGCTCCGTCTGGCTAAGCAATGGAAGCCGGTGCTGAGTTACGGCGATTTAGCGAAACTGAATCCAGCCACCGTATGCGCATGGGATGTGTTTAATGCAGTTTGCCAAATGCGTCAGAGTAAACTGCCCGATCCGCGGGTAACGGGCAATGTAGGTAGCTTCTTCAAAAACCCTCTTATCACACGTGATTTGGCCAATGAGCTGTTAGAGGCATGGCCGGGGATGCCACATTACCCGCAGGCAAATGGAGACGTCAAATTAGCAGCAGGCTGGTTGATCGATCAATGCCATCTCAAGGGATACCAGATTGGCGGCGCTGCGGTACACCGCCAACAGGCGCTGGTATTGATCAATGAAAACCAGGCAACGCCAAAGGATATCGTTGCTTTAGCGCACGAGGTGCGGAACCACGTGGGTGAAAAATTCAATGTTTGGCTCGAGCCTGAGGTACGCTTCATTGGTGCTCAAGGCGAACGTAACGCCGTTGAGGTCATTTCATGAAAGATAATAGTGTTCCGCTGAAATTGGTCGCGCTGCTGGCTGATGGAGAATTCCATTCAGGCGAGCAGTTGGGTGAAGCATTGGGTATGAGCCGTGCAGCCATTAATAAGCATATCCAAACCCTGAAGAGCTGGGGTCTGGATGTCTATACCGTCACAGGAAAAGGATATAGCTTGCCTGCCCCCATTCAATTGCTGAATGAAACCGATATTCTTTCGCATCTGCATCAACCAGATTTAGATGTCATCCCTGTGATTGATTCTACCAACCAGTATCTGCTGGATAGGATGGATCAGTTGCCTTCTGGTCATGCCTGTATTGCAGAATATCAGCAAGCAGGCCGTGGCCGCCGTGGCAGAAAGTGGTTTTCTCCTTTTGGTTCTAATCTCTATCTGTCGATGTACTGGCGACTTGAGCAAGGTCCCGCTGCAGCAATGGGACTCAGCCTGGTGATTGGTATCGTGATGGCCGAGGTGATTCAGTCATTGGGTGCACCTGATGTGCGCGTTAAATGGCCCAATGATCTCTACCTGAACGACCGTAAATTGGCCGGGATTCTGGTTGAACTAACCGGCAAAACAGGCGACGCAGCGCAAATTGTCATGGGGGCTGGTGTCAATCTGGTGATGCGCTCAGAAGGAGCCGCTGAAATTAATCAGGGGTGGATTAATTTGCAGGAAGCCGGAGTTGAAATCGATCGCAATGAGTTGGCTGCAAAAATCATCAATAGCCTGCGCGAAGCACTGCCGATTTTCGAGCGTGACGGATTGGCACCGTTTGTAGAGCGTTGGGATGCTCTGGACAATTTTATCAATCGCCCGGTTAAGCTGCTGATTGGCGACAGGGAAGTTCATGGTATAGCACGTGGTATTGATAAGCAGGGTGGTTTATTACTGGATCAAGATGGCGAAGTAAAGTCCTGGGTGGGTGGTGAGATTTCGCTGCGTCCTGGCAATTAATGCGAATTGACCTGAGAAATTAAACGCCCAGGTAAGTTAGGGCGTTTAAATATGAAACGTTATTTTCTCAGGCGAACACTTTGCACGGCATGATCTGCAGACTTTGTCATTATCAGACTGGCGCGCTCCCGGGTTGGGAGGATGTTTTCGTTAAGATTCAGCCAGTTAATTTCTTTCCATAATCCGCGAGCAATATTTTCCGCCTCTTCTTTAGGCAATTGAGAATAATGGTGGAAATAAGAATCGGGATCGCTGAAGGCACCTTCACGGAATTTTAGGAAACGATTAACGTACCAGCGTTCTAATAATGTTTCAGGTGCATCGACATAAATTGAGAAGTCGACAAAATCAGAAACAAATACATGATGCGGATCGTGGGGATAATCCATCCCACTTTGCAGCACGTTTAAGCCTTCCAGAATCAGAATATCAGGCTGTTGTACCACCTTATCGCCATCCGGGATCACATCATAAATAAGGTGTGAATAAACCGGCGCCGTGACCTGGCTAGCGCCCGATTTCAAATCGGAGACGAAGTTCACCAGACGATGCATATCGTAAGATTGCGGGAAGCCTTTCTTCTTCATTAGCCCCCGTTCTTTCAACACTGCATTGGGGTGTAAAAAGCCGTCAGTTGTAATCAACTCGACTTTACGATGTTCTGGCCAGCGACTAAGCAGCGCCTGCAACACACGCGCGGTTGTACTTTTACCTACAGCAACACTGCCGGCAATACTGATGATATAGGGAATCTTTTGCCCGTTAGTGCCAAGAAACTGCTCCAGCACGGCCTGACGGCGCAGATTAGAACTGATATAGAAGTTAAGCAGACGTGAGAGCGGCAAATAGATTTCAGCAACCTCTTCTAAGGAGAGATCTTCATTGATACCGCGTAGTCGTTCAATTTCGCCTTCAGCGAGCGTCATTGGCACTGAGTCGCGCAGGGCGGCCCATTGCTGACGGTCAAACTGCAAATAGGGTGTAGTGAGTGGTGTCGTTTTTTTACTCATAAGTATGCATCTGACCGCAAATCCCGGCTCATCAACATCTTGTAGCGTCTGGCATACAATGATGCGTCGAGCTCAGTTGCACGTCATAGGGGGTAAGTAACGAGAACAATGGGCTGGAGGGTAACACCAGTGTCACTTTAAAAAGAAGCAAATTGATAAACCTGAGCACGCTTTCGTAAGCGTGCCCGCATTTTTATTATTGCTTAGTCGCTTATTACAATCGATTTTGCTGTAGCACCGCGTAAAATCTTTTCAGATTTTCCCTCGCTGACAACGTTGAGCCGTCTTCAGACAATCAATAATGCCTCCCTCTTTAACACGCCGACAGTGGCATCCGTTAACGAACAATCCCGTCTTGCATTGTGTTAGTTGAAAAAATGTTCAATCAAACCCGATCCAATAAAAAAGTTGCGCACTTTTAAATGAAAAATGGCGTTGTGCTTCTGGCGTGCGACGACCAAACCACGATAAGCCTCTGTAAATCACTTAGTGCAGCGGCGTAAAAACACACTGCATTTGGACGAAAATACTGCAAATGATGAGCGGTTTGCGATGTTTTGCACAAATAGTAAGCGATAGAACAATTTTGGCAATTTTTTTGTTGCATCCTGGGCTCGGTCTTCCCATAATGCGCTCCACTTGATGCCGGCTTAGCTCAGTTGGTAGAGCAACTGACTTGTAATCAGTAGGTCACCAGTTCGATTCCGGTAGCCGGCACCAATCAAGTAGGTGGGATTCCCGAGCGGCCAAAGGGAGCAGACTGTAAATCTGCCGTCACAGACTTCGAAGGTTCGAATCCTTCTCCCACCACCATCTCAACCACTTGGTTGAGCGTCAGATAAAATCTTTATCTGGCGGGTGAGTTCATCTCTCTCACCTTCGAATTCAGATTGCGGATTTTCGCAATCAAAGTCAGCCAGAAACTCTGGCAGGCTCGAATAATAGAAGGTCTTCTTTTATTATTCATAAGCTACAGAAAGAACAGGTAGCCGAGTTCCAGGATGCGGGCATCGTATAATGGCTATTACCTCAGCCTTCCAAGCTGATGATGCGGGTTCGATTCCCGCTGCCCGCTCCAGATGTGCTGATATGGCTCAGTTGGTAGAGCGCACCCTTGGTAAGGGTGAGGTCCCCAGTTCGACTCTGGGTATCAGCACCACTTCCTTTATCTCTCTCCTGATTCTCTCTCTGTAAACCAAACAGTCAGGCATTGCCTGGTTGATATGACGATATCTTCGATATATCCGTGTCTTAGAGGGACTAGCGATGGCTAAAGAGCAATTTCAACGTAACAAACTGCACGTAAACGTGGGCACCATCGGTCACGTTGACCACGGTAAAACCACCCTGACTGCTGCAATCACCACCGTTCTGGCTAAAACCTACGGCGGTAAAGCAAGCAAATTCGATGAGATCGATAAGGCGCCAGAAGAGAAAGCACGTGGTATCACCATCAACACTTCTCACGTTGAATATGAAACCCCGACTCGCCACTATGCGCACGTTGACTGCCCTGGCCACGCCGACTATGTGAAAAACATGATCACCGGTGCTGCGCAGATGGACGGCGCGATCCTGGTTGTTGCTGCGAC
>NZ_JAERJM010000034.1:0-7245 GCF_018257655.1 Pantoea sp. JGM49 | reverse complement strand
GGCTATCTCTGAATATCTTATAAAATACAATGATCTATAGATTTTAACTGGAGTTTCGTTTTCCCTGACAGGTGCTTTTAAACGCATTTGCGGCCAGATTAAAGTCATATTCATCCAATATTTCTCTCCCGCGCGGAGTAAGTTTATATCGCTCTTTGTCACGCATACATTCATCGCCTAAGAGAAACTCAACAAGCCCCATCTCTGATAACTCTTTCCTGACAACGGGTTTGACGGAGGAGGGTACTGATCCTCTCTCTTTAATTATTGATAATAATCTATAGTGTTTCTGAGCAAGTTTCATATCAGCCATCCTTTGCAATAAATTCTTCACAATTTAACCATTGCTTTGGTTACATGCAGAGAAATTTTCCTTGGGAACGCTTTTGAAAGCAACAAAGGGGGGTGAGAATAGCAGCCATAGGCCAACTCGAATTTTAAGCTGTTACATATTAATACGATTTTTTACGCGCATCCAGTCGTTAAACAATAGCTTAAATTAAAAAACGTATTTCTACGAGTGATGTAAGAATTGCTTTGATCGTTTTATTGCTGAGAAAAAACCCGCAATAGCGGGTTAAAAGCTGGATTTAAAAGTTGTTTTTATAACCGATTCTTAAAGCTACTCATCCCTCTAGAGGGTGCTTAATTATCTGTATTAAGAAAAAAATTATAGTGCTTTTTGTGATTAAAACGTCCAGGATGAATCTTATAATTTACCAAAGTGAGCAACAGGAATAGTGTTAATGGAGTAATGCGCAACCAAGTCATAGTAGGTATCTGGTTAACTAAATTTGTGCTTTCAGTTCTTTAAGCGTCTTTGAAGCCATATGTCCAGTTCGGGATCAGATAGCGGCTTAGAGAAGAAATACCCCTGAGCCTGGTCGCAACCAAAATCACGCAGAAGAATTGCTACTTCAGCGTCCTCTACACCCTCCGCAAGCACCGTATAATTCAGCTCTTTTAACATTCTGATAATACTGCGCGCGATGATAAGCGAGGAGGTATCTTCTAAAACACCTGATATAAGTGAGCGATCAAGTTTTATTATATCCAGCGGCATTCGTCTCAGATAACTGATGTTACTATAGCCTGTCCCAAAATCATCCAGAGATATGGTAAACCCTTTTTCATAAAGTCTATGCAAACCGGATAGTGCCTGTGCATTTTCTATAATCCGCTCAGTTTCCAGGCATTCAATTCCCAAGAGATTATTAGATAAACGTGCTTCCAGCATTTTTGATTCTAATAAATCTGCAAAATTGTTTTTCGCGAAATCGTTCAGGCTGACGTTGATTGTGATGGGCAATTGAATATTCTGTCGATTGAATCGCTTTAGGCAGGCTATCGTCTTGTCAATCACCCATTCCGTCATCTCATGAAGTAGATCCGTTTGTTCAGCCATGGGTACAAATGCCGCGGGTGACAGTTCCCCTCTGACAGGATGTGTCCAACGTATCAGCGCCTCCAGGCCGACGGGCTGACCCGATGTGAGACAGGTTTTAGGCTGATTTACAAGGTATAAGCCTTTATCAAAACGTATTGCATCAGAAAGCTCATTCATAAGAGTAAAATCATTTGAATGTTTTATTTCTTCAGACTCTTTATACATCACTGAGGGTAAATTTTTATCGATCGCTTCTTCAAGCGCAGCCGAGGCACGGCGAACGACATCACAGGCTTTGGATGAAATCGCCGTGAAAACCGTTTGGCCCGCATGGGAAGTAAGAGTTATTGATATCCCATTACCTAACTCAGCACAGATGCCTTCCATACGCCCTGCAATCCACGAGGCGTCCAGGCGGCTTTCGTCGCGAACCAGAATGGCAAAACGTCCAGTGGAAAGCGCATTGAACATCTCACCGTTTTGAGGACGTATTCGGCGAGGCAATTTTATAGCTATATCCCTGAGAAGTTCTTCAACCGGCACCATTCCAACTGTTTTAGCCAAGTCATAAGCATGAGCCATTTTCAGGCAATCAATAATAATAAGACGACGCTTGACCTTATCTCCTTCTGCAGCGAGCGACTGCATATCGCTGATTAGTCGGGAGCGGTTGGGCAAGAGAGTGACAGGGTCATTAAAACCGGTGGCATGCCAGGCTTCGAGAAATGACATAACCAACTCAGCAAGCTGTTGTAGTGTCGCGAGTTGCATATCGCTGAACGGATGTGGTTCCCGGTCAGTTACGCAAAAAGTACCTAATACGTGGCCTTCACGATCTTTGAGCGGAACGCCCACATAAAAACGTATTTAGGGTTCACCAGTAACAAAGCGGTGGGTTAAGAAGCGAGCATCCAGCCATGTATCTGGAACGATGAGAGCATTGTCGTCATTAACAACATGTTGGCATAAAGACTCATCTCTTTTTGAGTGTTTCAGTGAGAAATTATGTGAGGCCCGAATGTATTGGAACTCCTCATCTAAAACTGAAATGAAACTTCCAGGGATACCCAGCGCCTGATTGGCTAAATGAACAAATTTTCTCAGAACACTGTCCCTTCCTTCATCAGGTGCGAGAAGGGCGTCAAGCGCTCGTTTTCGACGTTCATTAGTAGCATTTAAATTTTTTACCATAAATCCCCCGTGCCGGGTCTAATAACCGGAACGTAAAAGTGAAAGAAAAATAACCGACCGGAAGAAGAAGCTAAAAACTGACTGAAGATTACGCTTTTTGTTGTCTCTTTCGCCATCATAAGACAGCCCCTTGAGTTCGTCCTGTTTTTTTTAGTTTAATTAAAAGGGTCAATCTGTTTGAGAAAAATATTTCTTGCTGGAATATTTCCTTTTTTTTAAATGCCTGCCAGACTCTAACTGATAACGCACTTGTGCGCAATCTAATAGCGCACTACTAAAATAATTTATATGGTTACTATTTTTGTCTAAATTAATCACAACACCAGGTAATTAAATGAACTTTCTTACAAATTTTACTATTCGCCGGGTAGTGCAGTGCATTCTCGTTGCGGCTTTTATTATTGTTGCTCTTGCAGGCTTATATGGTTCAGAAATCTTAAGAGATCTACATAAACAAACGCAGCGTGAGGGAAAGTTGGTTGCTCAACTCATCTTTCTGACCCGAGCAGGTAATACGATGAAATCAGGTGACGATTCCATAAAGAGAACCTTAGCAGAACAAGTTCCTGCTACACCGGACTGGGATGAATTTCGAACAGCCTTAACAGGTTCTGATATAAATTTTAATTCAGCATCAAAAGAGCGTTTAGAATTCCTCGAGGAGAGACTGGCTGACAAAGAGAATGCATTCAACGATGATCGTCAAAAACTGGAGTTAGCATTCACCGTTGCTTCATTATTTATCTTTATGTTACTGGTTCTCTGCGACCGCTTTCTGGTCGTGCACCTCGTTGAGCCTCTGACAACCTTAAGGGAACATTTCAGAGGAATTGCTTCCGGTGAACTGACTAATCCACTGCAAGATTTGGGTAGAAATTGTGTAGGGCAGCTGGTACCACTGGTGAAAGCCATGCAAGACAGTCTTTTATTAACTGTACTTTCCATCAGGAATAATACGGACCTGCTGAAGCGTGAGGCTGCAGACATCGAAGCGGGCAATACTGACCTTTCTGTAAGGACTACTCAACAGGCAACTTCCTTAGAGCAGACCGCACATAGTATTACCCAGCTGAGCGCGAACGTTCAGCAAAATGCATTAAGTGCTGATGAAGCAAGCAGTCTTGCTGAGAAAACGGCATACATCACCGGAGAAGGCGAAAAGCTGGTGAACTCAGTTGGCCTCATGATGAATGGTATTACCGAGGAAGCCGAAAAAATACGGCAGTTTACTGCCACAGTGAACAGTATCGCATTTCAGACAAATATACTGGCGTTAAACGCTGCCGTTGAAGCAGCCCGGGCAGGCGAGCAGGGCAGAGGGTTCGCTGTTGTTGCTACAGAAGTACGTACACTTGCACAACGCAGCGCAAGTGCAGCCAAAGAAATTGAAGGATTAATCAATACAACTCTCGCTCGTGTGAATGAGGGCAAAGAGGTCGCAGACCGTGCCGGGCACACCATGGGAGCGGTGACCCAATGCGTTTCTTCAGTAGATGAACTCATCAGGAAAATCTCTTATGCTTCAAATGAACAGAGCAAAGGGATCATTCAGGTGACGCAAGCAGTTACCGATATTGAACGGGTCACACAGCAAAATTCCACATTGGTAAGGCATGTTGCAAGTTCAGCCGTAAGGCTCAATACCAGAACCGAAGACATGGCTAAGACCATCATTCATTTCGCATTACCGGCAACCACACAGGTGTGAGATATATTAATCGACGGCCTGGCATAACTGATTCAAATGATAATAAACTCTCGCTTAATTACAGATAATTAAATCATGGGTTTAGGGGTTATGAGAGGGGGATGCTCCCTGAGCCATGTTCGTATCAGTTCTGTATTTGAGCCAACCTCTCTGATAGCTCTGGTTAGTCTTTCCTGAGTGGTTTGGAGTGTAAGAGTCCAGTAGGTAATTTGCCAGTGCTCATTTATTATTACCTGCGTCAAATCATGGGGAATGCGACGTTGAATTGGGTCTTTCATGACTAACCTCATATGATATTTTTCTGATTTAATTGGGGCTCATTGGGGTGTCAGATTCTGAATGATTTGATAAAACTAAAAAGCAGAATATTCCCTATTAAATGTCTAAAACTATTTATGTGATGTTTCTGATATAGAGACGGCTATTAAGCGAGGCGGGATGGAAGTATAAGCGAAGCGATAATTTTTAATTCGATAACTAAAAAATATTAGCCTTAAACAGTTGAAAGTGAAGTTATTTATAAATCTGTTTGACCACTACACATACCATAGACTAACGCCAGAGATAAGTTATGAAGAAAAACAACTTTGTACCGGTAATGTCCGCCCAGAATGACATTCGCAGTTTGCGCATTGAAGCGGGTATGACTCAGGCTAATGCAGCCGAAAGATTTAATCTGAGCCTGAGAGTGTGGCAGATGAAAGAGTCGCTTTCGAAACCTGCTCAACTCAGTCAGGGAGAATACGAATTTTTACTACTGCTGGCAGGAAAACACCCAGAATATCAGCTTTCCACCAAATAATTGTTGCCGGCAGTATGCATTCTGCCGGCACAGTAATGTGGGGGGCAGCTTATCAGGAAATAAATTCTTCGAGAACCCAGACACTTACGCTACCCGCTTTACATTTAAACACGCCTTCACCTGATTCATTAGTCTTGATAACTTCATCGGAATTAAAAAGGAAGTCTCGCCAGATACGATTAGCTAAGGGTTCACCAAGATTAAGCGTTTTCTCACCATCATCACCATTTGACATTATCACAACGCATCCTGGTTGTTCCGCCGTGCCACTCCGGCTGAATGCAATGCAGTTAGGATGATCAAACCAGGATGTCTGGACGCCATGCGCGAATTGCTGACGTGCCAGCACTAGCTTATCGAGTTTATCTATGACTGGCATGTCTACACGATGGGTTTCACCATCATTACCTGTGTCTTCATAGTCTGCTCCAAAGAGGTCGGGGTAAAATACTGAAGGAACGCCATTTTCTCTCAATAAGATAAGCGCATATGCCAGCGGTTTAAACCAGGCTTCAACCGGGGCTTCTAAAGACTGCAGGGGCTGAGTATCATGATTAGCAACCAGCGTGACCGCATGAAAAGGATCGGCTTCAACTAATGTGCCTTCAAAGATTCGGCTCATATCATAATCACTGCCTTGTTTAGATGCCTCATGAAATTTCATATGGAGAGGTGCGTCGAAGAGCATTGTCTTCCCTTCAACCTGGTTTATATATTGTTGTAATTTGTCTAACTCAAAAGACCAGTATTCAGCCACAATAAATAGTGGCGAATCTGATACAGCTTGTACATGTTCAATCCATTCTTTATAGAACCAGGCGGGAATGTGTTTTACCGCATCAAGTCTGAAGCCGTTACATCCGGTTTGCTCCATGACCCAGCGCGCCCAGTATTTTATTTCTTCAGTTACTGCGTGATTTCTGAAGTCGATGTTTGAGCCCATAAGGTAATCAAAATTACCCATTTCTTCATCAACCTGCTGATTCCAGCCTTCACCCGTGTAATCATTAACTATCTTAAATACCCCATCCTCTGATGGGTTTTCTATGTGGTCTACACCATTAAAACACTTAAAATCCCACATAAACTGAGAGTATTTTCCCGCTCTGGCCGGAAAGGTATAGCGTGTCCAGGCTTCGCAGTTAACAACTTCTTCGTCAATTTTTGTACGGTCGTTTTCATCCACTCTATTGACCTGAACTGCCTCCTTTTCATCAGCCCCCATTTTATGATTGACAACAACATCTAATAAAACAGCAATATCATTATCTTTCAATGAGCTGATAGCCCTGAGTAAATCTTCCTTATTACCATATTTTGTTGAAATATTACCTTTCTGGTCAAATTCTCCTAAATCGAACAGATCATAAGTGTCGTATCCTACGGAAGCTGCACCCCCGGCGCCTTTATAGGCAGGGGGTAACCAGACCATGTTTATTCCAGATTCCTTCAAGTCTGACGCTCGCTCAGTGAGTTCAGGCCAGAGTTTGCCACCTTCAGGGTAATACCAGTGGAATGCCTGTAGCAGAGTTGGATTCTTCATTTTTTTCTCCATGTTTAGACATTTTAATTATGGAGTGAAAAATGATTTTTGCAGCGCGGAAGGTTTTTTATATTTTACTTTTTTTCATTGACAACTCGTAAGAAATAAAAATTGATTGGTCGTGAGAAAAACAGCAGAGCTCTTTAGAATTGTATAAGCAAAATGCCGTAAACGAGTCTTTTATCTTTACTTAAACTCCTTTAATGTGTTGCTGGGTGTCGATAAATAAAATTTATCTTATTGTGACGATTTCTAAATCATTTGGTGATATGCGACATAACTAAAGATGTTGAAGCGTGGTCGAAATCTAAGTGAGGAAAAAGAAGTAGCAATCGATTTATGCGTTATGAATGACTTCTTGCCAAATAGTTCTAATGAAATTGGGGAAGGGAAATTTTCATGTGGTGAATTTGAAATCTAAAGCTGCGCTTGTTTAGATTGATTAACTCTAAAAAAAACCTCTATAAATGAAAATCCATAAACACTTACAGAGGTGATGCAATGCACCATTCGTTACATGCGGCGAAAGCCGCGGCCCAAAGTTATACAATATGACATCAATTGTACATTTCTTTTTCATTGCTATTGAACACTGCGCCTGCAACTTTGCGCGC
>NZ_JAERJM010000033.1:0-7480 GCF_018257655.1 Pantoea sp. JGM49 | reverse complement strand
GGCGAAACGGGAAATATGAAGAAAAACCAACCGACATTACTAACTGAAGGTTGTATCTAATCCTGGGGGCAGGTCAGGCCGAAATAGCTAAGTCATATATGTCAGCCCCTTAGGAAGGCAGTTTTGGCTCTGTCCAGAGCAGCCTTAAACTCTGGCTGAAATCATAGTCATATAGTGACCTGCGTTATTCCGGAATTTCGAAAATACAGAGACAATACCAGCATAAAGATGCAGCGTAACTGCAGGCCATGACGTTCGTACAGGCTTTACAAAGAAGTTAAACAGTGTCTAAGCCGAGTGGCTTGAATATTATCACCTGTGCTACCACTTCAAATGACAAGAAGATTCAATAAAAGAATCCAGTCTTTCCTGGTCAATTTCAGGAAAGTCTCGCTGAAAGCCATCACTGAAAACATGAAAATTATCATTATTCCTATTGATAAGTTTCAAACTCTTAACACTTACTTTATCGGCATTACATATATTTTAATGGATTTAATTACTTCGCTATCTTGTAAGTTTTTTAATTCAGGACTATTGTAAAGCTATGAGTGGGTCGTTTATAAGATCAGTGATGTTTTCCGGTTTTATCGTGAGCATTAAGGTTCTGGACAAGGATATGAACTTAGGCTATATGAACAATACTTTTGAAGTATCTGCTAAAAGAATGCCAACTTAAATTATTTAACTTAAATTTTCACTTCCCTTACTTACCTGAGACAAAACGGATGTATATATTATGAACCGAACTGAATGGTTGCTAAAATTTAGACGTTATCAGAGCTTAGAAACCCTGGAAAAAGTCTATGAACATCTCAGCTATAAAGATGATCTGGAAGATGAATTTGCCATGACACAGGCTTATGATCATCGTAAAGCCGAGTTTGCCGCCGGTAGGCTATTTGATCGGGTACCCAGACACGTCTGGCAATATGTTTTCTGAATTAATAACATCCAATATTCAACTTCACTTACATAAGTGAAATCCGGGCTGACTAGTTTCTGAAGATGACCCAAGCAAGTACTATGCATATAAATAATGTCAACCAGCACGTGGCTGCATACCCTGGAGGAAAATCAATCAGCATAGTCGCACAGCTCTCTATTAATAATTTAAATGATGAAAGATATATAAACCGAAGATTGATTCTGGTCTTCGCGTCATCATATATCCGGCCAGAATGACATAACATAATCGATTGCATTTACCCTCTTATTGGCTTACTCAATCTGAGATATAAGAGTCCGCAAAAGCCAGAATGTTCTTAATTTAGGTGATCTTTTCGAATTTATTACAGTTGGCAGGGTATATTTTAATCCCCCGCACATCATATCTACGATTTCACCTTCTGCACTGTTGACTGACGGGTAATGCTGGCTGGATGCGTTGCGCTGATAACGTATCTTTTCCCGATGCCGGTGCTGCCTCAAGTAAACCGGTGAAGGCACCCTGCATGAGGTGACTGATCCTGTACTGTGATGTCCATGTAAAGTCGCCAGAAGCTCCATGTTCATTCTGAACTCACGTCTTTCTCGTAGCGATGTCCGGTTTCCCCGAAAGACGGATCCTCACGCTCACCAGGAATTTTCGCAGGAAAACACATTATATAGCGCCACATTGGACACAGTAACTACTATATATAGTAAATTCAGGTAAGCCGTTTGCAGAGAAGGGATCCTGAGGAAATCATGCTAGTGTCCGCTTTTGGGTATATTTGAAGAAAGTCGGACATTTTTCACTTTTGCAGGATCTTCTTTTCGGGTATTTTTTTTGATGGCAAATTGCCCTCCGTCAGGTGAAAATTTTCCTCCAGCAGCGTTTTCCGGTCAGAAAATCACCGGAATTACCCCAGGCGTCGCTGTGTAAAATCTGGCGATATCAGACCCGTAAAAATTTTCAGAATTCACGCAGCGACGCCGTCAGTTTTGGGCGTGACTGTTGCAGAGGTAACCATGACCGCAGGACTGCCGGAACACCTGAACGCGGGCGCGCGCGTGCCCGCCATGAACCTGCCGCAGGCGATGCGCCTGCGGAGGATGGCGCTCCATGACGGGAGGCTGCCGCGCTACCTGCTGGCGCCGGAAGTCGCCGCGCTGCTTTCCTACATTCCCGACCTGCAGCGCGCGAGCCTCATTAACCTGATGTGGAACACCGGCGCGCGCATTAACGAGGCGCTCGCGCTGACCCCGGCAGATTTTGTGCTGGACGACGGCGGCCAGCCCTACGTGGTGCTGAAAACGCTCAAGCAGCGCACGCGCGGCCGCGGCCGCCCGCGTAAGGATGAAAATCAGGTGCCGGAAAGGATCGTGCCGCTGACGGACGGCCGTTTTCTGACCCAGCTACGCCAGCACATGGCCACTTTCAGGCCAAAGCGGCATGAGCCGCTGTGGCCGGTCACCGACAGGACGGTGAGGCGCTGGCTGAACGAAGCCGTGGCCGACGCCTCACGTGACGGCGTCACCTTTCCGCTGACGGTGTGTCCCAAGGCACTGCGCCATTCGTTCGCCATGCATCTTTTCTACAGTCATACACACAAAAAGGTCGTTCAGGCGCTGATGGGGCACAAGAAAGAAGAAACCACCGACATTTATATGCAGGTGTTTGCGCTGGACGTGGCGGCGGACAATCAGGTGCAGTTTACGTGGGAGGCGGGCGATGCCCGCACGATGCTGATCCAGGCGCAGCGAGGCACGCTGGCGCCGGGCACCTGACAGGGACTGCCCGGGGGGCAGGGAAACAAACCGGCACCCGGCAAACCACACAGCAGCCCTGCTGCAGAAGGTGATTTTCAGCATGTCTGCAGGTGAGCATGACAGCCTGCTTCCCGCGTTCTTCATTTGTCACGAGCCTGACGCCCCAGATAAAAAGACGTTTTGAGCTGTATGATGCCGCTGCTGTTGGCGTTCAGGTAAGGAGATGTTGCAAAGCCGTAGCTTAACGGGCGTGAGCGTTTCAATGACGATAAGTAAGGGCAGACCGGCCGCGCGCGGAGCTACCCGGAAAGCAGTACGTGAGCCGCAACTCCCGTATTTAACGATATCAGCCGAGAACAATGCGGGCGGCGTGAGTCAGTTGCGGGATCCCCGGGACGTAACGGGAACTGCATGAAAGAAAACCTGAAGAGAGATGTGGTGCGCATTCAGGGGTTGCTGAGTTCCTGAAATGCTTTAGCGTAGGCTGCAATATCCTTCAGCACCTCCGGATCCTTTGCTCTTGCGTGGGCATCCTTAGGGAAAATCGCCAGCAGGCTATAAACCTGGGGGAATTTAGCGTGCTGAGAATACACCAGAGCACGGTCGCTGGTACGGTTGTATGCGATCCGCGAGCTGGTTTTTTCCGGTCTGGTGAAAAGAAGGTGCACGTGATATACGCGAGAGGAGACAATGGCTGCCGGCGCGGTATAGGGCACGTCTTTTCCAAAAACATCCGGAAAGGTGCCGTGCCCCTTAAAAGCCAGAAAGTCTTCTAACAGGGTTACGCGAAGTGCCGGACGAAGATCAAACGTGGGCTGCAGGTAAGATGCACAGCTGTCACTGTTCCATGTGGCCTTAATCATAGCGTCTCAGTGATAGATAAAATCAGCAAAAACGTCTTCATCAATCAGGCCGGTGCGCGAAGCCGAAAACTCCACGGTCTGGAAACATTGATCGAGGATCATCAGCAAATCAGCTACCGCCAGACGGCACTCAGTTATCGCTCTGCTCAGACGCAGAATGTAAGGATGCGGGTTACCGGCGCTGCGGATAATCTGATTAACGTACCCCTCAAGTCCCCTGATGCTCAGATCGAGGTTTTGAAGGTTCTGATAACGATCCTCACCAAAGCTTTCGCGAATACTTTCAGCAATCATTCCGGATATGGCATGAGTCAGCCTGACTTGTCTGGCAGCAAGATCCGCCAGACTGCGCTCGACTTCATCCACCTGCGCAGCGACAACAGGGTCTGAGGAAAGGTTCTGGTTCTCATCAGCTCTGAAACGGCTGTATTTTGCCGCGGCCTTGAGCGCCCCACGCATGCGACGATAATTTTTACGGCGAAAGACCGTAGGGTGATGTTTCTGAGCATCATCAGAAGAAAATTGTGAAGCGTTTGAGGTCACCGTAGAGAGCACATGACTGATAACGCTCATCTCTTCCAGGCAGTTTTCAAATCGCATAAAACCTCTTGATAAATACTCCGTTTGCCTGAGTGTAAACCCATAATGTGAATGCCACAACCTGGCCCGGCTGCGTATTCTACAGCACCGCGTTGAAAAAATCAGCATTACTGCATGACCGGGGCTGACTCTCAGGCCGGATAATCTGATCGGATGAGCCGCCTGGCGAACATACCCTGTTCTGACGGCCCCACTTTCATCATGTTCGGCATTTCGTGCCGGAACTTTAGCTTGATTACGCAGACAAGAGCCTGAGCAGGCTGCTTAGGGAGCAAAATCACTGAACATTTCAAAATTATGACTGAACGAACTTTGTCGCACAGATTATTCTGCACAGGCTACCGGATAATCAGATGAGCATCTGGGAAGGGCCTGTAACAGGCTTTCAGGCATACCGTGCTGCTCTGTTTTGTCATGCCAGACTACGGCAGATTATGCGGGCCAGCGATAAGCGAGAGATAATGGTTATCTTCCAATCGTAATCGGTGACGCGTGTGGTTGCCAGAAGCCGGAGCAGGAAGCTGCGGCAATGGAGCGGATCAATAACTTCTTTGCGCCAGTTATTTCCGCTGATCATTTTGTCAAACTGATCAACTCCCTAGCACAAGCCTGATGCAGTAATTGTGTATGATTTACATTAAATTCATGCAGTTAAAATATTTTACTGCATGGATTGAATTTTATCGTCCAAAAAAAAGCACAAATTACGCATTTACAAATTTAAATATATAAATATAATCCATTTTTCATTTGAGGACGAATTTATGACAATTTCACCACTTTTTACCCCCCTTCAATTAGGCGGATTCGAGATACGCAATCGTATCGCGCTGCCTCCGCTGACGCGTTGTCGCAGCTCTCAGCCAGGCAACGTACCAAACGCCATGATGGCTGAGTATTACAGGCAGCGAGCTTCTGCCGGCTTCATAGTGACAGAGGGTACCCAGATTGAGCCTCGGGGGCAGGGGTATGCATGGACGCCGGGTATACATTCTCAGGAACAGGTACAGGGATGGAAAAAAATCACTGAAGCTGTGCACGATGAAGGAGGGATAATCTATTGTCAGCTCTGGCACGTAGGCCGCGTTTCACATACCGAACTTCAACCCGGGAAGGATTACCCTGTGGCCCCTTCAGCTATAGCAGCTGAGAATGTCAGGGTTTTCATTGAGACAGCACCGGGTGAAGGGATCCTTACAACCCCAAGTTGCCCGCGCGAACTTTCAAATAATGAAATAAAAGATATGGTTAGGCTGTACCGAAAGGCTGCGGAAAACGCTCTTGCAGCGGGGTTTGATGGAGTCGAGCTGCACTCAGCAAACGGCTATCTGATAAATCAGTTTATTTCCGAGCACACTAACTTTCGTACTGATGAATATGGCGGCTCTCTGGAAAACCGGCTGCGTTTTCTGCGTGAAGTTACTGAGGCCGTGAGTGAGGTCTTCGGTAGTAGTCGTGTGGGTGTAAGGTTTGCACCGTTATTTACCAGCACAAACGAGGAACGTGTTTACCTTGGGCTGGTTGAGAGTGATCCTAACGCAACCTATATTCGCGCAGCTCAAATTCTGAATGAAATGAGAATAGGTTATCTTTCAATAGCAGAAGCAGACTGGGATAATAGCCCAGAGATGCCTGAAAGCTTCCGTATAGCGCTGCGGGAAACATTCCAGGCACCAATTATGTACTCAGGACGTTATACAAAACAAAAAGCTGAGCGGATGCTGGCCAGTGGCTGGGGAGACCTTTTCGGTTTCGGAAGGACGTTTATCGCTAATCCTGATCTTCCTGAGCGACTGCTTTCAGGGCACGCGCTGAATGACGTTGATGGCACAACTCTGTATGGCGGAACAGATAAGGGTTATACTGACTATCCTGTCATTGGCTGATGAACTTTTAACACAGAATCTAGACTTCATGACTCCAGAAAATGCCATCAAAATTTTGTCTAACCCGCTAAGGGTTGCTGTATTGCAATGGCTCAAGCAGCCTGAAGTTGCCTTTGCAGACTATCAGCAACTTTACGATTTTAGTGAGTATGGTGTGTGTGCAAGTCTGATTCAAAAGAAGGCAGGTCTGTCACAGCCTGCCACATCTTTACTTCTTAAGTCATTAAGTGACGGCTCACTGGTAACCCCGGTAAAGATTGGCAAATGGACATATTACAAGAGTAATAATAAGAATATCAGGGAAATGAGTGCACAAGTAATAGAGTATGTTAATAACATTTGACACCAGATAAAACATACCACCAGTGGTTTACTTAAAAAACAGAACAGAATATTTCACCTAGGTAAATTTAAGGATATATCTTCTCCAGAATTTGCAAACAAATTACCAGCCTGGTCAAAAGTAATCCCGTAAGCATCAGAAATTCTCCTTAATGACCTTTGACAATAATTTTCTTTATACAAACAACCTATCGCATCAACAGAAACCTTAGAAATGGACTGTGCTTTAATTCTTTTTATTAGCGATATTTCATTAGGGCTTTTACCATCTGGAAAATTTATCATATCTATATTAAATCTAGGTTTAAAATGAGAAATGAGGGTCGCTTCTAATAGATCTATCTTTAAATTATTATCTAAATCACTGTCGCAAGAGAAAGTATAACTGAAAATAACAGGCTCATGATCTAATCTTCTGGTCAAAAGCAGATCCGCCAACTCTCTGATTTTATTATGTGCATTGAGCCGGTTTTCAAAAGTGGTCGCCTGACCGATATACTGAATTTCATAGCATAAAGATTCCAAAAATTCTCTATTGGGACTTTCATCCACTATTTCAATAAACTTGTTAAGATCGGGAACTAAATTCATAGCGACGGAGCTAATGCTCTTGTCAGAAAACTCAAAAACCATAGCATTAGCGAAATCTTCGGCAAGATAAACACCCTGTATTTCGCTTTTTGTTTTACCAGCCTCTCTGATTATAGTGTTTAATTCTTCAGAAAGAATCAACCGCGCTTTAGCCTTCGGAGCTTTTACATTATCAGGCATATCAGCCTGTAAAGTAAAACTGCATTCTAAATATCCATTACTATTGGTATGTTGATAAATATAATTTTTTTTTAAGGAACCATTGACCTCAGGTACAATCCTGATGCGAGGTCGTGAAGTTAGAAAATATATTCTATAATCATCCATATGTCCTACCATAACCCCTCTTGTTTCAATGGCGTTTACAGTCTTTTCCTCAACAGATATGAATGTTTGTTTAGACAAATCCCTCAACTTTCCTATCCAGCTAATTCCTTTAAAAGAAGTCATCAATGGATAATCTTCCAATCTATATTTCATTTCACTCATACTTAACCTCTATTA
>NZ_JAERJM010000032.1:0-9497 GCF_018257655.1 Pantoea sp. JGM49 | reverse complement strand
TCAGAAGTGAAACGCCGTAGCGCCGATGGTAGTGTGGGGCCTCCCCATGCGAGAGTAGGGAACTGCCAGGCATCAAACAAGTGAAGAAACCCTGAACGAAAGTTCAGGGTTTTTTTACGTCTATATAACGCTGAAATTGCATGCAATCGCCCTAATTTCACCCCCAAAATCCCTTACTAATCACAAATTAGCACCTTCAACGTCATCCAATTCCCGAAACCGCCCAACACGTGCTTTACTGAATCCTTTGGCATTAATTTATCGCAAGGAAATGAGGTAAGACATGACCGACTCACTACAACAAAAAGTGGCACCATCTGAATCAACGATAAACAGCAAACAACGCATCTGGGCGATTGTTGGCGCGTCATCGGGCAACCTGGTCGAGTGGTTCGATTTCTACGTTTACTCCTTTTTCTCACTCTATTTCGCGCATGTATTCTTCCCGGCAGGCGATACCACTACGCAGTTACTGCAAACAGCAGGTGTATTCGCCGCTGGATTTTTAATGCGTCCGATTGGTGGCTGGCTGTTTGGCTATATCGCCGATCGCCATGGACGTAAAAACTCAATGCTGATTTCTGTCTGCATGATGTGTTTAGGATCCCTGGTGATCGCCTGCCTGCCAGGATACGGCGAAATTGGCGTAGCGGCACCGGTGATCCTGCTGCTGGCGCGTATGTTTCAAGGGTTGTCAGTGGGAGGAGAGTATGGCACCAGCGCTACTTACATGAGTGAAGTCGCTTTAGAAGGCCGTAAAGGATTTTACGCATCATTCCAGTATGTGACGCTGATCGGCGGGCAGCTGTTAGCGGTTCTTACCGTGGTAGTGCTGCAACAGATCCTCAGCGACGAAGAGTTGCGGAGTTGGGGTTGGCGTATCCCCTTCTTCCTTGGCGCCGTGCTGGCTGTGGTCGCTCTGTGGCTGCGTCGCTCACTGAATGAAACCTCCGAGAAAAAGAATCGTGAACATAAAGATGCGGGCAGCGTTATGGGTTTGCTGCGCAATCACTCACGCGCATTTCTGATGGTATTGGGTTTTACTGCCGGCGGTTCACTGAGCTTCTACACCTTTACCACCTACATGCAAAAGTATCTCGTCAACACGGCAGGGATGGATGCACGCAGTGCCAGCGGATTGATGACTGCTGCATTATTCGTCTTCATGTTGATTCAGCCGATCGTTGGAGCGCTTTCAGATAAGATCGGTCGTCGATCCTCGATGATGATCTTTGGTGCGGGTGCAGCGGTCTGTACCGTGCCGATCCTGATGATGCTGCAAAATGTGCAGAGCGGTTGGGCCGCATTTGCACTGATCATGCTGGCGCTGATTATCACCAGCTTCTATACCGCCATCAGTGGCATTCTGAAAGCAGAAATGTTCCCGCCAGAAGTGCGCGCACTAGGTGTTGGCTTATCTTATGCGGTGGCTAATGCGATCTTTGGTGGTTCGGCCGAGTATGTCGCTTTACTGCTGAAGAAAGAGGGGATTGAAACCAGTTTCTTCTGGTATGTGTCGGCGATGGGGGCATTGGCCTTCGTTATTTCCCTGATGCTCCATCGCAAAGGGAAGGGCATTGCACTGTGATTATTGGCTTAAATTCCACAAGGCAACGCCAGTGGCCGCTCCCGCCACGTCATAGCTGAGATCTTTCCAACTCCAGCCGCTCCCCGAAGAGCGGCTGTCATATAACTCTTTTCCTACGCCAAAACTCAGCGAGAACAAAAAGCCAAAACGTAAATTTTGTCCACGGCTTTGATGCTGGTGTTGGGAGATTTCACTGCCGGCAGCGGCTAGCACGGCAGAAGAGAAGAAGTGTTCAGCTTTGTCCTTACCGGTCCAGTTATCTTGTGCCACATGCGCACATCCACTACAAAGTAAAACTACGCAGAGGATGAACGCACGCATCTGCTAGAGTAAGCGACTGATAAGACGGTCAATACGGATACGGCGTAGACGACGGATTAACTTACGTACTTTCGCCGGATAGTCAGAAATACTCTCTAATTCGCGGAAGTGCTGGACCGTCGTGGTATGTTCACGAATCAACGCCAGCTCTTTCTCGCGCTGTTCTGCCAGCTCATTCTTCGGATCATGGATAAGCACCGCATTTTCCAAATCCAGTCGCCAGGCGCGCGGATTAAGGTTATTACCGGTAATCATCATCCACTCGTCATCCACCCAAATGCCTTTCAGGTGATAACTGTTTTCGCCGTCTTTCCACAAACGCACCGTCAACTGGCCGTTATTGACGTAATACTGCAAACGGCTCAGAAAGCGTCGCAGGTTGATCTCATACAGATAGGGCAGTGCGCCGATGATTTTAAACGGCTGGTCAGGCGGGATGTAGAAATCGTTGGCGGTTTTATCGCCCACGATGATCTCCACTTCTTTACCCTGACGCAGCAGGTGGATCAGATTACGCACCAGGATCGCTGGCAGGTTGAAGTAAGGCGTGCACAGCGTCAGTTTACGCTCGGCGCACGGCATCAAATGGAAGATGGTTTTATTGAGCAGACTGCGTTTGCCAAGGCCCACCAGCGGCGTGACCGCCAGTGAGTCATTGTCAGTATTCCCCGCGAACTGGTAGTTGAAACTGCGCAAATCCTGGCGGAACTGGCGTGTTTCGTTTTTAATTTCAGGGCTGGATGGACGCTCAGTCTGGTCAAGGCGATTAACCGCATCGGACTGCTTGAGATTTTCGCAAATCCACGCGTACATGGTGTCCGCCAATTGTGGATTGCGGATTAGCTGATAGCGATCATAGCGATATTTATCATGCTGATGCAGATAAACATCATTCAGGCTGGCGCCGCTATACAGTAAGGTGTCATCAATAATGAAGCCTTTCAGATGCAGTACGCCAAGTGCTTCACGCGTGTTAACGGGAATGCCATACACTGGAATAGCGATCTCGGGATGCTGTGCTGCCATCTCGCAATACCAATCAGCGTTGGTCAGTCCACGAGCGGCGCCAATTCGGCCACGCTGCGCGCGATGCCAATCCACCAGAATACTGATATCCAGCTCCGGACGTGCCTGACGCGCAGCATAGAGCGCCTGCATGATGCCACGCCCGCCGTCGTCGTTCTCGAGATAGAGCGCGGCGATGCAGATGCGTTTTTCAGCCGCAGCGATTTTCGTCAGCAGGGTCTCACGGAACTCGGCAGGCGAGTAAAGCGTGGTCACATCCGACACGGATTGTGACAGTTTAGGCAGCTGTGCGAGGTGTTGTTGGTGTTTATTGCGTTTAAATTTAGACAACATCACAGTGCACTTCTTCTCTGTTCATTGCATGGCCTTTTGCCATCAAATCATGATCCTAACGGTGAATAATAACATCAACCGGCCTGATAAGGAGGATTTTTACCTTTCTGTACAGGATATCATCACGCCTCACCGAGCGGTAAATTCAGGCTGACAATGCCATCATCCAATTGAATATTCACACGAAAATTCAGTTTTCGTGCCAGCGTAATCATGCCGGTGTTGTGTGGCATGGTGATACCGTTCAATTGTTGCAGACCATGATCGCGCGTATAGCGGATCATCTTTTCCAGCAATCGTCTGCCCATCCCGAGTCCTTTAAGATCGGAGCGCACCAGCACCGAAAACTCCGCATCAATGTTATCGGCATCCGAGATCGCACGCGTCACACCAATAATCTCATCATTCCCGTTGTGCTGTCGTACTGCAACAATGGCCATCTCTCGGTCATAGTCGATTTGGGTCATGTTGGCGAGATCCTCATGCGTGAACTCATTGATCTCACTGAAATAACGATAATAAAGGTCTTCTTTCGTTACCTGAGCGATAAACGCGCGCAGTTGTGGTTCATCTTCCGGCAAGATCGGACGGAACAGGCAATACTGCCCATCTTTCAGCTGTACTTGTTCTTCAAGATGATGCGGGTAAGGACGGATAGCCAGACGCGCTTCGTTATCACCAGTAAATGGCGCGAGTTGCAGCGTGACATCCAGCAAGGTGAATTCATTCGCGGAGGCCAGCAGCGGATGGATATCCAGCCGCTGGATCTCCGGGCAATCTACCACCAGATTTGAAACCTGCACCAGCAATTGGCTCAGCCCGGCAATATCCAGTGGACGCAACGCACTGCGACTGCGCACTTTGCCGCTCTTCATCGCCTGAATCACCAGATAACGCGCCAGCGTCATGTTCAATGGGGGAAGTGCGACGGCAGCCTGTTTATCGGCCTGCCATTCTACGCCGCCTTCACCCAGCATAATGATGGGACCAAACAGCGGATCTTGCTCCACCACCACGCGTAATTCCTGCGCACCCGCACGATTCGCCATGCTTTGTACCAGCAATCCATCAATTCGGGCTTGAGGATGGGTGTGGCGCACGCGATCAAATATCGCTTCAGCGGCCTGCTCGACCTCCTCACAACTGCGCAGATACAGCATCACGCCCTGAACTTCTGATTTGTGTGGAATATCCGGCGACCGCAGCTTAAGCGCCACCGGATAACCAATCTGATCGGCAATAGTGGCGGCCTCACGGCTGTCACTCGCAATCCAGGTCGGTAGCGTCGACAAACCATACGCTTGCAGCACCGGTTGCACTTCGTGGGTATCCAGCGTGTTAATCCCCTGATCCAGCGCTTGCTGAATCAACTGGTGCGCCTGCGTACTATTTTGTGTCAGGCCTATCGGCAAAGCGGGGGTTTCACGCAGTTGTTTTTGGTTACGGCGATACTCAACCTGATGCATAAATGCAGTTATAGTGCCTTCCGGTGTGCGCCAGGTGGGGATTCCGGCCTGAGTGAAAGCACGACGAGCGGCTTGTGACGAGTATTCGCCACACCAGTTAGTGAGAAGTGTCACCTGTTTGCCGCGCGGATGTTTTGCCACTGTCGCAATAATTTGCTCGGCCGTTTCGGTGGCGGGAGACACGGCGCTCGGGGCATGGATAATCATTAATGCATCGAGTTCATGGCTATCCAGTAGTTGTTCAATGCAGGCAACATAGCGCGCAGGGATGGCATCGTCCTTGAGATCCAGCGGATTACCGCGCCCAACGCCCTCGGGCAACAACGTGGTCAAGGCTTGTAAAGTCTCATCACTCAGCGTAGCCAGTTTGCCATTACGCGCGTACAGCTCATCCAGTGCTAAGGCTGCGGGGGCTGCGCCGTTGCTGATGATCATCAATCTATCCCCTCGCAATGGACGCATATGGCTCAGCGATTCCACCGCGGAAAACAGTTCATGCGTGTCCTGCACCCGCAGCAAACCGGCACGCTGAATCGCGGCATCCCATGCTGCATCCAGCCCGCTGAGTGTGCCAATCATCGCCTGTGCCTGATGGCTGCGACCGCTTTTGATCACCAGAATCGGTTTATTGCGTGAGGCGCTACGAGAGGCCGAAACAAAGCGGCGCGCATCACTGAGATGCTCTAGATAGAGCAGAATAGCGCTGGTTTTACCGTCACGCGCCAGGAAATCCAGCAAGTCATCAACATCAATATCCAGACTGTCGCCCAAAGCGATAAACCAGGAGAAGCCGAGATTGCGCTGCTGAGCCCAATCAAGAATGGTGTTGGATACCGCAGCGGATTGAGAAATAAAGGCAATGCGTCCTTTTGCGATCGGCACCGGCGAGAAGCTGGCGTTTAATCCTTGCCACGGGGCCAGCAATCCCATACTGTTCGGGCCGAGCAGGCGAATTTGCCACTGGCTGGCGCAGGCTTTCAACTCTTCAAGCTGACTGGCGGGCGAGGAGAGAATGATGCAGGCTTTGCAGCCTTTTTCACCCAGCTGCTGCAGCAGCTCCAGATTGCGTTTGGCATGAGTACAGATAATGGCGAGATCGGGCGCGAACGGCAGGCTGGCAATATCCGGCCAGGCCAGCACACCGCTTACGGCTTTATACTTCGGCGTGACCGGCAGCACCGGACCGCTAAATCCGCCAGCCAGCAAATTACGCATCATAAAGTAGCCGGCGCGCCCCGGTGTAACTGACGCACCAATCACCGCGATTGATTTAGGTCGTAACAGTGCTTCCAGTCCGCGTTGGCTCATCATCCGCTCCCGACATCAAGATTGGCATGATTGTAAACGCTTTTTACTCTGCTTGCCGACTCGCCGATCGCAGGCTGAGGATCTCTTTAAGGTTCCAGCGCTTTAAATGGCCGATGTACTGCATATTCTGCTCGCTATGCCATGCTGAGACATCTCTATCACGCAGATGCATGAGATCAGCCGGACTGACCCAGCTCGCCTGTCCCTGAAGTAGCTCGACGCCTGCATGGCGATATCCTGCGATGACGAATTCTGAGCAGAAGAAGCGATTGGCTTGAGGATCGTCAACGTCGGCGAGTTGCACGCGCGCTAATGCAGTAAGACAGGCACTGCGTAGATTTTCATGCATCAGCGGCAGCTCGCAGACGCGGCGCGAAACCATAAACGGCATGAACATCACGATACCTTTGAAATTGTATTTTTTGCCTTGTTGCTGGTGGGCAAATTCGCGCAACAGCGAGCTTTGGTCTTGAGTGAGGCTGGGCACGCGTAGCACCAACACATTATTACTCTCCTCAATAGCCTGTTGCAGCGGAATGATTTTGACACCACTGCCCACGGCTTCTGCCACTTGCCGATCACCCAGGTAGATTGCGGCATGGCTGACACCGCTGAAGCTAATCAGGCGAATGCCCCAGGATTGAGGCGAGGTGGCGGAGGAGAGCAGCAAATCACCGGGCTGCAATTCAGCAACGCTAATGATGCCACCTGTGCGTGTGCTAATGGATTGTAACTGCAGTGGGTAAGGGCGGTCAGTTTGCGGTGCCGTGCTGCAGCCCGCTATCAGCAGCACAACAAGCCACCAGACTTTCATAGCGCATCATCCTTATGTTGGGAGCCAACTCCATGGCGATGTGCGACTAGAAATCAAACGGACGAGTTAAAAAATCAGGCGATCCCTACAGCACACTTTCCTGATAGTGCACAGGATGATGCGGCTTGCCTGCCAAATAAGCGTGACGGAAATGCTCAAAATGCTGCTGTAACGCGCTTGCTGCCTCAGCATCGCCAGCCTGTTCCAGCAGCGCGGCGGCCACTTCAGCGGTACAATGCTGGCCCTCGCCGTGCGCTTCCCGCAGCGTGTAGCGCGAAGGTGTGGAAACGTTGAGTGACATCACCGGGAACGCATCCAGCCAGGGGCTTTTGCGGAACATTTTGCGGGCTTCGGTCCAGGTGCCATCCAGCATAATAAATAGCGGTGGTTTGCCGGTGAGCGGAGGTGTGATGAGGACTTCCCTGCCTGCATCGGCATACGAGCCCGGAAATACTACCAGTGGCTGATAATCGGTGGTTTGCACTGCTGCGAGCATCGCTTCATCAGGTTCGGTGCGTGACCAGCCAAACGCCAGCGTATCAGGCAGGATATCGGCAATCAGGCGTCCGGTATTGCTCGGCTTCATCGGCTCGGTATCGAACATCACCAGGCAAAAACGGCTGCGTGCTAGCTGCGGTTGCAGCGTGGCACACAGGCAATTTTTTTGCGGCAACAGACAACGCTGGCAACGCAACACGCGATTGCCACGGGCAAGAAACGGGCGCGTAGCGCGTGCTAAACGTTGCGCACGTAAGCGCAGAACGGCATTTTCAGACATAGAATCGCAGGCAGGAAAAAAACGCCAGTTTAATGGAAGGCGAACGGCAAGGCCAGCACAGGGGCTGGCCTGAGGTGCTTAAAGTGATTCGTCGAGCCACTCATTAAACGGCGCTTTGGGCATTGCCCCGTTTAACATGTCGACCATCTCACCTTTTTTGAACACCATAATGGTCGGGATACTGCGGATGCGGAAGCGTGAGCTGAGTGCCGGTTCGGCTTCCGTGTTCACTTTCACAAAGCGCACTTTACCGCGGCGTTCGTCAGCGACATCCTTAAAAACAGGCGCGAAGTTCACGCACGGACCGCACCACGGCGCCCAAAAGTCGACCACCACGGGCAAATCGTCCTGCAAATATTTATCAAGCGTGGCTGCCGTGGCATTCACGACTTCACCATTGAACAGCTCGTCGCCACAGCGACCACACTTGGCGCCATCGGCAATACGTTCCTCGGGAACGCGGTTAGTTGCCTGACAGGAGGCACATACAGTATTCATCGTCACCTCAAACCGGACCTGTAAATGTTATGATTGCCGAACATTATGAAAAGGTTGAGTGCTATGCTCAATCTGGATTGCCCAATAGGTTCAATAGTTGATAGCTAAGCTCCAGCACATCAGGTAATCTTCGCGCTCTCAATGCAGGAGGAACAAATGAACGACGAATTTAAAGGCAAAAGCGGCAAGGTAAAAGTGATGTATGTACGTGATGAGGATGCAGGCCAAAAGCCAAATCCCCGTACCGGCAAAGGCGGCCGTCCTGCTGCGCGCCAGGAAGATAATCGTCGTTCTGGTCCTCGTACTGCACGTAATAATGAAGAAGGTGGTCGCAGCAGTGCAGGTGGACGCGGAACGCCCGCGCGTGATGCACGCAATGCTGACCGCGGTCGCAGCTTCGGTCGTCGCGATGATCGTGATGACAACCGCAGCTTCGGTGATTCTCCGTGGCGCACCGTTTCTCGTCCGCCAGTGGCTGATGACAGCCAGGTTGATGATGCAGCCAGCAACAAGCCGGTGATCGATCCCGAGCAGATTCGCCGTCAGCGTCAGGAAGAGACGCGCGTTTACGGCGAAAATGCCTGCCAGGCGCTGTTTGCCAGCCGCCCAGAGAGCATTGTACGTGCCTGGTTTATCCAGAGCGTCACCCCGCGCTTCCGCGAAACGCTGCGCTGGTTAGCGGCCAACCGTAAAGCCTACCACGTGGTGGATGATGCCGAGCTGACTAAGGCTTCAGGCACCGAACACCACGGCGGCGTGTGCTTCATCATCAAGAAACGTATGGGCATGGAAGTCTCTGAGTGGCTGAAAAAAGCGGATACCAGGGATTGCGTGCTGGCGCTGGAAGATGTCAGCAACCCGCACAATCTCGGTGGCATCATGCGTAGCTGCGCACACTTCGGTGTGAAAGGTTTGCTGGTTAACGATGCTTCCCTGCTGGAATCGGGCGCGGCAGTACGTACTGCCGAAGGTGGCGCAGAACATGTGCAGGCCATCAGCGGTGAAAGTTTTGCCAGCGGTCTGGAAGCCTTCCGCAAAGCGGGTTACACCATCGTGACGACTTCAAGCCATGAAGGCACGCCGCTGGCGAAAGCTGAGCTGCCAGCCAAAATGGTGTTGGTACTGGGTCAGGAGCGTGAAGGTCTGTCCGACAGCGCCTTCCAGCAGGGTGATATCAGCCTGTCGATTGGCGGTACCGGCAACGTTGAGAGTCTTAACGTCTCCGTGGCGACTGGCATTCTGCTCGCCGAATGGTGGCGCCAGAACGCATAAAAGAAAACGGGCCGAAAGGCCTAATGCCGATCAGTTAAGGATCAGTTGAACGATCCAGTGGCTGTGTAAGAATCCGGAAACGCTTCGTTTCCG